>CAZOJZ010000057.1:0-5256 GCA_964580205.1 uncultured Roseivirgaceae bacterium
TATTGCTTTCATATTTATGTTTTTTCTGTTTTGCTATTATACAAATTTGAGTGTTTATAGTAGGGCAATCGTTGTATGATTATTGTGTTAAAGTTGGAATAAAAATTGGACAAGGGCCAAGGGAAGAGCAACATATTCTGAAACCGCTTCAGCTCCTTTCATCACATTAATAGCATTGAGGTAAAACTCGCTGGCAACTCTGGCCGTTTGCTTATTTTTGGCAAAAGAGAACATACCCACCCCCGGCCAAATGATAATTACAGGATTATTGTCCCTGATCGCTGGCGAATTGTCTCTCTTATGGTTATTGTAATAGCTGTTGTAGTTTTCTCTGTATTTGAACCATTGGGATTCAATCTTTAACTTTATTGCATTGGTTTCAGAGATATCGGCATCCGCAGGCAAACCCAATACCAAAGGACTGCTACGGTCGCCAAACTGCATGAGGAGCTAAAAGAACTTAGGGTAAAATACAAAGACTCTCCCGAGTTGGACAAAAAGTATATTGAGATTTATGAGAGCTTAGAATGAAAATTAGCTAAGAGCTATTGAAGCATGCTACCCAGGCAATAAGGGAAATTTAAAGTTGACTGAATATGAGGAATTTAAAAAGACTAATCTATTTACTCGTGGTATCATCATTTTTCGTTGGTTGCGTGCCAGGTGAAAATAAAGAACCAGAGAGACCAAATATCATTTTCATCCTCACCGATGATCAGCGTTGGGATGCCCTTGGTTATGCCGGTAACCCCATTATCCAAACACCAAACATGGATGAGTTGGCAAGTGCTGGCCTTTATTTTAAGAATGCTTTTGTGACCACTCCCATTTGTGCCGCCAGCCGTGCCTCATTGTTTACAGGATTGTACGAACGCACTCATGATTATACATTTGGAAAACCTATACTCAAAGATGAATACATGTATAACAGCTATCCCTATTTACTGCGAAAAGCGGGATATCAGACAGGGTTTGTGGGCAAGTTTGGGGTCAAGGTAAATGCAGGGATCGAAGATTCATTATTTAGTACAAGCGTTAAAACCTTGTATCCTTATTTTAAAGAAGTTGATGGGAAGCAAGTGCATTTGGCAGATATTAATGGAAACCATGCCATTGATTTTATAAAGTCAAATAAAGAGAAACCTTTTTGCCTTTCACTTTCTTTCTGGTCTCCCCACGCCAATGATGGAGCAGAGGAACAGTATTTCTGGGCTGAGTATGTTGATAGTTTATATGCAGAGAATGAAATACCCATACCAGAAACAGCAGATGCGGCTTTTTTTGAGGCCTTACCTGAGTTTCTGAAAACTAGTATGAACCGAAAACGATGGTATTGGAGATATGATACCCCTGAAAAACGCCAGAAAATGGTAAAGGGATATTATAAGATGATCAGTACGGTCGACAGTGTTGTCGGTAGGATTCAAGCTGCGCTTAAAGAAGAAGGCTTGGCAGAAAACACCGTGATTATTTTCATGGGTGACAATGGTTACTTTTTGGGAGAACGTGGATATGCTGGTAAGTGGACTTTGCATGAACATTCCATCCGGGTACCTATGATGATTTACGATCCCAGACAACCCGAATCAGAACGGGGTAAATCTTTTGAAGAGATGGTTTTGAACATAGATATTACACCAACCATTCTCAAGCTTGCAGGCATTGATATACCCGAAAGTTACCATGGGGAAAGCCTAACAGCTTTTTACGGCCAAACACCAAAAAAATGGCGTTCATCCATATTTATGGAACATCAGCTTACCAGTAATCCCCTGCTCATAATGACAGATGGATACCGGGACCACACCTGGAAATTTATACGGTATGAAAACAATCCTGAATTCATAGAATTGTACAACCACCAGGAAGATTTTAACGAGGCAAAAAACCTCGCTTATAATAGTGAATATGCCGACCTTGTAAAACACTTTCAATACCAGTGCGACTCTATTGCCGGTAAATTAATGTCTGATAGGATACCAGATAATTGAGAAAAATTATTATATCTGTGTCTTGCATTTTAAGGGGAAAAGAACGACCTGCTGGTTTTCAACTCTTTTGAGTTGCCCAGGTCTATTAGTTTATTGTTAATGAGAATTATGAAAAATCGAACAGCAAAGTATCTATCATTACTAATATTATTGACAACAGCATCTATTTCTTTTGCCCAGGAAAAACACCATTATCAGACCGATTTCCAGACCGGTGATTTTGCTGAACGAAGAGAGAAAATATTTAACGCAATTGATAGCAATTCCATTGCACTCATTCAAGGTTCAAATGGTGTTACAGGCTTTAGTGTGTTCAGGCAATCGAACACTTTTTATTACCTGTGTGGACTAGAAACGGCTCATTCTTATTTACTTCTTAACGGCAAAACTAAAAAGTCGACATTGTTTCTTCCTCACAGGGATGAAGGCAGGGAGCGTTCACAAGGCAAGATACTATCCGCTGAAGATGCTGAACTGGTAAAGCAACTTACGGGGATTGACCGTGTACGGGGATTAGAATTTTTATCTAGTGATTTAGTCGGTTCTGGACTCATAAAACCACCCGCTCCCATTCTTTATACCCCATTAAGCCCGGCAGAGACAGGGAATGATAGCCGCGATGAATTGCTCCATGGTCAGGCTCGTGTTTCTTCAGATCCATGGGACGGGCAAGCCTCTCGCGAGGCACGATTTCAACAATTATTGATACAACGATTTCCTCAATTTGAGATTCGTGATCTCTCGCCGATATTGGATTCTATGAGGCTCCTAAAAAGTCAAAAGGAAATTGAAATGATTCGGAAGGCAACTCAAATTGCGGGTCTTGGAATAATTGAGGCTATGAGGTCGACAAGTCCTGGCGTCTATGAATATCAGCTGGATGCTGCAGCTAAATACATTTTCTACCTCAACGGTGCACAAGGTGATGGTTATGCATCCATCATTGGTGGAGGTACCAACGCGTTTATGGGACACTATTTCCATAAAACAGATGTGCTCAATGATGGTGATCTGGTACTGATGGATTACGCTCCGGACTATGGGTATTACACCAGCGATGTTACTCGAATATGGCCTGTAAATGGCAAATATGATGATGCTCAGCGTGCCTTGTACAATTACATTGTCGCCTATCGTGACGCCTTGTTCAGATATGTTAGGCCCGGTATAACCTCGGATGAAGTACTGGATCAAGCTGCCATGGATATGAAGAAATACCTTGAGGGGAAATCTTTTGCCAATCCTGCTCATCTAAAAGCTGTACAAAAGGGTGTTGAGTTTCGTGGGCATTTCCAACATCCTGTTGGTATGGCAGTACATGATGTGGGTGGTGTACATAGAGTACCCTTACAACCAGGTATGGTTTTTACCATTGATCCAATGATCTGGATTCCTGAAGAACGATTGTACATCCGCATTGAAGACATGGCTTTGGTCACTGAGGATGGGGTTGAAAATTTGAGCGACTTTGTTCCCTCAAGTATCGATGATGTTGAGCGGACCATAAAAGAAAAAGGTTTAATAGAATTCAGACCTGCAACTAAATCACCCCTTAATAAATAACCTGTATGAAGCATAGGAATAAACAGATACTGCTTTTTTTGATCTTGTTTACAATCTGTACTCAGCATGGGTACCCTTTTACTGATCCTTATCCAAAGAACCCAAAGATCGATGTGATCAATTATAAGTTTGAAATTGAGCTGTCTGACCAAACTGATGAGATTTTTGGAAAAACTACAGTTGATGTTCGTTTTCTCACTGAAGGCATGGAAACTTTTAAACTGGATTTGATAAATAAATCCAGTACTCTGGAGAATAAAGGAATGAGTGTAACCGCAGTGGAATCGAAAGGTGAACCAGTGGTTTACAGTCATAAAAATGATGTGTTGCACATTACGCTTCCTTCATCTTCTAGCAAAGATCAGAGAAGTCAATTTACAATCATCTATCAGGGGATTCCGGCGACGGGACTAATTATTGGAGATAATAAATATGGTGACAGAACATTCTTCAGTGATAACTGGCCAAACAAGGGGAGAAATTGGTTGCCCACAATAGATCATCCGTATGACAAGGCCACCTGTGAATTTGTAGTAACAGCTCCTAATCATTATCAAGTAGTCTCAAACGGTTTGTTGATAGAGGAAACTGATTTGTCCGAAAATAAGAGGTTCACACATTGGAAACAATCAGTTCCTATTGCCTCCTGGTTATATGTGCTAGGTGTTGCAAAATTTGCTGTTCAGCATGTGGATGATTTCCAGGGCAAAGACATTCAGACATGGGTTTACTACCAGGATCGTGATGCCGGATTCTATGACTTCGCCGAGCCCACGAAGAAGGCTCTTGAGTACTACAGCAATTATGTAGGTCCATTTTCTTACGAAAAATTAGCCAACATCCAAAGTAACAGCGTTGGTGGTGGAATGGAGGCAGCATCAGCCATTCTTTACGGTGACAATTCCGTCTCGGGTGAACGAAGCACCAGATGGCGAAATATTGTCATTCATGAAATTGCACATCAATGGTTTGGCAATGCCGTGACGGAATATGATTGGGATGATGTATGGCTCAGTGAAGGATTTGCTACCTATTTTACTTTGCTCTTTATTGAACACGAATACGGTCGTGAGGCATTTCTGGCTGGTCTCCGGTCAAGTAAAAAAAGGGTCGATGATTTCTACTTGAAAAACCCGGAATACCTCATCGTGCATGATAATCTGAAGGACATGGCAAAGGTGACCAGCTCTCAGACCTATCAAAAAGGAAGTTGGGTACTTCACATGCTAAGAGGTGTGGTGGGAACAGAAAATTTCTGGAAAGGAATAAGATCCTATTATAAAAAATATCAAGGTTCGAATGCCACTACGGGGGATTTCCGAAGGGAAATGGAAGAGGCTTCAGGCATGGATCTTTCTGTATTTTTTGAGCAGTGGTTGTACCAGGGAGGCACACTGAAATATGTTGGAAACTGGCAGTATAGCCAGCAGGAAAGTCAAGTTAGGATTACGCTTAACCAGGCTCAAACAGATGGCAGCCTATTTGAAATGCCAATCGAAATAGCAATCTATTACCAGGGCGAGGATCGGCCACAGATCGAAATTGTTCAGGCAGACAAAAGATCAAATGTCTTTACCCTTCAAGTTGGTTCCGAGCCAAAGAATATCGTGATTGATCCCAATACCTGGGTCCTGATGGATGCAGACTTTAGAAAGAATGAGTAATACTATGTTACTAAAGCAAGCGAGCATCAGTGGTCTTA
>CAZOJZ010000058.1:0-2164 GCA_964580205.1 uncultured Roseivirgaceae bacterium
GGAGGTGTTTTGTTAGCTATGGGGTTCTTTCTTTTTTCATATAGCCAACTTTCAGTCATATTGCTTGGAACTGTTTTATTTGCTGCGGGCAACGGTATTATGTGGCCTTCTTTTTTATCGCTAATATCGAAGGTTGCCAACCAAAAGTATCAAGGAGCCCTGCAAGGTTTTGCAAGTAGCGCCGGTAGTCTGGCGAGCATAGTCGGATTACTGACTGGTAGTGTTCTTTACACCCAAATCAATACCTCTATATTCATTATACCAACTTTGATTATGGTGCTGATTGTAATTACCTTTATCAAAAAACGCAGTTTTAGAATTGCAACCTAGAGGTTCGTAACATTATTTAACGTGAGTCTCATTTTATCTAATACACTCAAATCACAGTTATCCAAGATTCTCTGGATAACTATAGGATGGACTTTCATTGCAGTTTATTACGTTTTGATTGTGTACGCCGGCTTGATCGACTTGGGTGATGCTTCAGTTCTAGACCTCTGGCTCTATATCAAGGGGAGTCTCATGACAGGGATATTTGCAGGAATTATTGGTGGGAGTGTGATCGTTTTTTTCTGGGAAAAATGGCTGCGGACTAAAACATACGGATCGAGTTTGTGGAGTATCCTATGGACATATATTGTCATAGATTTCATAGTAGTAATTCCTGGCAGTCTCTTTATTGGTAGCAGCGAGTTAGGACTGCCATTCTATCATGCGCGGGTCTGGCAGTCAGTATTGTCAAGTACATTCAGTATACCCGGGCTTGTCAGCACCTTTTTTTGGCTTCTTGTGGTGCTTGTAACCTTGATCGTACTGCTGGTCAATGATAAATATGGGCCAGGGGTGTTCCGGGATTTTTTATTGGGAAAGTACTTTCATCCTAAAAGAGAAAAGCGAATTTTCATGTTTATGGATCTGCGGTCGTCCACCACTATTGCAGAAAAATTAGGTGAGCAGCGATATTTTAATTTTTTGAAAGACATTTTTCAGCACTCCACCGCCAGTATTCTTAACGCAAAAGGGGAGATCTACCAATATGTGGGAGATGAGATTATCATCAGTTGGAAGATGCATAATGGTGTTGACAGCGCCAATTGCCTGAACTGCTTCTTCGAGATCCAGGAGGCCCTTAAGCTCAAAGATTCATACTACAAGAAAAACTACCATGGTATTGTACCTGAATTCAAAGCAGGCTTACATTATGGCTATGTTGTGGCCGGTGAAATCGGGGTGGTTAAACGGGACATTGTATTTTCGGGAGACGTGCTAAATACCGCAGCCAGAATTCAACAGAAATGCAATGAATTGGGAGTAAATATTTTATTATCAAATTATCTATTAGATAAACTTAACCTCCAAACCGATACCTTCAAGCCGAAGAAGATAGGAGACATGGAACTTCGTGGCAAGAAGCAAAAAGTGATGCTGTATACATTGTAAATTATTTCTTTTCTCCCAAGATAGTCCCCGCGTTGCTGATTTAACTGCTCAAACATTGACTAAGTAGTATATTGACCTATGTGTTTAATTAGCTATCACATTCAACTTAAAAACAACTTATTAAATAGCCGTTGGGTTCAGAAAATATTAAACAAAATATTTTGTACATTTAATTGAAGTACTTTCCTATGAGTTGGGTCATGTGAGCTATGCTCCCAAACCTATAGTCAAATGCCAAAACTCCTGTCTGTAAATGCGTCCCTCCCCAAGGAAATTGAATTCAAAGGAAAAATTGTTTCTACCGGTATTTTCAAAGAACCGTTATCAGGAAGAATCAAGGTAAGCAAATTGAACATTGACGGTGATGGTCAGGCAGATCTGATCGGACACGGGGGAGAATTCAGGGCAGTGTATGTGTATTCGTTTGACAATTATGCCTATTGGGAAAATGAACTTTCCAGAAATGATTTTACTATGGGCCAGTTTGGTGAAAATTTCACCGTGGAGGGGTTATTGGATGAAGACATCCATGTAGGCGATAGATTCAGAATAGGCACCGCACTTTTAGAGGTTACACAGCCCCGAGTGCCCTGTTATAAACTAGCCATTAGAATGGAAACCGAAGGCTTTTATAGTCAGATACTGCAGAGTGGCAGGTTGGGATTCTATTTCAAGGTACTGGAGGAAGGTGAAGTCGGTGTGGGAGATGAAATTCAGCCGGTAA
>CAZOJZ010000059.1:0-3149 GCA_964580205.1 uncultured Roseivirgaceae bacterium
TAATGTAGACCTGATGAAGGATCCGACGGTTAGGGACTGGCACAATCGAATCAATGAAGGAGGAGAATCTGCATTGTTGGCCACCATGGATGTCATTGAAGCACTTTCGGCTGGAACACTCCCAGCAGTAATGTTGGAGGAACCGTTTGTCATGTCTGTTTGGGAAGAATACATAGATATAGCCGAGCGATTTAATGACCCTGGAAATTTTACTGCTATCATTGGATATGAATGGACTTCTAATGAAAATGGGAATAATTTGCATCGAAACGTGCTTTACCGGGACGGAGGAGAAAAAGCCAGACAAATGTTACCCTATACCACCGCGGAAAGTGTTAATCCGGAAGATTTGTGGAAATGGATGCAAAATTATGAACAAAATACAAGAGGAAAGGTTTTGGCTCTGGCGCACAATGGTAACCTTTCCAATGGCATTATGTTTCCAGTGGAAACTAACCCGGCTACCGGTCAGCCTTTATCGGCATCATATGCCCAAACCAGGGCACGGTGGGAACCTATGTATGAAGCCACTCAGATAAAGGGTGACGGAGAAACCCATCCATTTCTTTCACCTAACGATGAATTTGCGAACTATGAAACCTGGGACAAAGGTAATTTAAATCTGAGCGTAGCTAAGACCGATAAAATGTTGCAGTACGAATATGCCAGGGAAGCTTTAAAAAATGGACTTAAGCTAGAGCAACAGCTGGGAACTAACCCATACAAATTTGGTATGATCGGTTCCACAGACTCGCATACCTCCCTGGCCACTGCCGAGGAAGAGAATTTCTTTGGCAAGCATTCAGGTAATGAACCAAGTGGTGAACGATCAGAAGGTATCGTTGCTAAATTTGGAGATGCTGTGGTATTCGATTGGGAACTGGTGGCCTCGGGATATGCCGGTGTCTGGGCTACTGAAAACACCAGGAAAGCTTTATTTGATGCCATGATGCGTAAAGAAGTGTATGGAACTACCGGGCCACGCATGACGGTGCGATTTTTTGGAG
The DNA here is from genome assembly GCA_964580205.1 of uncultured Roseivirgaceae bacterium. Taxonomy (GTDB): domain Bacteria; phylum Bacteroidota; class Bacteroidia; order Cytophagales; family Cyclobacteriaceae; genus SZUA-3. The sequence goes on from CAZOJZ010000059.1 coordinate 1,008, forward strand.
GATGGGACTTCACAAAAGAAGATGCTGCTAACAGGTTGCCGGCTGCAGTGGGCTATACCAAAGGTGTACCCATGGGAGGTGATCTAACCAATGCGCCCAGTGGAAAATCTCCAATTTTTTTGGTAGGTGCCATCAAAGATCCCTACAGTGGAAATTTGGACCGGATTCAAATTGTAAAGGGTTGGATGGACAATTCAGGAGAAACTCACGAAAAAGTGTATAATGTGGTATGGGGTGACCGGGAAAAACGTAAGATAAACAACAAAGGAAATCTTCCCGATGTGGGCAACACCGTTGACGTAGCCAACGCGAGCTGGACAAATTCCATTGGAGATGCAGAATTAATTACTGTATGGACTGATCCGGATTTTGATCCAGACCAGCGGGCCTTTTACTATGCTCGAGTAATTGAGATTCCAACTCCACGCTGGACGGCTTATGATGCCAAAAGATTTGGAGTGAAAATGCCCAATGAAGCGCCGATGTTCACTACAGAAAGGGCTTATACTTCTCCTATTTGGTATACCCCTGGTAACTGACATCAGGTTTCAAATTAGTTATAGGACAAGCTTTTACTTTGAAAACTTCAGCGTTCGTTGATCGGTGTTCAGTGTTCGGAGTTCAATACATGAAGACCACAAATATCAACAGAAGATTATAGTTTATCGCATAATTGTAGATTATGAAGAATATTTTTAAGCAACCCCTGGTCCACTTTCTTTTAGTTGGGTTGGGGTTTTTTCTTTTATTCAAAATATTGAACCCGGAGTTGGAAGATTCTAAAACTATTGTGGTGAATAAAGATGTTCTGCTCAAACATCTACAATACCGTTCGAAAGCTTTCAATAATGAAGTTTTTGAAAAAAGGTTGGCCGAAATGCCGACGAATGAACTTGACCAAATTATCCGGGAGTATGTTCGCGAAGAAGCATTATACAGAGAAGCTATGGCTTTGGGCCTGGACCAGCAGGATTATATTATTAAGCGGCGAATGATCCAGAAAGTTGAGTTTATGACTGAAAGTGTGGTGGATGCTTTAATTGAACTGACGAATAATGAGGTAAATCAATACTATCAGGAAAATAAGGAAAACTACTTTCTGCCATCACAAGTAACATTTACTCATATCTTTTTCAGTTTTGAACAGAGAAATAGGGAGCAAGCCGCGAAAAGTGCAGAAAAGGAATACAAGTACCTGAATAAGCATGCTGTGCCCTTTGAAATGGCTACCAGTAGGGGGGACCGTTTTCATTACCATACCAACTACGTGGAACGCGATCCTGAATATGTGGCCAGTCATTTTAGTAAATCCTTTGCTGAGAGAATTTTTGAGGCCTCACCATCGAATCAATGGATAGGCCCTTTTGAATCAACCTATGGGTATCATTTGGTCATGGTAACCTTCAGTGAACCTGGCCGGTATCCTGAATTGACTGAAATCTGGGACAAAGTTAAGCAGGACGCTAAATATTGGCAAAAACAACAACGCAACACCGAAACCATCCAGGGTCTGATTGACACTTATGAGATTAAGCTGGAATATGAACAAACCTCTTGAAAGCCCTGCTATCTGGTGGGAATTAATCCTGTTGATTGGTTTGACATGCTCTATTAGCTCACTTTATGCTCATGAGAGCCGCCCCTTATTTATCGAGATCATTGAACAGCAAAAAGGGGTTTACCTCCTTCAATACAAAATTCCTTCCAGCATACAGGATTTCAACCTACCAGATATTTATATGCCGGAGGAGTTTGAGCCGATTGGCTCATTGGCCACTTATTCGATGGGACAGGGGGTCTTAAAAAGTCAACGGTACAAGTCCGATATCTCACTTGGCGGGCTAGAGATCGAAATTCAATACCCGGTGATTAACCCGTCTGTTTCCAGCATCATTAAAGTCCAATTAATTGATGGCTCTATATTTAGAGCGGTCCTGGGGCCTGATCAATTAATCTGGAAGGTGCCGGAGGAAGAACGCTTTTGGGGAGTGGCATGGCAGTACGCCCGCTTAGGAGTAAAGCATATTTTATCAGGCTGGGACCATTTACTGTTCCTGGTTTGTTTGATTATGGTGGCAGGCATGGGAAAGAAGCTATTGATTACCATAACCGGATTTACCCTGGCACATTCTATTACCCTGG
>CAZOJZ010000060.1:0-14702 GCA_964580205.1 uncultured Roseivirgaceae bacterium
TTGAATATGGAAATATTGTAGGACAGCACATTTTGGACTGGGCGGATCAGGATAATTACAAGCAGACCAGAACATTTCCGAAATACAGCATCAAGAATGAGCCTTACCGATGGCAGCCGACTCCTCCCGACTATATGGATGCAATAGAGCCCCATTGGAATCAAATAAGATCTTTTGTTATCGACTCAGCAAATCAATTTGAGCCCGCCCCTCCAACCACTTTCGACATGAATGATGGTAGTGATTTCTACCAGGAGGTAATGGAAGTGTACCAGGTTGGAGCAAACATCACTGAAGAGCAGCAAGCTATCGCTCAATTTTGGGATTGTAATCCCTATGTTAGCCACCACCAAGGACATGTGATGTTTGCCACCAAAAAGATTTCTCCTGGAGGTCATTGGATAGGTATTACAGATATCGCTACAAGGCAGGCAGGGGCAGGTTTTATCCAAACGGTAGAAGCCTATGCCCTGGTGTCTATATCCCTGGCCGATGCATTCATTAGTTGCTGGGACGAAAAATATAGATCTGAGCTAATCAGGCCGGAAACGGTAATCAATCAGTACATCGATGAAGATTGGGTACCTGTATTACAAACTCCACCATTTCCGGAGTATACCAGTGCGCATAGTGTTATTTCGGCAGCAGCAGCCACGGCCCTGACTTCTCTGTTTGGGGAGCCTTTTCCATTCGAGGATACCACAGAGCTGGAATTTGGACTACCGTCAAGATCTTTTAGCAGCTTTTATGAAGCCTCCGAAGAGGCTGCCATTTCTCGCATGTATGGGGGAATTCATTACTTGCCTGCTTGTACCATTGGAGTGGTTCAAGGAAAACAATTAGGAAAATTCGTAATCTCTCATATAAGTACCACCGCATCAGAACTATCTCTTAAGCCGTAAAGTACGTTATTAATGTAAATCAATTGATCTACTGTTTGATAGTTGATGCTTAATAAGACGTGATTACTTAAGAAAGAAAGTAATGAAAATAGTACAACAGTGGGGTTTAGTGGCTCTAGTTGGTCTATCCGCTTGCCAAACACAGGCACCCGTAGAAACCAATCCTCAAACCGGAATCAAATATCAACCGGAACTTGCCCTACAGGATTTGTTTCACGATGTTCAAATGTCAGGAATATTTCCTGACTCGAAAACTATGGTGGATTGTAAGCCAATGTCCGCCCCCAGGATATATTGGCTGAATATCATCAGTTAAAAAAGCAACAACCTGTTGATTTAGAGGCCTTTATAAATCAACATTTCGAAATTCCTGGCAGTACAGGAGGCATGGTAGTTCATTCTAAGGACAGCTTGATAGAACACCTAAACATATTATGGGTTACCTTAACACGTGAGCCTGATATGGAGAATGACATTAGTAGTCTTTTACCGCTGCCATTTCCATACGTTGTACCGGGAGGACGGTTCAGGGAAATATATTATTGGGATAGCTACTTTACCATGTTGGGTTTGCTCGAAAGCCAGGAAGATTCATTGGTAATTAACATGATTCGTAATTTTGGATACCTAATAGATACCTATGGATTGGCTGTTTAGGAAGCAGGACACTTTGCGGGAATTTAGTACCTGATCAATTGATCTCCCTGCATGATCCGGAGGGAAATTCATTCGAAAATGTTCGCCAAGAAGCAGGTTGGCCATTATTGATATACAACCGAACCAGCATGATCATTTGTACCTTAGTCAGGTCGATATTATGCTCGTTAAAATGATTAACTATATACATATCCACTAATTTCATGGTTCTTCCGAGCCACGGTAGCAAGGTGTCATCAAATTCGGTAGTATGTATCTGGTCTTATAAATATTTTTGTTAAACTATTAAATCGAACAGGGACTGTTCTGTCTATTTACTCTTATAATTCAATTTGATAGATTTCCGGAATATTGTAACAAATAAGTTCCCGTACATTTTGGAGCAATGGTCCGCCTGACTTATATTGAAAAAATTTCCCAGGATCAGCTCCTTTCAAAAATCAAATTACATGAGATTGAATAATTTATTCTTGTTGTGTTGCCTGTACCTCATTCTAAATGGCTGTTCAAATTCTGACCCCAGGAAAATTGAGATCCTTTTTTTAGGGCATACAAGTTACCATCACAATTCTGAAAAAAATATGCCGATTCTTGCTTCGGCTTTAGCAAATAAGGGGATCAATTTTACTTATACTACTAAAACAACTGACTTGAACTCTGATTATCTGTCTAATTTTGATGCGCTGATGATCTATGCCAATCATGATAGTATCACTATAGATCAGGAATCCGCGCTACTGGATTATGTAGCAGGAGGTAAAGGGTTTCTCCCTATCCATTGTGCAAGCTGGTGTTTCCGCAATTCTGCAGAATATATAGAACTGGTTGGTGCCCGGTTTAAGTCCCATGGAACCGGAATTTTTAAGGCAGAGGTTGTAAATACCGGTCATCCGGTTACTCATGGTTATAAATCGTTTGAAAGCTGGGATGAAACCTATGTAAGTGACATGCACAATCAAGATCGAACATTGCTGATGGAGCGGGTTGATAGTGCCGGTCGTGAACCCTGGACCTGGGTCCGGGAACATGGGAAAGGCCGGGTGTTCTATACTGCTTCCGGACATGATCAACGCACCTGGAACCAACCCGGATTCCAGGATCTGATGATGCGTGCGATTCTTTGGACCGTTGGAGATCAGGTCAGGAGTTTATGGGAAGGGTTGGAATTCCCTGAACATAAATATGTGGAGTCTGATAACATAGCCAACTATGAAAAACGACTGCACCCTTTGAAGTTACAGGAACCATTTGATCAAAGTGATTCGGAAAAATTAATTCAGGTGCCCGCTGAATTTACAATAGAAGTATTTGCTACTGAGCCCGACATCGTCAACCCCATGTTTATGAACTGGGACGAACAAGGACGTTTGTGGGTAATTGAATCCGTAGACTATCCAAACAGTGTGAATGAGAACGGTATTGGAAATGACCGGATAAAGATTTGTGTAGATACCGACGCAGATGGTCGGGCTGATCAGTTTACTGTTTTTGCAGACAGCCTTAATATTCCTACCAGTCTGGTATTTATTAATGGTGGAGTAATAGTCTCCGCTGCACCTGATTTTCTTTTCCTCAAAGATACCGATGGGGATGATAAAGCTGATTTGAAAGAAAGTTTGATCAGTGGTTGGGGTACATTTGATACACATGCAGGCCCTTCTAACCTTAAATATGGGTTTGATAATTACATATGGGGGACCGTGGGTTATTCAGCTTTCGATGGAATGGTGTCGGACTCCAACTTTAAGTTCAGTCAGGGTATTTATAGATTCCAACCACAGGTCGATGAATTCGAGTTCGTTACTTCCACCAGTAATAACACCTGGGGCTTGGGCTTTTCAGAGACCTTTGATGTATTTGCCTCAACCGCTAACAACGCACATAGCTGGTACATGGGCATTCCTGACCGTTATTTTCTGGGTGTCAAAGGAATACCAAAAGTGGGAAGTAAGAAAATTGCAGGATATTATGCGTTTCATCCTATAACCCAGAACATTCGTCAAGTTGATGTGTTTGGAGGCTTCACCGCCGCCGCCGGGCACAACTTGTATACCGCCAGGGCATTTCCAAAAGAATATTGGAATCGTATGGCTTTTGTTTGTGAGCCCACCGGGAATCTATTGGCCAAAGGCGCTTTGAGGAAAGATGGGGCAGGGTTCGTTTTGGAAGACCATTGGAACCTTCTGGCCAGTTCCGATGAATGGGTTTCACCGGTACATGCTGAAGTTGGGCCAGATGGTGCAGTCTGGGTAGCCGATTGGTACAATTTTATTATTCAGCATAATCCTACACCAACCGAAAAAAGAGGAGGTTATCAGGCAGAGACCGGGAAAGGAAATGCACATGTTAATCCGTTAAGAGATCGTTCATACGGACGAATATATAGAATCGTGCATAAGAATACCGAGCCGGTTAAAATGCCGAATCTAAGTAATAATTCCCCAGAAGAATGTATAAATGCCTTAAGAAACACTAATCTGTTCTGGAGGCTTCATGGTCAAAGATTATTGGTTGAGAGAGGCCAGGAGGATGTGATAAAGGACCTTATCAGGTTGGTACAAAATACTGATGTGGATGAACTGGGGCTTAATGGGGCGGCAATCCATGCACTTTGGACCATGCATGGCTTAGGGGCTTTCGATAATGGTAACCATGACGCTATTGAAGCAGCGAAACAGGCCTTAGGTCATCCTGCCGCCGGAGTTCGTAAGGCTGCAGTTCAGGTACTACCAAAAGAAAACTGGTTGGCCTCAGAAATTCTGGAAGCTGACATAATCAATGATCCGGATCCCCATACGCAATTAGCGGCTTTGTTGAGCATTTCAGAACTGCCTGAAACCCTTGAAATTGGGAGGGCACTTTATGAATTAGGCAAATCAATTGATGTGGTGGAGGATTTATGGTTATCTCAGGCACTTTTTATTGCGGCGGGCGCACATTACAATGGTTTTCTGGAAGCCTATAACTCTGATCAAACTGCCACGGTATATCAACTAACTTCGGAAGAAAAAAAGAATCAACACCCTTCTGTATGGGAAAAATGGGAAGACCCCAGGAAAGTAACCGGGGACTGGAAAGTATTTAAAGCCGGTATTGCATGGGAAGAAACAGTTTTACCTGAATTCAATGGCCGGGTAATTGCCTACAAAGAAATTAATCTTGAGACCGTACCCAATGAGGCATTTTTGCATCTGGGTAAGATCGGGCAATCTGACCGTGCATTTGTGAACGGCACCATGTTACATGAAACTCGAAACGATCCTGAAAAGCTGAGGATTTACGAAGTACCGGTCAACACCTTGCATACGGGTATGAATTACCTGACTCTTACCATTGCCGATGATAATGGGCCCGGAGGTCTGCTAGGTCCTGAAAGCGATCTGTATTTTCAGGCAGATGAGTCACAAATATCAATTACCGGGGACTGGAAATACCTGATACAGGAAAAGAAAAGCCGCGGTATAAATTATTCGGAATTTAATACACACGACCAGTTAGGTGCGAGGTTCATAGCATATAATTCTGGATGGAGAAATGCGCAGAACCAGCCTGGGTTAACAATTTCTGATCCGGATGTGGTCAGAATTCGACTCAGAGCGGTGCGAAATGAGATGACATACGATCAAAACGAACTGCTAGTACCAGCGGGGAAACCGATAGAAATTGTGTTTGAAAATCTTGATTTAATGCAGCACAACCTACTAATTATTGCTCCTGGTAGTCTGGAAGTGGTGGGAAAAGCTGCCGATGCATTAGCACAGCTTCCGGAAGGCCAGGAAAAACAATATGTACCAGATGTGCCGCAAGTATTGTATGCATCGCCCCTGGTTGATCCAGGTGCTTCATTTGTAATCAGATTTACCGCCCCTCAGGAAGCTGGCGACTATCCCTTCGTCTGTACATTTCCCGGACACTGGCGAACCATGAATGGGATATTAAAAGTAGAAGGGCCTGTAAACTGATCATAGGATTATGAGCCAAGGGAATAGGGGGTTGGTAGATTCTTTGACTGCCTCAATATTGTCGTAACGGACCAATTCGTCGAACATCTCCAGGGTAACCATGATCTTATAATCTATAGGGTTGTTGTAGATCATGATTGGTAAATCTGTACTCCTCGCAATGGTTGTAAAGAATTCCACAGTCTCCCCACTGTCTGCATTATATCTCATTGGTGGTAAAAGGCATTAAACCTACAGCGCCATTGTCCTGAGCTCTACCTGCTGCTGCAATAGCCTCCCTGATAGCACAGCTGGAGATGATCGTAAGGACATTCGTGGATGGTGGAATGTCCAGACTAATGGCCATTTTGTTTATCGTCACCATTAGCTATCTTTTAGGTATTCCCTCAGCTATCAACCTCAACATATTGACTAACCAGGATTTTGTGTGGGGATTGGCCTTACTCTTATCCGGTGGATTTTTTGCATTTGTGGTTATAAGATTTAATGCCAGGAGACTTCGGGAACAGATCCTCAATGCCAATCCAAACGACTTCAGGGCCAATAGACTTTGGGATATCGTAATTTCGTATTTTATACCTATAGGTTCAATAGTACTCTTGGTGGTTGATCAATGATGGCATGAATAATGACTGGTACGATCCATTTGCTCAATCAAGTATGATGACTTGCTTATTGCAATGGATGATGGTGATTGGAATCCTGTTAGTCCTCAATAAATGGATAGTCCGAAAAATTGAAAGATCAAATTCTGAAAATGCGGACGATTAGATACTTAAGCCTGATATTATTGGCAAGTGGAATTACTTCGTGTGTAAGAAAATGCACGATCACTGAACTTCTAAAACAGCACGCATTACGGCGTAGTGACCAGGAAAAGTGCAAACAATCTCGTACCGCCCTGGTTTATCCGGCGCATTAAAATAAATGGCTTCCGATGTTTTTGGTTGTAGTAGTGAGGTATGATACAATACTTCCGGCAAATCAGGGATGTAAGCTTGCTCTTCCCCATCCAGTCCTAATTTCATTGCTTCAAGCCCAACTTTGTCAGCCTGATTGGGCATTGTAATTACCAGGTTATGCAACATGTCATCATCGTTATTAAAGGTAAGCTTTACCTTTGACCCTGCAGCTACCTGTAATTTTTCCTGATCGAACTTAAGTCCAGGCAGGGTGCCCATTACAATTTGCTGGTCATAGTTAGCGCCCCAGTCAGCCGGCATCTGTACAGGGTTTTTCTCTGAGGCCTCGATAGCTATTAGATCATTTTTTGAAACTATTGCACTGACTTCTCTACCTCGCCCTGGTATTTCGTTTAAGGTATAGAATCCAAATCCATGTACTAGTGAGTGGTTATTCAAATTTCGAACTCCTTCAGCTTTTATTTCATAAATATAGCCCTTCCTTAAGCCATCTAGTTCGAGTCGAACCTTGGTGCCATCGTCAGTAATAGTTATGTTCTGAATGGTTCTCTTTTGTTTGTTTATTACAGGGCTCCCATAGGTGCGATGATATTTGTAGGTGAAATCAGTGATACTATAGCTGTCAGTTTCCTGGGCACCTGCTAGGCTCACTGGCTGGGTGAATGCCAACTCAAATCCGGATTCGGTGGCTCTTATGGTTTTAATTTCAAATGGAATTTTACCTGACCACGTCAATCGTTCCAGGCCGAAAGGTTTAGGTCCGGTGGACGCCCAGCCCCTGCTTGTCATACCAACATATAAGTGCTTACCGTCGGGGGACCACTGTAATCTCAAGACCCCAGATGAGAAACCATCGACAAAAGGAAAGCATGCTCCCTGGTAAACTCCATTTATTTTTTCTTGAAATACTCTCATGATCTTGCTGTGACCTTGGTCACCTACCAGCAATTGATTCTCGAATGGACCGAACTGCTCATCCATTAACGCAATGCCCGAGGTAGAAATTCCCATAATTGCATGTGGAAACCAGACGGAAGGAGGTTTCAGCTCAGGAATTGTTTTACTGTATTCATATAAAGTATAACCCTGAGAATCATCTATGTCCTCGGGCTTCAAAGTTAACGGGGATCCCTCTTCCTCGGTCCATTTCAACCCTTCCGGATTACCAACAAAATCACCCTTTTCTACATGGGTCATCCTACCGGAACCCACCCAGCCTCCTTGATTCTCTGTATAAAAGATGTCACCATACTGGTTATATCCAAACCCGGCCGGTGATCTCATTCCGGTAGCAATGGGAGTCATATCCCCGGCTTCGGTAATTTTCAACATCCATCCCCTCCATTTTGAGAGGCTGGCTCCTCTGCCAATCCAGCCCAAATTCAAAGTTACCAGCATGTCACCCTCTTTCGTAAACAATGGCCCGTACGAGTATTCATGATAATTGCCCGCCAGGTCCCAGGAATAAATAGTTTGATATCGATCGGCCCGACTATCACCGTCCAGGTCTGTAAGTTTGGTCAGCTCTCCACGCTGGGAACAGTAAAAGCTTCCATTTCTAAAAGCCAACCCTAAGGGTTCGTGTAATCCGTGCGCGTAACGTAGATATTGAGGATTCTTGGATTCAGGATTTTTTATTAACCACAATTCGCCTCTCCTAGTGGTTACCCCTAGCTCACCCCGGTCATTAAACGCCAATCCGCCAACTTCCAGGACTACCTCCCGGGGAATAACTACCGGATGAATTTGATAGTATTCACCAACCTGCCCAATACCAGGATCCACCAAAAATATACCTAAAAGGAAGATCATAGCCAGCTTTGCCCAGGATTTTCCAAAAGCTCGAATTACCATAACAAACTATACTTTAAGACGGTTGGGCTGTTGACTGCCAAGATCAGCTCCATTTTCCCGTCAGACTCCCTCTGAAATGGCTGAAACTCTTCGGACAACAACCTCAGATAATATCGGCCACCTATGCTATAATAACCATTGTCAAGGAGTTCAATATAGTCAGCAGTCGCCAATCTGGTATATAAATTCTCCACTCCATTTGGATTGATCTCAATTACCCGTTCCAATTCTTCTTTGTTCTCAGATGGAAAATAGGAGTCAGTAACTGTCGCCGTTTCCAAACTGTATTTAAATTTTGGTCTTTGTTGTTTATCCAGTAAATATCCTTCCGGTTTTAAATCCTGAGAAACTCCTTGAGGATATGGCATGTTTTCATCCGATAATACCGCTACTATTGAACCATCTGACATCTCTACATCCAACGCTTCAGGAATCACTAATTGTGAATTTCCCCTATTCCTCCACATGTTTGATACATCGGCAAATTCCCCCCGCCAACATTTTAGTAGGGTACCGCTGCGTAGATCAACGCTGTAATGAACTCCTTTGGGATCGCCAACTGAAATTGCATGCGTGCGAATTTCATTCCTATAGTTGACAAACCCCCTTATTAACTCAGGAGTCTCCATTGGTATCACTATCAAGGGTTCCGATACTCGCCCATGTGGTTCGTTGTAAACTGAATTGAGTGGTTGATATTCTATTTCGGGTCCTTCATATAAAATCGCCAGACCTCTACCCCATTGATTATTGAAATAATCAACTCGTAGGTCATATATTCCTGTTTCTAGTTTGATCAAACCCGACTTCCGTTCCATGTCGTGGTTAAAATCATTATTCACTACAAGCTGACCTCCTATGAACATCTTTGAACCGTCATCTGAAACGGTATGAAAGATATAGTCACCGTCTTTCGGTATAGTTATTTTCCCCCTAAATCTTATCCCGAAAAAGTTATCTCTTTTAGTGATTTGGTCGATGTAGAATGAATCAATAACCCCCTGATTTATGGGTTGAAGGGAGTCAAAATCGGGAAGAGACGCGCTCATCTCAGTTTCATAATAAAAATAGGTCAAATCACTTAACAGTAAATTCTGTTTGGAGTATCTTTTATATGATATATTTCGAAATGCCACATTGCCGTGATCGCCTTGGAACATCAGGGGTCCTTTTGGTACCTCATCCTCCGCCATTGATGCTCTGGTCGGGCCAGTCAAAGACACACTATCATGAATAAGTTTACCATTAAGGATAACTTTGTCGAAACGAGCACTACTAAGCTTATTGCCCTCTATGTCAAACTTAGGAGCAATGAATTTAACATAAAGGTGCTGCCATAATCCTGGGGCTTTGCAGGCATTGATTGCTGGCGGATGGCCCTGATAACCTTCTTCCCCTTCCCGAGCAGTAGAATCCCAACGTTGATAAATCCCTCCGCAATCTGAGTGTCGTGGTGATTCAACTTTCCAACTGTCCAATAGTTGAATCTCGTAGCGTCCCTGAAAATAGATTCCGGAATTCGAACCTTTAGGCATCATAAATTCTAAATCCAATTCCAGGTCGCCATGATCCCAAGAGGTGAATAAATTCTCATTTCCTGATTCTTTTAATATATTAACCAGGACACCTTTACCACTCTTTAATGTTATATCCTGTTCAACCTCATAAGCAGACAAAACTTTACCCGCAAGTTGCCAGTTTGATGTAGGTGGATGAAAATTCGATAGATCATTCAAGTATAGATTCTTCATCGGCAGGGTAGAGACCGATTGAACAGTTTCCCTTAATGGGACTTCTTTTTTACATCCTCCTAGAGCAATCAGTATTGCTAACAGCAAGGTGTATTTATTATTCATTTTTTTCCATAACTGCTCGGGTGCTTGCAATTAAACAATAACATTCTTATTCTTTTGGTAATCTGAAGAAACTAACTTATTCTGCTAGCAGCAAAGTCATTCCTGTAGTCACTGGGAGAGCAATTATATTTCTTTCTAAAAGTTGTGGCAAAGTACTGACTACTGGAAAAACCACAATCGTAACAAACCTCGGTAACATTTTCATTGTTCTCAACAAGCATTTTTGCCGCGGCCTCAAGTCTAACACTTATTAAATAATTCACAGGAGTCATATTAACGAGTTGTTTGCTATATTTTGTCAAACTTGTTATTCCAAGGCCACAATGCTCAGCCATATCTTCAAGAGTCCAATGACGTTCAAAATCGTCGTGAAGATGTTTTAGGAAGATCTCAACGGTCCTACTATTTACAATTAAGGATTCATCCAATTTCACTTCACCCTCTTTAAACAAACTTAACAACTCCAGAAGAAGCTCGTTTATTAATATGTTAAATTTCGAATGAGGAATCCAAATTTTTGATTCATCAAGACATTTTCCTAACTCGTAGAAACATTCATGCATTTTTTTTGTGGTTTTCCAGACTGGCTTTTCATTCTGTCTTAAGACCTTTGTCAGATAGTCCAGATCGCTTTTAGAAATAATAACCCAACTGGGCCATTTCCAACTTTGATGAGGTTGTACCACTCCAACATCAACAATCATCCAATATAGCTTGCTAATCGCAACGTTTGGATACCCTAGTTTGTGCCGTTGCCAAGGCCTTGTAATAGTGAAATCACCTGACCCCAGATTGAACTGCGCTTTTTCTGTGGAGAAATCCAAATTTCCTGAAGCCAGGAAAGTAAATTCAATGCCTTCGTTTCTATGCCAGTTCAACCCCCAATTTTGATTTATTTTGGCATCCCAATAACCGATGCTAATTACTCCTGGTAAAACCGAATCAGGTAAGTCCAGTCCCGGATAATTATTCCTGCGAAGGGCGGCTAGGTCAAGCTGACCAGAGTTTGCAGCTTGAATTAGAGACTCACATCGGTCCGGATGATAAATCTTATAAAAATCCTTATATCGTTTCCTTTTCATTAAATTATCTCAACAACTAAGTGGATACTTCCAATATAGATTCTTGGTTTTTCAGATACTCGAAACTCTCTTTTACAGCTTCTTCTCCTGCTATTTCCAAGGTGCTATACCCATCAAATCCACTCTTTACCAACTCCCGATAAATCTTATCGATCCCTATTACTCCTGTTCCCAACGGAATGAGAGCCATACCACAGCCAAAAATCTTTCCCCTTTGCCCAATATAATCAGCAGGTAAATCTTTCCAATGAACATGCTCGATTTTATTACCTAATTTAGCAATCATTTCAATAGAATCTCCTCCTCCGAGCCATAGGTTTCCAGTATCGAGGTTCACCCCCAAAGCTTCCGAGTTGCATTCATCAATAATTCTCTCCATATGCATGGTTGAGCTTGTATATTTGCCATGGGGTTCAATAAGCAGCTTAACCCCATAGTCCTGAGCCATTTGCAAAGGTTCAAATAGTTTCTCTTTGATGGAAAAAATCGCTTCTGCATCTGAAAGTTGTTGCCCAAATTTTGTATAGGCATCTCCCTCAGTGGTTATAACATGCTCAACACCAATCGCAGATGCCATTCTAATTGCCTTAACGATTTGGGACGTCCCATATCTCCAAGGAGCGGCCGGATCAAGTAAAGTAGCATGAGCACAAATACTGGTAATAGTTATCCCTCTTGATTCAAATAGTCTTTTTAGATCAAAGGCATTTGCATCTAAACTTGCTACGGCGCTAAATCCAAAATGCGACCCCAGACATGCTCCATCCGCGTTATCGGTTATATCGGCATATTCAAATCCCCATTCTTTTATTTGATCAACTTGTTTATCCAAAGTTTCAAAAGGATTAATTAAAGCGAAACATCCAATTTTAATAGCCATATTATTTTATTTAATGTTGATAAATAAATTATTTTTCAATTCTATGTATTCTTTATAGTATCCATCTATTTCTGTCTTGGTCATTTTATTATTATGGATCAAAACCCTGTATTTTAAGGTTAATACGCTATTAGGAAGAATTACTATTGGTTCATCAAACAATAATCCTGCATTATAAAAAGAGAAATTATCTGCCTGAAAAATATACCAAGACACTTGTTGCTCACCATTTTCGAGATGGTTAAACATGGTCACTCCCGATCTATGGTTAGAGCCGGGATGGCGACCTGTAAAATCCATCCAATTCGCTTTTTTGGCCATGTCCGATTAACCCGTCTCTATTCGTCCAGCCTTCGGAGTCCATGTAAACATGATCCGTCATATATTTTGAAGCCCTGTAAGAAAGTCCGGCATAGCCTCCGTAATGTGGCCCACCCACTTTTTCAGGAGGTGTTCTATCCAAGATCACAGAATCTGACTGACTGTTAAAACTGAATGACCAGTCGATATAATAGTTACCATCATTGCCGGGAGGTGAGATTCTTATTTTTCTCTTCTCATGTAAAACATCTGAACTTATTTCGGAAGAATATTTAATGTCCATTTCTACAATCGCTGAAAAATCCTCTGACAATGTTTTCGAGACCTCTACTATGTTTGACTGGCCTTCAGATAACCTAGTCTTTGTGTTTTCCTCCCAATAATTCTTGCCATTTATAAATTTCCAGGAAAACCACAAACCGTAATGCCACGGATGATCCGATGGTCTTGACCAGGCTAGCTGATGACCGGTGATAGTATTTAAAGGATAGAAATACGGCTTCCCGTTGGGAGTTTTGAAATTAAATTGCCAAACGATTTGAGGGCCGTTTAGCAAGGCAATTGAAGTATCTGATTGTTGCCAGGAGTATGATGTTCCTTCTGAATGATTAGTTTTTAGTTTTCTTTCACCAGCTTCATGATCCAAATAGCACTTTGGAAGAAAAAAGGAAGAAACAATAATTAATCCAATTACCTTAAACATTATTAATACTCCAATTTTAAGCTTTGCAAATAACCCAACAAGTCGTTGATCTCGCTATCTGTAAGACTAGACAATAAACCCGGTGGCATTAAAGACGATTTTATCATCTCTCTTGATTTAATGTCTTCACTATTAATTTTGATTAATTCGTTACCGGTGATCATGATGGTAATCTCTTTATCATTGGCGGTGACAATTCTGCCACTAATTGCTTTACCATCCTTCTTGGTGATTATACTTTGGTCAAACCCAGTTTTAATATTTTTATTTGGATTTTCAATGGACTCCAATATCTCTTCATTGGATAAAAGCGCTGATATCCCAACCAGATCAGGACCTAAAAGGTCTTCGCTTCCATCTACCGAGTGGCAAGTGGCGCAAATTCTCTCTTTAAAAATCTCTTCACCATGGTGTATATTGCCAAATACCACTGAGGTATTGGTTTTGGGGTCATCGGGCTCAACCCATGAAGCTTCAATAAATCTGTATATAGCACCTATTGGCTCTTTGTAAGGTTTATGCCACGGATCTTCAGTTCCAAACTGAGCTACATATAAATCTCCTTGTTTACCGAATTCCACATCGGAAAGTTTCGCTATCTTATCAGCAACGGGATATTCCTCCGCTTCATAATCTCCATTATCAACTTTGGTTAAACTTACTCGAGCGATAGATCCATCCTCCCATTGACCATCAGGCCCCCAAAAAGCAATAAATAAGTCACCGGCCGAATCATCGAAATAATTATTCTCTTTATTGAAAGTGATTCCAGCTGGAGCAAACCCATAGCGCAGCCTTATCAGTGCTTCGGCTACTTTTGGATGGTCAGGATATTTCGGTAAATTATTGCCATAGAAATGATCTTTAGTAACCAGATTCAGCTCTTCATATTTATTCTCATTTCCCCTATTATCCGAAAAAAACAAATCTCCATGCTCATTAAACCTCATCCCATAAGCAAATCTCAATCCAGTAGCAAATCTTTCGTATGATTTGCCGTCTGGAGCTATTTTTAAAATGGCGCCACGAAGCCCGGCCGGATCCGCTGCTGGATTACCGTTCCAGGAGTCTGTACATAATATTGCAAAGATTTCGTCATTAGGACCGATTTCTAATCCAAATGTCCAATCAAAGGGGTGTAGGGTAAAAGGAAAATCGTCAAAAAAAGTGTAACTGGTGTCTGCCACCTGGTCTGAATTTATGTCCTCATAGACCCTGATTTCCTGGGTGGTACCCACAAATAGTTTACTGCCGTTAAAAATCATGCTTGTGGGATACCTCAGGCTGTCATTTTTTACATCACAATAAAGTTTAGCATGATCTTCCAATCCGTCCCCATCTGTATCATGCAATGAGAATATTTCGCCCGTATAATTGGCCGCATACATTATATCATCTGGTCCAATGGTCACCTGGGTTGGATTCCACAAAGTGACACCACTACTAATGGGAAGTTTAACAGCAGCATAGTGGTCATAAACCTTTACGGTAGTATCTAGATTGCAAGATCATGCTAAACTTTATTGTGATGTAAAAAATGACAGCCTGAGGTATCCCACAAG
>CAZOJZ010000061.1:0-3157 GCA_964580205.1 uncultured Roseivirgaceae bacterium
CAAAGTAGTCAAAAACAACTGCCTTACTTTAAATCGAGACTTTTCTACCCAGAGTAATTTACCGGGAGATTCTGAAAAGCTTGTATTGCCTTTAAAACGGTTTGTAGAGTTGAAAGGCCAGGCATACGATGCTGAAACCATGGAATTACTACCTGGGACACATATCTCAGCAGTAAACGAACTCACTGGTGAAGAACAAGTCGAACGTGCGGATGAGCAAGGGGAATTCGTATTAAAACTGTTTCCCAGTGAACGATATTCCCTAGTTGGAAAGTTTGAAGATAAGGTAGACATGATCGTAGGTTATGTTCCATGTAATACGGATCAGGAGAGTATTAAATTGCACCTTGAACCCAAACTACTGGATGTTGGGGAAGAGCAACTATCAACTATTGGTGACAAGGCCAAGACAACCTTATTGGGGAAGGGCGTTCGAATCACTGGGCCAATTGAAATTGAGAACATCTACTACCAGTTCGATCGATGGGAAATAATGAAGGAAGCCACCCCGGCTCTGGATAAAATAATAGAGGTAATGAATGACAATTCTTCTATTGTAATAGAATTGAGCTCACATACGGATGCACGAGGACCAGATTCATATAATCAAAGCCTATCGGAAAAAAGGGCAAAATCTGTGGTAGACTATATAGTCAGTGGGGGAATTTACGCTAAACGACTGGTAGCCAAAGGTTATGGGGAGTCCAAACTCCTTAATGAGTGCCTGGAGAAATCGGATTGCAGTGAAGAGCAGCATCAGGAAAACCGCCGTACCGAATTCATGGTTTTGGAGTTTTAGCCAACAACTGCTCCGATGGTACTTCCAGCTGCTGTTGGCACAAATAAATCAACAAATTTGATAATTTCCGATCCTCTTCTTAAGTTGGGTCTTGACGAATATTCAAAATCAACTTAAAAACCAAACCAATGTTAATCAATCGCCCCCTGACCATACTGCTTTTTACCGGAATATTATTTAGTTGCGGTGGAGGAAATCAAAAATCTTCTGAAGATAGTGCCGAAGAACCTGAAACTTCAAGTTCCCAATTAGTAGGTGAGGAAATTGAATATTCGGCCGATACCATCACCATGAAGGGCTACCTGGCTTATGATGCCAGCCAGCAAGGTCCCCGACCAGGGATTTTGGTAGTTCATGAATGGTGGGGACACAATGCCTATGCCCGTAAACGGGCCGATATGTTAGCTGAGATGGGCTACACCGCCCTGGCGGTAGATATGTATGGAGACGGAAAAACCGCCGATCATCCCGATGATGCCGGTAAGTTTTCCCAGGAAGTTTATCAAAATATTGAAAGCGGTATGGCCCGTTTTAATGCAGCGCTGGAATTAATCAAAAACCACTCTACTACCGACCCTAACAAGATAGCTGCCATTGGCTACTGTTTTGGAGGTGGTGTGGTTTTACACATGGCCAGGTCCGGGGCAGACCTGGATGGAGTGGTAAGTTTTCACGGAAGTCTGTCAACGGAAGCCCCTGCGCAGGAAGGTTCAGTACTAGCTGCTATTTTGGTTTGTCATGGAGCAGAAGATCCCTTCGTGCAAGCCGAACACGTTGAGGAAATCCAAGCTGAAATGGAGGCTGCAAAAGTTGATTTCACCTTCATAGCATACCCCGGGGCAGTGCATAGCTTTACCAACCCGGACGCTGATGCGTTTGGCAAAAAGTTTGAACTACCTTTAGCGTATAATGAAGCAGCTGATTCTCAGTCCTGGCAAGATATGCAAGATTTTTTTAGCAAAATTTTTGCCGATTAGAAAAAGGCGCCGTTCAATAATTGATACTGCTATCACTATTGTGATATCAGTATCAGTAACGGGTGTCCGTTAGTCCACCATAGCAGCAACAGCCGCTGCCGTATCGGTATACTCCCTGAACCTGTAGATCTTACCATCGCGAATGTTTACTACATGAACAAAGTGTGCATCAAATACTCGACCGGTAACTTTGGAGCGCCAGAGATATTCGCCAATGGCCACTACAGTATCACCCTGAGCCACATATCCATGTACGTCAAATTTTTCCGTTTCTAGTAGTTCGTTTACCTTTCCAAAGAAGCTCCTGACCGCATCCTTCCCTATATAAGAACCGGCGGTGGGTAAAGATGAAGGTCCGTAAACCTCCCAGTCGATATCATCAGTATAGAACTCCATAAGGCCGTCAATGTCACCTCGTAAAAATGCGTCGTAGGTTTGCCTTGTCAGATTGGTGGTTTCTTCAATGCTTTGTGCACTGGTGGTGGATTGGGTTTCCATGATGTTTGTTGTTTTTAAGGTTGTAAATAATTACCCCTGCTACGGATCAAGGGTGCGAAGTAGAATTAATCTAGGGATATTATCAGGTAAAAGCAAGGAATTATGTCTTAAACCTGAAGCCGCGAAACATGCTTAAAACCGGCCCCCAGTGTGTTACGAAAAGTTCCTACCAACCGTAGTAATTATTCGAAACCTACGTATTTTATAACCAAATGAAACCAATCTCATCAAACGAGCGTGTCCAACTGCTCGATGTCCTTCGTGGGCTCGCGATATTCGGCATGTTTACGGTAAACATGACTGCGGACATCTGGTGGGGCGACACCTATCGGGAATTGGACCTAGCAATAACTGATTTTGTGGCGCTGGTATTGGTTGATCTGTTTACCAATGGAAAATTTATCACCATCTTTTCGTTCCTGTATGGTATTGGTTTTTTCGTTCAGATGGAACGAGTCAATGCCCGTGGTGCCAATGCGACTGCGTTCTATGCCCGAAGATCAGCCGGTCTATTAATCATTGGCGTAACAGCCATGGCTTGTACTATTCCGTCTTGGATCCTGATTGACTATTCAATTTTTGGCCTTGGTTTGCTCTTGTTCCGCAACCGATCACCTCGAACCATACTGATAGCAGCAATTACTCTTATATTGCTGGCTAAAGTATTCGGCTCCATCATTCCAGACTATCGTGAGCATTTGGAAAATACGGTTGTTGAACAAACTAAGTCTGGGGCTACTCAATCAACCCCTCAAAATCAACAATCTGAAGACACCATGCCGGGCGATGGCGATTTTCTACAGGTATCGTCTTACATGCTGCTTCATGTGTGGGAGGCCTTCAGTAGCTGGCGTTACTATATCGGTGATATTGACCTTCTGGG
>CAZOJZ010000062.1:0-2529 GCA_964580205.1 uncultured Roseivirgaceae bacterium
TTATGAAAAGACCCTGAATAGCTGAAGCGGTAATAAATGTCAATGGAATATCCCAAAATACCAAGGCTATTACCACGGTAATTACTAATGAAATGGGCATGGCTATTTTTGCCGGAACCCTGAAACCAACCAACAATACAGCTGCGGAAATTATTGGTAATACTGCCAGCAATGCTAAAATTGAGGGTGACATATTTTTAATTACGAAGTACGAATTACGAAGTACAAATTGCAGGTTGAATTAACAGCTAAAAACTCACACTCACGGATCGAATTAGCTCAATCAATCCGGAGGGAAAAACACCAAACCAAATCACCAATATTCCCAGCACCGACAATACCACTATTCCCATTTTAGAAAGTCCGGCGCTGGCAGTACGTGGGGTTTGCTCTCCAATGGGTGAAAGCATGGTATTAATGACCCTCAGGTAATAATAAAGACCAATTACACTACTGATGACCAGCGCGACAACCAGTAACCATAAACCATCGTTGATGGCAGCCCACAATACATAGAACTTTCCTATGAAACCGGCGGTAAGCGGAATGCCCACCAGGGAGAAAAACATAGCGCTGAATATAATGGAGAGTACCGGACGGGTCCAAAACATCCCTCGAAGGTCCTCAATTTCGTCTATTTCACCATCTGTGGTTGAAAATATGGACAGGCTTCCAAATGCCCCAATAATGGAAATAAAGTAGGCCACCAGATAAAAGTTTACCGCCTCCAGGGAGAGGTCTGATTTTGCTATTATGGCCATGAGGATATATCCAAGATGAGCAATGCTGGAATATGCCAGCAGCCTTTTAATATTAGTCTGGCGCAACGCAAGCAGACTTCCCACCAGCATCGAGGCAATGGCCATCAGGCTCAAGGTCCATACCAACCAACCAATCTCCAGACCTGCCGTGGCGTATAAAAAGCGTAGTAAAACCGCTACCATACTTCCCTTTGAGATGGAAGCGATAAGCGCGCTGACCGGTGCCGGAGCCCCCTGATATATGTCAGGGGTCCAGGTATGGAATGGCACCAACGCCAGCTTAAAGCCTATTCCTACCAGCATCATTGCCATCCCGGCGGTTGACAGGGACCCCATGCTCTGGAATGCCTGTCCTAAGTTCGAGAATACCAGTGTGCCGGTTTCGATATAAATAAGCGCCATTCCAAAAAGCAGAAAAGCTGAAGATGCCGCGGCCAAAATAAGATACTTCAAACTACCCTCTATAGAACTTTCCCAGGTCCGGGTATAGGCGATCAAAGAATATAGACTAATAGTGAGAATTTCCAACCCCAGAAAAAGAGAGACAAAGTTTACGCTGGTCACCAGAATAGAAGCCCCGAATAAGGCTGTTTGGAATAATACATAGTATTCTTCCCTGACCTCGGTGTGCTGGCACAGGTACGGGTATGAAATAAACAGGATAACCAAACCGGCGCCACCCAATAACAGCAGGTAGAAGAGTGAAAAGCTATCAATCATCAATAAGTCAGCCACATTGTGGGATTCAGGAAGGACCGACCACTGCTGAATGGTACAAGCAAGGAATATTATTATGGAAACCACTGCCAATGAAAAAGTCATTAGATGGTTCCTGTAGATAGCAATAGTCATCAATGACACCACCGGTGCACATGCCAGTATAATAAGAGGTATTAAGTAGGTAAAATCAATTATCTCCATTAGTAACCTCTACTTTTATTTCTTCATATAATAATTGATCAACCTCACTTGTCTTAACTTTTTCAGTAATTGAAATAATCTCTTGAACGGATGGCGCCACGGTTTTTGTTACAGGACTTGGATACAATCCCAGGAACAAAAGAATGAATATGACAGCAGCAATAATGATGGTCTCCAAAGGGTTGAGATCACTGATTGAAGTCTTTGATTTTTCTGCCCCAAAAAATATTTTCTGCATGATCCTTAGAGAATATATTGCGGCCCCAACCAGACCCAGGGCGGCAATAACAGCTATCATCTTTGAGGTGGCAAAGGTGCCTGCAAGTATCATAAACTCCGCTACAAAATTTGCTAACCCCGGCAGTCCCAAAGAGGCCAAAACCAGAATTAACCCGGCAGCGCCCATCCGGGGTACGCTGGCCCATAATCCACCAAGTTTTTCCAGGTCCCGGGTTCCCGTTCTCTCATAAAGTATTCCGGCCAAAATAAACAGAGCTCCAGTACTTAAGCCATGAGCAACCAACTGCATAATCACTCCTTGCATGGCCAGTGTATTAAAAGCAAATATGCCAATGAGCACAAATCCCATATGCGATACGCTGGTATAGGCCACCAGCCTCTTGATATCCGTTTGGGCGAACGCCAACTTAGCTCCATACAAAACTCCACAAACTCCCAGGATCATTGCAGGCAATGCGAATGATTGAGCAGCTTCGGGAAAAAACGGAATTACAAACCGCAGCAGTCCATAAGCCCCCGTCTTCAATAATAATCCGGCCAGGATCACACTACCTGCGGTAGGCGCCTCACTGTGCGCATCTGGCAGCCAATTGTGAAAAGGTAAAAC
>CAZOJZ010000063.1:0-1818 GCA_964580205.1 uncultured Roseivirgaceae bacterium
ATCTAATCCAAATTGCCAGCACCACAATTACAATTTCATTAGCTATTTATAAGCCGTATTATCAATATCAAATTAGAAAAACACAATTTAAAAATCCCAAGTGGTTGGTGGTGCCGGGATTCAGAAGCTAGGTGAGAAAGCCAGCAGACCCACCATATAGGCCGCCAGTTAAACGATCTCTGGCTATTAGTGAATGTATCGGCTAGGGGAGAAAGTCTCTAAAATTGGCGGGGATGTCAGGTGGAATATTACTCATCTGATCTGTTTAGTCAGCTTAATTGAAATTGTGGTAAAAAATGATCGAAACTACTTTAATCTGAATGTACAATAAAGAACTTGAAAATAACAAGACAGACTTTTTAGCAGCTGCTACTAAATCTACCAAACCGCTCCATAATGACCAAAGGTATCAGGAATTGTTGAAGAGTGTGGGGTTTCCGGAGTAAGCGTGACCGGCCGCTTTCGACCCAGGCTGTGTAAAAACGCCACAGCAGCTTAGAAAAAGGCGATTGTTGATGTCAAGATCATATGTAGACTATCCGGCATTTGTGAGGCTTCCGAACCGATAACTCCCTTCCAGTAGAGACCAACTTCATCCGAAATCCAGTCGAGCTTAGAGGGGACTACATGAGGCCGTTTTTGAGTTTTCACACAGCCTGGGCCAATAGCGGCCGTTCACATTCACTTAGGAAACCCCACTTTATCTAGTATCTCTTGCCAGCATGGATCACCTTAGAACACTTAATACAACTCAAGCTCATCCAAACTCTTCGGTATCACCCCTGATTCTTCCAACTTCCTTACTTCCTCTCTTTTTAGCCGCACCTTATCCCTGGCAATTCCTACTAAACGTTGAAATTCCGGCTCATCTTTTATGTTTTCAAACAAAGGATCCCGTTCCATAAAATCCGACATGCCCCAATGGATTGGGCCTGCCACGGCTTTTTCAAGATGATAATAGGCGCTGTCTACCATTCCCCTGGCCGAATAAATTTTGGCATATTCGTAGTCTTCGGTGGGATGGCCCCGATCACGTATGAGATTTAGAACAAATTCAAACTTCTCGTTGGCCTCAGTTTGCTTGCCGATTTTAAGCAGGGCGTAGCCATACATATGGTTGTTGTACATCGCGCCAAAAAACGCAGTTTCAGATGCCCTGGTAAAATATTGATCAAAATATTGGATCGATTCTTCATATTCCTTTATCATCAAATGGTACATACCCATTTCATAAAGTCCCCGGTTAAGAGGAGAAATTTCCATGATTCTCTGTGCCAATCTATGCAGTTTATCGTATTGTCCAGTAACCCTATATAGCTGTCCGTTGCCAGCCATAAGACCTATGTTGTCCGGGTCATAAGCCAGAGCCTTGTCCAGGTAATATTCAGCCTTTTGGTAATCTGCTGCCTCCAAATAATAATAGCCAATGTTACTGAGCATTTGCCCCAGCTGCCAAGACTCGGGCTGCTTTTGTACACCTTGGAATGTAAGTTTTAATGCACCAGCTAAATCCCAGCGCTGGATATCGAGGAACTCACCAAACCTCCAATAAGGACGGGGAAGATGAGGACCATTAGAAATGGCTTGTCTGTAATCCCTTGTAGCCGCGGCCGTATCGAGATTAATGTAAGCGTGGTACTCCGCCCTTGTAACATATGGATCGCTTAATATCGGGTCCAGGTCTATGGCCTTGTTACAAAGAATCAAAACCGAATCCGGGTTAATGAAATCAAAGACAATTCCGGGATCCCCCGGCAGTTGTTGATAAGCTAATGCCAAAAACGAATATCCAAGAGCAAAATTGGGGTCTTTACCGAT
>CAZOJZ010000064.1:0-6255 GCA_964580205.1 uncultured Roseivirgaceae bacterium
TTAACTCAGGAGCTGCTACTGTAAGCAGCTTAACAGTTACCAATATGGGAGGAGCTAACGATACCTACACCGGAGATGGTGCTGTAAACTTTTTTACCATTAGCGCAGGTGGTGTGTTTTCATCTTCAGATGTTCGATTAAAAACAAATATTGAAGATATTCCTCGAGCTTTGGACAAAATCGCCATGGTGGAGGGCAAGAGCTATACTTTTAAAAGTGACCAGGAACAGCAGCTTCACTTTGGAGTGATAGCCCAGGATCTTCAGAAACTATTTCCACACCTGGTCCACCAAAACGAGGAAGGGTACTTGTCTGTAAACTACCTGGAGCTAATACCAGTACTGATAGAGGCCCTGAAAGAGCAACAATCCACCATCCAACAGCTGGCCCAGGCTTTAAAACGAGGACAGGAACTAAATAATGAACTTAAGGTTGGACTGAACAAACAGCAAAAATTAGTCCGTACTCAGCAGTTCATCCTGACTCAACTTCAGATGGATCGGGCGGCAATGGAGAAGGATATTAAGGAAATCAAACGATCTCTGGGACTAGAGGCTAAAAAGTAACAATAAGTGGGAAGGATCTGTTTATTAGTTTTCACGGGTTTATTAATCTGCGGCTCAACCGCCTTAGCTCAGGCATTGACCAATGACAACGCCTTAATAACCATTACTCCTTTAACCAGGTTAACCATCTTGGGCGGTGCGTTGAATAATGGTGATCTGGTAAACAAAGGAACACTCTCCTTGACCGGGGACTGGATGAACGTCGATACTTATACTCCTGAGAACGGGTTATTTATACTCAACGGTACCGACAGGCAAAATATAGCACATAATGGACAAGAGGTATATCAACTCTTAATCGCCGGTGAAGGAGAGAAGGTGATTACCAGCGATATAGAAATACAGGACACCCTCGATCTAATGGATGGGGTCTTAACCATTTCCAATGGAATCACCCTTTTGGTGCAAGCAAGTGGAACAGTAGTCGGGGGATCGGACGTATCTTATATAGATGGACCATTATTTCACCAGGGAACAGGCAACAAATATTTTCCAGTTGGATCAAATGGGAATTTCCGTCCAGCGGAACTTATAAATGTCACCGGCACAAATCCGGTGGTGGGAATTGCTACCTACCAGCCAAATCCCGATCCCACGTTTCCGCTTCAGTTACTTGCCGTTTCCGATACTCGATATTGGCAGTTGATTCACCAGTCTGGTGTTTACGATGGTACACAAATCCGGCTTAAAGTCACAAATGATGAGCGGTTGGGATCGGATGTTGATATCCAGGACGTGGTGGTAACATCGGCAGACTCTATAGGAGGAATATTTCTAAGCATGGGACAATCACAATTTACCGGTAGTCTGTCAGACGGGCAGGTAACTAGTTCCCTGCCAGCTTTCAGTGAATTTTACGCCATTGCGGTGGAGGGGTTTGCTGAAGAAAGAGCACTTTTCGTTCCAAACGCTTTGTCGCCTGCTGCTTTAGATCCGGAAGACCAGGTGGTAAAAGTTTACGGACAGCAAATAGTGGATGAGGATTTCATGTTTAGAATCTACAACCGCTGGGGGCAGATAGTTTATGAAACGAACTCATTTGCGGAAGCAAACTCTGATGGTTGGCATGGTGAAACTTCCTCAGGTGATGAGGAGTCGATAGGAGTATATCATTATACACTGACGGGAACGTTTGCCAGTGGAACTCATTTTCAAAGACACGGTAGTATACAAGTAATAAGGTGAGAAAAATAGTTTATAGTTTGGCGTTTGTGTGCTTGAGTGTGTTGGCTTCCAATAAACTGGAGGCCCAGGACCCACATTTCTCTCAGTACTATGCAAATCCATTGTATCTAAATCCGGCAATGACGGGGTTGGATGCTGACGTATATTTTGGTCTAAACTACCGGTCACAATGGAAATCCCTAGACCTCCCTTTTGAGATTGCTCAATTTTCCCTAGTTTATCCTTTAATGGAGCGTGGAAGTCAGTTCAAGCACCGGGGTGGGCTGGGCATGTCGGTATACCGTGAAATGGCAGGGGAAGCTAATAACTTTAAAACGACTTCCTTCACCATAAGCGGTGCATACAATTTATTTCTAAAGGCGGATGCCTCCCAAATGATCTCAGTGGGTATACAAGGGGGATTCATTAGCAAACAAATAGATTTCAACAATTTAACATGGGGCTCGCAGTACGACCCTTTTATTGGCTTTGATGCAAATATTGCTCCTTCCCTGGCCTTGGGTAACGAAAGGACTACTTTTCCAGTGATCCATGCCGGAATTGTCTGGTACTTTGATCAGAGGAAACGACGGCTGCGCTCCGGAGTCAGCGGATTTTTGGGGTTTGCGGCTTCAAATCTTAATCGGCCAAATGAGTCTCTGCTAGGTGAGCAGGGTACTGAGAGTCCACTACCTACCTTGTATAAAGCACATGGTGGACTAAACTTCAGTATATCTCGTCAACTGACCATCTCCCCAAACGTACTTTATATGACACAACACAATAGTCAACAAATTAATACTGGGGTGTATCTAACTTATCAGGTGGTAGGACCAAAAGCAAGAGGAAACGGATTAAAAATGCAATTGGGTACCTGGTACCGATTTGAAGATGCTGTCATTGTTTCACTTGGATTAATGACAAGGAATATGGGATTTGGATTTAGTTATGACTTCAACAACTCCACATTACGGCAGTTTACCGGAGGCGCTGGCGCTGTAGAGGCTTCAATCTCATACAGAATTGTCAAAGGAAAAGGTCTCAGACGATTTTCAACTCCATTACTTTAGATATTAATTAATATTATTTGGTAATTTTAATGCAATATGAGCCACGTTGCTGGTTATATTCTCTTTCAAAAGTACCGTGGCTTTAGTAGAGCGCTCCAATGGCATTGCCTGCTTCCTTTAAATCTGGGGTTAATTATTTGTTTCTTTAGTACCTCACTGACAGCACAAGATCTGGGTGATTTGTTGAAAAATGCCAATGAGTACTTTGATAAGGAACAGTACCATACGGCCGCCCAATATTATCAGGTGGCCGTCGGTCTTCGAGATTACCACCCGGAAATTAACTATCGCCTGGCTCAAAGTTACAGGATCATTTTTAACTATTCCCTGGCAGCCCACTATTATCAAAGAACAGTGGAGTTGGATGAAATCACTTATCCATTATCACCTTTTTATTTAGCTCAAATGCAAAAATCTATCGGTGATTTTAAAAAGGCCAAAGATGGGTTTGAGAATTTCATAGCCACCAATAGTGTCAGTTCCTTTATTCCAAAGAGTGAGAAAGACAACTTCATCCGCCAAGCAGAGGTTGAGATGGAGGGCTGCCTCTGGGCCATAGACCAATTGGGGAAAAGTTGGCGGGAGATGGGATTTACTATACTACCGGAACCTGTAAACTCAAGTAGTAACGACTACGCTGCGGTAACGGCTGGAGATGATCGCTTGGTTACTATTACCTCAGGTAAAAGGGGAGCAAGAGGCGGACTTATGGATAATCGATTCGGTGAGTACTTTACCGATAATTTCAGGTATAAAAACCAGGAAAATACATGGTCCCCGGTGGGCACTTCAGACCATTTTGATCGTACCAATACTAAATTCAGTGATGGTGTAGGTGCCTATAATGCCACAGGAGTCAAGTATTATTTTACCAGTTGCTATGAAGGAAGCGCCTTTTGTAAACTGTATGTAACCTATAAGCAAAATGGTATTTGGAAGAACCCTCAACTGCTAAACGAGCATGTGAATGCTCCGGGATACGATAACAAGCATCCTGCACTTACCCAGGGAGGAGATACACTAATCTTTGTATCTAACAGACCAGGCGGCCCGGGAGGGAATGATATATGGTTCAGCGTTTCAAGGAATGGAGAAGCATGGGAAGTTCCCCATCTTCTCCCCGGAGACATCAATACTCCATTTAATGAAGCTTCTCCCTTTATTCAAAAGGGAAACCTGCTATTCTTCAGCTCTGACGGTCATATTGGAATGGGAGGCATGGACATATTTATGACCAATGGTTACCAAAGCACTACCAGTAAAATACAAAACCTGGGAACTCCATTCAATTCAGGATATGATGACAGTTTCTTTTCGTTAGGTACAGGTAAGGGCTACCTTTCGTCTAATCGGCCGGGTGGTCATGGGAAGTTCGATATTTATAGTTTTAACCTGCCAACCGAAAAAACTGACCTGGCAGATTACTTGGAAGAATCAGCTGAGGGCACCCAACTGCGGTCAAGAATCCGGTCTAACGATGGAAGCAACCTGTATTCTGCCCGGGACGAAGATCAATTCTATTACGATAATTTAACGGCTGATGAAAAAGCCAGATTGGATAGGATACTTGCTTTAAGACAACAATCAGAGCAGGAATTTGATCCAAAACAGCTATCAAAAGATGATTTCAGGTATTACAATAAACTGGATATCACCGCCAAGGCAACCATTGAAAGATTGGCTCATAAGCGGATCCTGCAACTTGAAGGCCTGACATCAAAGAATGCCATGACTCTTCAGGACAAACTGGACTGGGAATACTATCAGAATATAGATGAAGAACATAGAGAGATTGTCGATCGAATTATTGATGTCAGGGTGGAAGGACGAAGGAATGCAATTGACAGACTAAGTCCGGAAGAGCAAGACCATGCATTGATTTACTCAAATCAAGAGAGGATTGAAATCAAAGTGCAATTAAAAGCTCTGGACTCTCTAACTGAGTCATTAAGAAGACAACAACTTACTGGGTTTTCGCTAACTGGCACCCAACGTTTAATGCCCGGTACCCAACATACCGCAACTACTGAAATAGCCCGAATAAAGCCAAATGGGCATTTGAAATTACTGGAAGGAATGGATTTTGCCCACCAACTACACTATCAAGGACTTAGCCTGGATGATCGTAGCAACTTACACCAATCAGCGGTCCGTCAGTATATATTAGATAACCAACATATAGCCCCGGAAGAGCGTAAAAAAATATTAAATGAGTTGGATTTGGAATCTGACCCAATGAACAGTGTTGCAACTGATGTTACTACCTCAGAATATCAGAAGTCTTTGGAAATTAGACAAGTACTAAAGGAGAATTTGCTGAAAGACAGGGTTGTTGATAGTCAACTATCAATTATAGACCAGTTAGTATTGGAAATGGATGGTCAACAATTGATGCTTCAGCAGCAATTTGACGTAATTAGTCAAAAGGAATCAGAAGCCCACAACCTTCAACAAGAGTTGCAACAATTTCTGGAGTATCAGGAAAAAGCTCCGGATCCAGCTTTGGAGCAGAGAATTGTAGACCAGTACTATGAGCAGTCGCTTAGGTTATTACCTTTGCTGACCCCAAAAGTCAGTTACTATTTCAATGAGCTTAGCCCTAGCCAGCAATTGCGACTTGATCGACTTGCTTGGTTAGTCTATACTCAAACCAGGAAGTTGGAAACAGTGGCGGAAAGAGAAAACAACTATATCGCAAGATTTACACCTACAGATCATTGGTTCTACCAGGAACTGCCCAAGGACCATCAAGAAATTCTAGATGGGTTGGTTGCCTTGGGCGATACCCATGAAGTTACCTATAACATCGAACAGCAAGATTTTTTAAATAATTTGAGTGCTTTGGACAGGGCGCGTGTAGATCGAATGATGGGCTATCAAAAGAAACCCAATTTTGAGGTACCGAAGGAAAGCAGGATTGCCTTGGATAGCAACAGGGAAAACCCTACAGGTACAACACCAAATGCCGCCGATAATGAAGCACCTTTCCAGACGGTGGGATATAGCATAGGTGCTGAAATATTTGATAACATTGAGGAGGAAACGCAATCAGCAGATATTCAACATTTTGAGGCTTCGGAGATTGCTACGGTAGGTATTAATCCGGTGGAACAGGTCAATTACCTGAGCGCCCAAATTTATTTCGATTTCGACCGGCATAAACTAAGGCCGGAAGCACAGGAGATCTTGAAAGAACTGATAAAATTTTTACGCCAACAGGAAAAACCGGTAAAAGTAATGATTGACGGCCATACGGATAACATTGGAAGTATAGTCCACAATGACCAACTGGGTAAACGCCGCAGCCTGTCAGCAGCAGAGTTTATTCAGTCATCCCCAAGTCCTTTTATGATCACTACCAAAAGTTATGGGGAGGAAAGACCGGTTTCCCATAACGAAACTGCTATGGGCAAACAGTTTAATCGACGAGTAGAATTGAAGATCCTGGGGATACC
>CAZOJZ010000065.1:0-3711 GCA_964580205.1 uncultured Roseivirgaceae bacterium
CTTGGGTCAGCAAGTTTAATAAAAGATAACAAACCACTTTCAATACCACCGAACCTATTTCTATTTATATTTTCATTGAATGTGCTAAAGACCAACGGAAAAGTCGCTTAGAGATGGCAGGTATAAACGGGCTTGCAATTCTTGGTGATAAACGAGCCCTAGACCTTGGTCTCAAATTAGGTCAGGACAAAACCAAACCTTTAAATATTCGGACTTCTGCTGTCAGTCTTGCTGCAACTGTAGGAGCAGATGACCCACGGACTTTTCCGTTGGTCTTTAGCACATTCAATGAAAATATAAATAGAAATAGGTTCGGTGGTATTGAAAGTGGTTTGTTATCTTTTATTAAACTTGCTGACCCAAGAGGGCAAAAAGGGTTCGATATTGCAAATAAATGGTGGTCCAACTATTATTATTTTGAGCAACTTGAATCACTTAGAATTAATTCATGAAACAAATCTGCATGGTTGTTATCCCAATTTGCTCCAAGAAGTCTAACAGCAGCTACTCGAACTACTGATTCAGGGTCAAATGCTGCCTTTTGGAGATTATTAACTATTGCTTGATCCAATTTGATTGGTACTTCTGTTTCTTCTGAACCTTGTTGCTGAAGAATAAGGATCGACATAATCTCTGATATGGCTTCACTCCGAATTAATGAGTATTTGTCATTGGTTGAAGCCTTTGTAAGTTTGGACAAGATGGTACTTAATTCTGCATCTGAAGTATCTTTTGCCTTTGCTTTTACAGCTAAAGCTCCAAGCGCAGCTTTCCTTCCTAGAACATCCGAGTCGTTTTTCAATTGATAAATAAGTTCTTTAATTGATTTGTCGAACTTTAATTCTTTGATCAGAGTTCCTTCATTATCAAAATCCACAATAAGTGGTTCGCTGTTTATACCTGAGAATTTGAAAACGTTTTCTTCTTTTGCCTCAATAAGTACCGTTTCAATCTGTGACCCTTTTGCAGTAACAATCTCAATTTCCACAGGAGTCTGAAAATATTTAACTTGAGGATATACCGAGGACATATCAGTTTTTTGAACTTGCTTGACATTTAGAACCAGTTCTTCCTTCTTTCTATCATATGATTTTGACACTTCAAATACGGGATGACCCATTTTGTATATCCATTGTTCAAAAAACATGTCCATTGAATGTCCAGTCGATTCCTCGATTGCAACACGTAGATTCTCTGTTGAAACAGATTGATGAGCGTTTGACTTAAGATAATGGCTTAGAGCACGCCAGAATTTTTCGTCTCCTAATTGTTTACGAAGCATATGAAGAACTGCAGCCCCACGTGAATAAGCATAAACATCAAAAAGGGATTGTGGGTTATTAAAATATTTAGTGACTATAGGTCTCCGTTCGTCACGTTCCCAAGCTTCTAAATAGTTGTTTTGGATTTTATTAACGTCAAGCAAAAAGAATTCTTTTCCTTTATATTCACGATCCCAGAGCATTGCCAGATAAGTAACAAAACCTTCATGGAGCCAGCTTTCACTCCAATCGCGGTAAGTGATGTAGTCACCAAACCATTGATGAGCTAATTCATGGGCTTGAAGTTTATCCCAATTTCAGTCAAGACTCGTTCGTGCATCATGGATCATATTCTCTGTTATTGTTGTGGCCGAAATATTTTCCATTCCACCATTTGATTCATAGACAATAGTCTGGGAATATTTTATATAGGGATATTTGAGATCTAACTTTTCAGAAAAATATTTCATCATGTCAGGCAACCGCTTTACTGTTACTTCGGTCTCATCTTTCCAATTTTTATAAGTATAGGTTGTAATTGGGATTCCTTCGTAATCTTCTCGAATTTCAATGTATTCTCCAACTACGATCGAAGTTTGATAATTTGCATGGGGAGTATCCATTTTCCAGTGAAAAGTTCTTGTATTGTTTGAGTTTACCCTTGTTTCTACAAGTTTTCCGTTAGAAATCACCATGAGTGGATTTTTTACTGTCGCAGATAACTCCGTAGTACGGAAATCATTTGGATAGTCGTAAGAAGGAAACCAATATTTATTGTACTCCGTAAATCCCAATGACCGAATCTGCCAGGGATTATTTGGAGCATTCTTATCTGGTTTTACAAATTTTAGCCCAGCGTTATCAAAAAAATTCGATGGTGCCATGATTCCTTTGGTTTGATATTTGATCACGAGTGTTACTATTTCAGCTACATTCAAAGCCTTTTCAAACCTGATAGTAAGCCTTGCTTGGTCTTCTTCATATTTGAAATCGAGATTAGCTCCTCCTTTTATCTTTATATATTCAAAGATCATATATCCGGCATCAAGAACAAGTTCTTTAAATTCTTTCTCTAGTGGTGAAAAAGTAAATTCTTCAACCCCGAAAGCCTGTTCCTTTTCCCAGTCGAAGGAAAGATCAAGTGATATATGTTTTACATCAAAATTGTGGCTTCTTATATAATGTCTTTGAGGTAATGCTTTCTTAATTTGTGTATTGGTTTCCTTCGGAATTAATTGCCCAAAAAGAGGCTCTGGAACAAACACTAGTCCGAACACTACAATAAATACCTGTATAATACCTCCGACATTCTTCTTTTGTGATTTAGTGTTCATAATGTATCACTTGTTTAAGTAATTAAAGAATAAGTTTACTCAGCAATCATAAGTGAAAACTAATTTCTCCATGATTGTCTCATTAAGTGGTTTTGGTTCACTGTCGAGCTGTTTTTAATGACAAATGAAGCACAACGGTCCTAATAAACGCCTGTTTTAATGGCGTTTATTTAATGTTATGAGTATTTTATCTTCATATTAAACTCTTATATATTGATCGTCAACGAGTGCTCTCTCTTTCGAGCCCATCACCTCTTTTATGAAAAGGAAGCAGATTTATAGGCAAATGTCCGGAAATAGGGTTTATACCAAGAATAGCTTTCGCAGCTGCTCTTTGCATTACATCCTGACCACTCCAGGCCATCAAAAAAGTACCAAGCTCTGGCAAATCACTGAGTACTTCCAGCTCACCAAATGAAACAAGAATGACTTCCTTATCTTCCGACTGAAGATCTTTAACGAACTGAATAAAAGAATCCGACATTTTATCTTGTACCTCCCTGCCTAAAAGTGGTCGCAGGTAGACACTGAAAATGACTTTATCAAAATTTTGTGCTTGTTGGTAAAGATCATTGTAGACAGATGGGCCGGAAGAGGGTGATATTCTTTCAGTATCAACCGATTTTACATGGTTGCCTAAAATCCTGTTAAATTCCCTGCTTGCATTTCTATTATCCTCCCGTTCATAACTAATACTCAACACTTTACTTGAACTGCCAAAATCCAAGGGCACATGGGCATTTTTATCACGAAGCAAAACAATAGAGCGAGAAGCTGCAGAATCTGCTATTAATTGATGTGTTCTATTTCCTACAATTGTATTTATATTATTTAAATCTACCATTCGGTTATGATTTAAACCTAATTTTGCTTTCAATTCAAGGATTCTGCGTACAGAGGTTTTAAGCTGTGCTAATGGTATTTCACCATTTTCAACCAATACAGCTAAAGTATCGGCAAACTTATGGGAAATCCCTAAAATTATGTCATTACCAGCTTTAAAAGCCAGAATTGCTGCTTCATCATAATCATAATTATTGGTGATCCCTCCCATATCCATGGCAACGGTAATTAAGATTCCATTGTACCCTATATCCTCGCGTAATATCCTGGTT
>CAZOJZ010000066.1:0-5318 GCA_964580205.1 uncultured Roseivirgaceae bacterium
AGCGGAGTGAAAATTACCTCCAAGGCCTATAAACACTTTTGCCTTACCATCGTGCATGGCCTTGATAGATGCTACGGTATCAAATCCATGATCCCGGGGTGGATCAAAGTGAAATACTTCTGATAACTTGTCCAGAAACCAATCAGGAGATTTCTCCCATATGCCCATAGTACGATCACCCTGGACATTACTGTGCCCTCGCACCGGACAGCTGCCGGCACCAGGTTTTCCAATACTTCCTTTTAATAACAATAAATTCACTATCTCCTTGATGGTATCAACGGCATTCTGGTGCTGCGTGAGACCCATGGCCCAGCAAACGATCATTTTTGACCGGCCCTTTATCATCTCTGCGGCCTTTTTGACATCTTCAGCGTCTATTCCGCTCAATTGGCATAGTTCTTCAAATTTTTGTGATCTGATGCCTTCCACGAAGGATTCGAAGCCCTCTGTTTTTTGCTGTATGAAGGTCTTGTCAATCGTGGATCCCGGTGACCTGTCTTCTTCTTCAAGAAGCAGCAGCATAATCGCCTTTAACAGGGCCACATCTCCATTTATTTTAACCGGCAAAAATAGGTCCGTCAAGGTGGTGCCGGATCCCACCCAGCCGGAAAGCTTTTGCGGGTTTTGAAATCTAATTAATCCCGCTTCCTGTAATGGATTGGCGGTTATGATCAGGGCACCATTCTTCTTGGCTTTTTCCAGCGCGCTCAGCATCCGGGGATGATTGGTGCCCGGATTCTGGCCAAGAATAAATATTAGTTCAGTTTTGTTGAAGTCCTCAAGGGTGACCGAGCCTTTGCCAATTCCCAGTGTTTCGGATAGTGCCACTCCGCTGGATTCGTGACACATATTGGAGCAATCCGGCAGGTTGTTGGTCCCATACATACGGACAAACAACTGATACAGGAAGGCGGCTTCATTGCTGGTTCGGCCGGATGTGTAAAAAACAGCATCATTCGGTGAATTCAATTGGTTTAACTCAATAGCTATTCTTTTGAAAGCCTGGTCCCAAGGGATCGGCTGGTAATGATTTTTTTCGGGCTCCAGAATTAATGGCTCAGTCAACCGCCCAAAATGTCCTAACTCATAATCCGAGCGCCCAGAGAGGTCCTGAATAGAATGCTTTTGAAAAAATTCCTTTCCAATAGCCTTAAAAGTAGCTTCTTCGGCTATGGCTTTGGCACCATTCTCACAGTACTCCCCCAACGAGGAACGCTCGTCGTCAGGATCAGGCCACGCGCAACCGGGACAATCTACACCGGTTTTTTGATTCAAACTAAGTAGTGCTTTAGTACCGCGAATCACTCCCACTTGTTCTTTTACCATTTTACCGGCTACCACCACTGCGGTTACCCCCGCAGCCTTTGTTGCAGGTTTCTTTATTTGCAATTTTCCAAACCGGTCTGGCGCTCTGGAAGGAACTGGTTGTCTTTTCATGAGGTGCTTACTTGATCCTTCACACGATGTGCTCCGTGGTAAATATTAAACCGTCGCCCACTAACAAAGCCTAAAAGTGTAATGTCAGCTCTTTTGGCTAGATCAACTGCCAGGCTTGAAGGAGCTCCAATAGAGGTCATAAATTTAATACCACTCCTAAATGCTTTCTGTACCAACTCATAGCTTATCCTTCCACTAACCAACAACACGTATTTATCTAAGGGCCAATGATTTAATAGAAATGATGCACCTAATACTTTATCCACCGCATTGTGTCTTCCAACGTCCTCGCGCCACCACAAAGCTGATCCCTCCTGATTAAAAATGCCAGCCGCGTGCAACCCTCCGGTCCGGTTAAATACCAACTGATTTTCAAGCAGCGCAGCCGGTAACGATTTGATAATATCAGGTGTAATAAAAGGTCCGCCACCTGGCTGGGTCTGACAACTATCCAATACAGAATCCACGGAGATCTTCCCACAAACTCCACAGCTGGAATTTATATAAAAATGCCTTAGATTTTGTTCCCTATCGAACGGAGTTTTGGGGTGTAACTGTACCTTCACTGTATTTCCCAAGAACTCCTGTTCCTGTCCCCGACAGTGCCTGATACTTACAATATCGCCTCGATTATCTATTATTTTTTCCGCGGCCAAAAACCCTACCACCAGTTCCAGGTCATTTCCTGGAGTGCGCATGGTAATGGCCAGCCTTTCCGAAACCCTTTGATCCAAGGGGCCGTGCTCCAAAATAATTTCTAAGGGTTCCTCAACAGCTACCAGGTCGTTAATAGCTTTGACATTGCATCCGTCAGTGTGTTTAATCACCGGGAATGATGTAATTGAAGCTTTGGTCATAATTTGCTATAACTACTATCATTAAATATAACGACAAATGGCAAGATTCGTCAGATGTAATAAAATAATATTAAACAACGAGGTTTTTTGCGTCTATAGTGAGTTATTGCATAACTTAAAAGCCACATCAACATAATTTTTTAAATCATGAAACACATTCTTTTAATAGTGGTGGGGGTAATTTTTATAACGGCCTGCTCGACCTCCAGATTTGATTATCAAACCGCTTATAAATTCAGTCACTATAACTACGAAAAATCTGAATCTGCTGCTGTCGAACCCCTGGCCAGCATAAGTCCAGTGCTACCCATCCGTTATCACCTGCCAGCAGATCAAGCTATAAAAGATCTGACTGCTCCCTCTTCAGATGCAACGGCTAATTTCGTGGAGCACTATAAGAATGCCTCTAAACAAGAAAAAAGAGCTATTCGCCAACAGGTAAAACAAGAGTACAAGACCCTTCGCAGGGAAGTTAAGCAAGCCAAAATGGAAGCTACTAACAAGGATGTTCATTTCAACCAGAAAATGTATATCGGGCTGGTGGTATTCGGCGCTGGAATCTTAATTGCCATACTGGCTTCAGGAGCATTCGGAGCGGTAGCCATTATCGTTGGCATTGGACTGATTGCCTGGGGCTTTATTGAACAATCCTAAGATCTTAGATCTGCAATCGCTTCCTGGTATTCTTCAGGATGATTAACATTACTTAACTCCTTAGTATCAGGTGCCTGCAAAAGGTGCACATCAGAATTAATAAGAACTTTTCTAGGACAGCTGTACCCTTGACTTAAAAATTTCAATAATATACCATAACTTTTTGGTTCCCATATAGTTATCAATGGTTCAGGAAACTCATCATAAGGGCTTTGAAAGGCCGTGGCTATTTTAGAGGTATCGCGGTTTTTGATTAAAAATTGTATGGTATCTACCGTTAAAAACGGCAGGTCACAGGCAATAGCCAGCCAGGCGCTGTCAGGATCCTCTCGTAATGCCGTCAATAAGGCTCCCATTGGACCCAGGTTATAGAAAGTGTCAGTGAGCAAGGGTAGCCCTTCCTCGATCTGGGCAGCTTGTTCCGGCCGGCAGCTGACCACAGCATCGATTCCTAACTCCTGTAATTGCTGAAACACGTATTGTCTTTGACTAATGCCGTGATATTGTAGTCCACCCTTGTCCTTTTTCATACGGACACTTTTTCCCCCTGCCAGCACCAATCCTCTGAGCTTAGGTTTACGTTCTTTCAGCCATTTTTCAATAAAACCCGCTATTGCCTCTTGATCTTCCCAGGCCATGACCGGTACATCTTTTATGGATGGTCCCAAGTAATCAGGGATCTCCACTTCGTTATTTATTTTAAGCACCAGCATGGCATTAGTGATTCTATCGAGTTTACGCTCCAGTGGTTTCTTGGGATCAATAACTAAAATTTGAGCTGCCGCTTTAAAATGGTTTCCGTTTACCAATACCAGCGCGCAGTGGTTAAAATGAGCACGGATTTGGAAAGGATTAAATTGAGTCAAGTAATCAAAACGCCTGAAGCTTATTTTATCAGTATAAACCAAAGACCCGGATCCTTCAGGGGCAGTTGCTTGGTGGTCTGCATCTACAAAGGCAATTGGGCCGGATTCCTTAAGTGCATCACTAAGATAACCTGACAACTGCTTGATGTTCCCACAGGGAGTACCCATGATGGCTAGCTCATTACGGCCATAGCTGCCCAAATTTGGTCTTTTTAGTTTTGCGTGTTTTTGATGGCCATTATGCTCTCCTGAAGTCATTTTTACCTCCTGTTTTTTCGTATAATCTGGTGTCCTTGATCACAATATCATGTGAAAATGCCTTACACATATCGTAGATGGTAAGAGCAGCCACAGAAGCCCCGGTTAATGCCTCCATCTCCACTCCGGTTTTCCCATTTACGCTTACGGTACAAGTGATCTCTGCCTGCAGCTCTAAAACCTCAATGGTAATTTTACAATTTTCCAAGGGCAGAGGATGACAAAGCGGGATTAAATCGCTGGTACGCTTGACTGCCATAA
Source organism: uncultured Roseivirgaceae bacterium (assembly GCA_964580205.1). Lineage (GTDB taxonomy): Bacteria > Bacteroidota > Bacteroidia > Cytophagales > Cyclobacteriaceae > SZUA-3. Next base: position 4,337 of record CAZOJZ010000066.1, read on the forward strand.
TACCGGCAGTGATAGCCGTTTGAAACACCGGGCCCTTTTTGGTATGAATCTCATCGGAGGTCAGGTGTTCCAATATCTCCTCGTTTAAAACTACCAGGCTTTTGGCCACTGCCCGCCGTGCGGTAATTTTCTTGCCACCAACATCAACCATGGTGGGATTACCCTGGCTATCCACATGACTAAATCTCCTTTTCGTATCCATTGGAACCGGAATTAATTCATTAATTTAGAGAATATTGGTGACATTTTATAACCCATGATCACAGTAGCAGAAGCCCAAAGATTGATAAACAGCCATACGCTGGAATTGGAATCAGAAGAGGTCCCTATAACACATGCCGGTGGCAGGGTTTTAAAAGAGACGATCTGCGCCGACCGGGACTTCCCCCCTTTTGACCGGGTGACCATGGATGGAATTGCTATAAACTTTGATCATTGGAAACAGGGCGGAGCCGATTTCCTGATCCAGGGAACACAAGCGGCCGGCAGTCCACCTTTACAAATTAAATCGACTAACTGTGCCATAGAAGTGATGACCGGAGCGGTCCTGCCAAAGGGAGCAGATACAATTATACCCTATGAAGTAATTAAAATCAATGGAGAATCAGAGCGAACGGCTACCTTACAGGTAACACCAAAAAAGGGACAAAATGTACACAAGCAAGGATCGGACCGCCTTAAGGGAGCTGCATTAGTAAACTCCGGGAGCATTCTGGGGGCCCCTGAGATTGGGGTTGCTGCTACCGTAGGTAAAAGCACATTAAAGGTTATCAAACCACCGAAAGTGGCCATTATATCAACAGGAGATGAATTGGTTTCAATAGATGAAACACCTCTGCCCCACCAGATCCGCAGCTCTAACGCCGTCACCCTGTCCAACGCCCTGGATCAGTGGAAAATCCAGCCGGATCTATACCATATCGTCGACGACCTTGAAGGAACAACCAATGAGTTGCAAGGACTGTTGGAGAATTATCAAATT
>CAZOJZ010000067.1:0-1847 GCA_964580205.1 uncultured Roseivirgaceae bacterium
GGAGATGAGCCCGATGACTTTGGAGATGGACAGGATGGATTAGGGCTTGCTTTAACAGATTGGCCATTCGGTGTTGCAGGACAATGGAATGATATTAGCGATACCAATACTATATATTATGTTATTGAATACGATTGAGCAGAAGCAATAAATGAATTACATGGTGTGAGTCTTCGGACTCGTACCCGTAAGAACTGGTCGTTGGATATCCTACGACCAGTTTTTGTAAAGGCCTCAAAACTGTCTTTTATTAATTTTCAGTTGTATTATATATGGAAACTTATTAAAATAAGCTTCTATAAATAGTTACATCAAAGCAGAATGACATGAAGAAACTCCTATTTTTACTAGCATTATTTGTTTGTGGAAATGTTGCAAATGCCCAATTTAAAGTAGGTGTTAATGCCGGCTTTCCAGTGGGTGATGCTGCCGATTATTACAATCTGAGTGCAGGTCTTGATCTTTACTACATGTTTGGTAAGAGCAAGGATGCCTTGCTAAAGTTTGGTGTGGGCTCAGGTTTTTTAAATTATTTTGGTGATGATATCGATGGAGGTGGAAGTATAGACGATGCGCAGTTCATTCCAATAGCTATTGCTGCCAGAATTACTTTTCTGAGCACTTTGACTTTTGGAGGAGATGTTGGATATGGAATAGGCATCAATGATGGAAATGACGGCGGTGTTTATGGCAAAGCTGTGTTGGGGTTGAACCTTGGAAACACTATTGAAGTAAATGCGTTTTATCATCTTGTTAAGATTAAAAAAGCTATGGATTTTGCCACCACGGGGTTAGGGGTCTTGTTTGTTTTCTAAGGTATTTGCTGAATTATGATGGTGAAGCATTTAATACTTTTGGCGCTGGTTGGTTCTCTTTTTAACTGTAATGAAACTGAGGTTCCAGGCAATGAAATTAGTAGACCCAATATATTGTTCCTTATCGCTGACGATTGGTCCTATCCACATGCTGGGGCCTATGGAGATCCAATTATCAGAACTCCTACGTTTGACCGCTTAGCAGCGGAAGGAGCGCTTTTTAATAATGCATATTGTGCAGCGCCGTCCTGCTCACCTTCGCGTGCTTCTATATTAACTGGTCGGTACCCACATCAGCTTGAGAGTGCCGGCAATTTATGGTCTGTTTTCCCCAAGAAATTTCCAAACTGGGTAGATATTCTCACCAAACAGGGATATTTCAGTGGTAAAACCAGAAAAGGGTGGGGGCCTGGCGACTTTTTACTAGGTGGTTATTCTCATAATCCAGCTGGAAGGGATTTTAGCAGCTTCAAAGAGTTTTTTGAACTTAAACCTAAGAACCACCCTTTTTGCTTTTGGTTTAGTAGTTATGACCCGCACCGTGCTTATACACCAAATACAGGGTTACAGGTGGGTATGTCACTTGACCAAGTGGATGTGCCTGGATTCCTGCCGGATTTATTATGCGTTCGAAATGATATTCTTGACTACTATTTTGAAGTAGAAAGATTCGACCGGGAATGTGGTCAAATTCTAAGACTTTTGGAGGCGGCAGGTGAACTTGACAACACCATCATTGTGATGACCAGTGATAATGGAATGCCATTTCCCAGAGCAAAGGCAAACCTTTATGACTATGGTACCCGAATGCCATTGGTAATTCGATGGCCGGCCAGAATATCATCAAATGTAGTGATAAATGATTTTGTCAATTTTATTGATTTTGCACCTACATTTTTGGAAGCGGCTGGGTTGGAGCCCCATCCTGATATAACTGGAAGCAGTATGATACCATTGTTTAATTCATTACAATCGTCAAGCGATAGAAAACAAGTGTTCCTGGAAAGAGAGCGACATGCAAACGTACGTAAG
>CAZOJZ010000068.1:0-2696 GCA_964580205.1 uncultured Roseivirgaceae bacterium
AATGACCGTCTTTAAATTCGGTTTCAGGCCCCCCAAGATCCAGCATATCAGGAGGCACATCCACTGCCATAAAAATCTTGTAAAGGAATTCTTTGTCTTGATCAGCCAATGGAAGGGGCGTCACTATCAGATGTCCTACTGAAGCAGACGGCTCCACATGACTCGCGGTGTCTCGATCGATCAGGTATATATCCTCAGTAATGAAATGATTTAAAAAAGTGTGATCTTTCGCCATAATCAGAGTTTAAGTCATATTGAAAATTGACTTCAATTCTTTGGCATCTTCCGGAGCCATGCGCTTTGCCAGAACCAGTCTTAGCTGCCTTCTTCTTAATGCACCTTGGTACAGTTCCTTTTCCTTATCGGTTTCTGGTACCAACTCAGGAACATCAATAGGATTTCCTAATTGGTCAACCGCTACAAGCGTAAAAAATGCCCGGTTACTTTCAATCCGTTGGCCTGAAGGTATATCCTCAGCCCATACTTCGATGGCAACCTCCATGGAGGAATTGAAGGCCCTGGACACATGGGCTTTCAAGGTGACCACGTTTCCCAGGCGGATTGGTTTTTTGAACGACACATTGTCTACTGAAGCTGTAACCACGATTCTATTGGAATGCTTTTGGGCGGATATCGCAGATACAATGTCCATCCAATGCATCAGCCGGCCTCCCATCAGGTTATTTAAAGTGTTGGTATCGTTTGGCAATACCAATTCAGTCTTGGTAACACATGATTCTTTAGCGTATTTCTTCTTGCTAGACATACCTTTGACTTATTTTTTCCAACCCCGTTCCCCCAACAAAGGTACGAAGCTAAAATAGTTGTGTTCCTGCTTTATTATTTTATTTCCTGGCAATTTTTGAATAGTGACCATTTTTTGACGTTCGGAACCCCCCACTGGGATAACAAGTCTCCCCGGGGTTGCCAGCTGCTCAATTAGTATTTCCGGTACGGATGGCGCCCCTGCTGTTACAATAATTTTATCGTATGGGGCGTATGCACGGAGACCTTTGGAACCATCGCCATGAATAAAGTGCGCTTTGTATCCCATGGAAGTTAACAGCTTCCTGGCCTGAAGGTGTAATGGTTTCAGGTACTCTATGGTGTATACATTAGCGCCTAGTTCCAACAAGATACAACACTGGTAACCGGAACCTGTGCCTATTTCCAATACCTTATCACCAGGCTCAATCTTAGCCAGTTCGGTTTGAACGGCTACCGTGTATGGTTGACTAATTGTTTGCCCTTCACCAATAGGAAAAGCCTTGTCCTCGTAAGCATGTTCCAAAAAGGCCTTGTCAAAAAATGCATGTCGGGGTACTTTCTCAAGGGCATTAAGAACTTTGGGGTGGTTGATACCTTTTTCTTCAAGAGTTCTTATAAGCGCCCGACGCATGCCTCTTTGTCGGTAACTGTCTTCAATCATCGGCTAATTCCCATTCTTATTGCGAATATAGTCTAATATTTACCACATTCATTAAGCCATAATGATTCAGTCATTAATATCTTAAATTAAAATTATCTAAACAGTCTAACTAAGTATAATGGGTGGCCGATCTTCCCATTTGCCTTTAGTAAAATCGGGAAAATCAATAGGTTTACTCCTATTTGCCACGGACATTTCGGTTATCGGCGAAATTGCACTCGAGGTAACCGAATCATAAACATCCCAGTCGGGCATCTTATTTTCCCTGAGCGCCTGGATAAGCCGGTGCCAGGTGATAGGAGTTTGGGTGGCATTAGAACCGTGCCCCCGGAGCGCTTTCCTTTCCGGAGGATTATAGTTCTTTAGAATCGGATGCTCATATTGTTTTAGGTATTTTTCTGCATCTTCCCACTCATGTTCCTCCTGGGTTATCCCGTCCAGGTAGATTTTTGGGCCTCCCAATTTACCGCCGTTGGTGTAAACTCCTTTGGTCCCCTGAATCCGATAAATTCCCCTTGGATGTGGCGTGTTGGTGTCAAAATTCAGGGTGATCATTTTCCCGCCAACAGTTCTGATCAAGGAAGCATTGTAGTCTCCCTGCTTCATTTCCTGAGTGGCATAGGGATGGTCCGGGCCATAAAATAAGTTTGCATACCGGTTTAGGGCTAAGGCCTTTGAACTCATTGAAACCAGATAATCGAAACGATCACCGTGATTTATGTTCAGTTGGGGAATCATTCTGGACATTGGATGATCAGGGTAGAGGTTACCATTTCGACTGATGGAATGCTGCAATCGCCAGGGTTCACGTTCAGGATCAAATTTAACCAGCCTAAGGTCATGTATATAACCTCCTTCGGCGTGGATAATGTCTCCCAGAACGCCTTGTTGTACCATGTTCAGTACATTCAGGTTTCCTAGACCCTCAAGGGCCAAAGTGGCCCATTTCCCAGTACTTTCGTAAGCTTCAACCAATTGCCAGGCCTCTTCCACCGTAAGCACAATGGGTACTTCACTCACCGCATGTTTGCCATTATTCTGGGCGGCCAGGCAGACCTGGGCATGCCATTTCCAGGAGGTAGCACAAATAACCGCATCCAATTCTTCATTTTCACACATCCTAACAAATTCAGTATTGGTCGTGCCGTAAAGATTCGGGGTGGGTTGCCCCGCATCCTCTACCCATTGCTTGGCCCGGTATAGTACTGCATCATTGATGTCACAAACAGCAGGAACTTCCACCCCTTCTATTCCCAGGGCACTATCC
>CAZOJZ010000069.1:0-2321 GCA_964580205.1 uncultured Roseivirgaceae bacterium
AAGATAAGGTTTAAACTTTTTAGACTGATATATTCTGGATGGGATATAGAATCGGTAGCTATTAAACTTACTTTTGATTCACTCGTTAAATGGCTGCTTTGGGTCGGAAGCTGTCTATCATAATATGTACCTGAACGTCCGCTTTATACTTATTCTGTTGAAAAACTCCATTTTTTAATAGGATAAGAAATCTATAGATGTTTAAGCGATTTAATTTCTATTGGATATGGGGGGACTCATGGAATACTTAAAATCTCGATCTCAATCAGCTATTGCGCCTACGCATGATAAATGGATAGCATTCTCGAAGTAATTGTCTCTTGGCTGAAATTCAGTATCTTCAAATTATAGAGTTTTTCAACAGAATAAAGTGAAAGCGGACATTAGAGCGCAACACAAAATAAAAAGCCGAAACGGTGTTTGTTATCTTGTTTGTTAATAATCTGTTTACTTATCCTTCCATGAGATTAACTTCGATGATATTTTTTGCGAAGTTTTCATATTGATCCCCGATTTGTTTTGCCATCGTGTCGGGAAAGACGTGAAAATCACCTGACTTAAGTGCATCAATAATGCCCTCACTGACCAAAGAAGGTGGCTCGGCAATCTCACCGAAGCCAGCGTCAACAGCCATATCTGTTGCAATTGGTCCGGGATGGACGCTGAGGACAACCGTCCCCTGCTCTTTAAGTTTGTCATGAAGGCCCTGGGTGATTGAGTAAGCCGCGGCTTTTGAAGCTGAATAGGTAGCAAAGTCAGAAAAACACTTCATGGATGCAATAGAATTGAGTTGTACGAATGCACCACCACCATTTACTTTCAAGATCGGTGCGAAAGCCTGGGCCATACGTATCAGACCAAAGACATTAATATCCATCTCATACTGGAGTGCTTCAAGTGTGTCATTAGTAAGCGGTGAAGCATTCTTTGTTACACCAGCATTATTAATCACCAGATGCACATCACTAGCGTGCTTGGCGGCACCTGTGATGGTTTCAGGTTTATCCAGGTCAATCAAAATCGGTACAATTTTTTTACCATACGCATCAACCAACGGCTGGGCAGAATCGATATTACGAACCGCAGCGTAGACCTTACTAGCACCATGCTGGATTAGTGAATCGACGATTGCTTTGCCAATGCCGCGGTTTGACCCTGTGACTAGGGCAACTTTATCTTTAACATCAAAACTCATACTGATTCACCCGTGTTTTATTGTGTATATAACAATGAGATAAATTTGAATGTGTACTTTCGGAATAGTTTACTTTAACACAATTACCCTTACATGCCCGCTTTGGGTCGGAAGCAGACTATTCAAAGGGTTTAACTGAATGTCCGCTTTCGCTGGAAAGCAGACGTTCAGAAGACCCAACTCTAATGTCCGCTTAATACTGAAAGCGGACGTTCAGGTGTAAATTAATGATAGGCAGCTAACGGCCAAAAGCGGACGCTCAGAAATTTCCATTTACCGCTCAACCTCCTAAGTCAGAGAAGTCCCTGATCCTTCAAAGCACGAGCATGTTTGATAGCCCTAGAAACATTCCCCAAACAGCAACCGCCACTCGGATTGGTTTCTTCGCACCGACATTCGCCAGCCTTAACACGTTGTGTAATTATCTTCTGAATATCGGTATTACCATTTCGACGAATATCATCATGCACTGCCTTTCGATCATAACCAAAGCAATAGCACAGGGGGATCGGGTCATCAGTCTCCTTAATCCCCACACGAATTGAAAGCATGTCCTTGGTTATTATGTGATCACCCAGTGCTGAGACATAGACGGTGTCACAATCTGGAGCGTTGCAGAAGTAATAAGGTTGAGACAGCAATTCGGACTTGACCTCAGGTCTTACCAAACTCTCAACAGTTATTCTTCCTATTGATTTTAAAACCTGACCATTCATCGGGCAGGTTGGTGTATCACCTGTGTGAGGTATAACGCAACACTGTGACATTATTCTCTCCTTAGATTCAACAAATTCTTAATCTTAAATAAACTATATGTTTTAATTTCAACCTGTGTTGCTAATCTGGCCTTATACAACATCCTTCATGATCTAACACTCCCTCATTAGGTATGTTGCCTTCTAATCTTCTAATATAAAAATCAGGTTCCTTTTTGAAAACTTCTACACAATGTGGACAATGGCAAAAGAATATTTCCTGTTTGCCAATGTTTATTTTCTCAGCCCACTTTCGTGGTTTTTCAGCCAAGCAGGTTGGGCATACAATTAGATCCTCTGTTTCTTGCAAGTATTTCCGGGGATCGGTGATAAAAACGTCAATACAACCCTGACAACAAAAATAATGTTCT
>CAZOJZ010000070.1:0-4389 GCA_964580205.1 uncultured Roseivirgaceae bacterium
TTCAACCAAAATTCACTGCCATAACCATAATAGATAAGTGCTGCATCACAAATTCTCAAATTGTCTTTATGCATTTCCCGTAATTCTGCCTCTGTACCTTCAAATATTGGTTTCAAGACTTCAAAGCCCAGGTTGTAAAGATGGTCATCAATGACTGCAGTGGCCTCAGCATCTTCTCTGTCGTAGATCAGATATACCCTTGGAGGCCGTTGCTCCTCTTCAACTATTGGTTCGGTTTGCGGCGTCAGGTTAACCAAAGTATCTATTAAGTGGGTTTTGAAATCTTCGAATTCATCACTTAATATTTCGGTAATTTCATGATTTGGCGGTTCGGTATTTATCATATCAAGGAAGGACTGCTGACGGGGATCTTCAACTTTCAGATCGTCAGGTCGCCACATGAGACATGGCAGCTCAGCCTCTATACTGAGTTGGTATTGTAACATTGGAATTGAGCGTTCTTCATCCTCAAGCACCAGCCCGTATTTTCCACCAAACAACAACACTGACAGCTGACATTTACTTAAGTTTTCTTTAACCACATCTTTAAACCTTTGGTCAAGCGGTAATTCTTCTTCAGGCAGCACCCTGTAACCACGCATTTCCAGATCCCGTCGGATGTTATCCCGCAGCGGATTCAGATCAGAGGTAGTTTTAGCAAGATAAACTGCCTTACGATCTCTGCTTGAATCCTGGTCTTTTGAGGGTGGTGGGCCTATATTATCGGTTTCAAGTGATCTGATTACCTGAGAAAGATCTTGAGCAACATCTTCAAATCGCTCCAAAAATTGATAGTAGTTGGGTGATCTCTTATCCAGAGTGAATTCCCGGAAGTGACCATCTTCATTTATTTCAAAAAACTCATAGCCCAAAATACCTTCTATCTCCGGTGGATACATTTCCGGGCGAACTGGTGTTTTGATCACTTTAAAAATCCTCCATTTATTATTGATGCGCACACCTCCTTTGTCATTAGCGATGCTATAAAACTCTTTTAAATGTGACAGGCAGTTTTTCGACTCCAGATATCGAGGCGATAAAATAGAGATCATCACCTTCAACTTGGCAAACTCACCGATGGCTTGCTTATCCATCATTTCATGCGGCCCCTTCCAGATAACAGGTTGATAACCCAAGAGCTGTGCTGTGCGTTTTCGTAATGCCTGGTCAAACACAGATATCCAGCCATCCTCTTCTTTGGTGAGTGCTACATCATCAAGTTGGGCATAACTGATAAATACGTCTTTTTTTTTATCCTTTGCCTGAATCACCGGCGCCAGGGTCCCCTGCTGATATGCTGACTGTGGATTTAATTTACCTCCAATCTCATGTTTTTCGGGGACCACCAAATCCGGAAGATCAATAGCATAGATGTCTCGTTTTTCACGGTCATTTTTTAAATGAAAGGCCCCTAAGTATTTTACCTGCAGGTCTTCTTGATTATTAATCTCTACCAGTATCTTGGATGAAATCAAAATGCTTCCTGCAACTGCCATAGACTCTATTCGGGAGGCTATATTTACGCTATCTCCGATAATGTCATCTTCTGTAATAATAATATCGCCTGTATGGATGCCAATGCGTATTGGAATTGGGTGGTCTTGCAGGAATTGTTGTTGAAGCTCACAGGCACACCGTACTGCTGAAATGGCGCTGTTAAAAATGCTTATGGTACCATCACCGTAATACTGTATAATCTGACCATCATATTTCGCCGTTGTAGGATTGAATACCTCACGATGTCGCTGCCGTGTTCTTACTGCTTCTGCCTCACTACGCTGCATAAGTGCAGTGTATCCCTCAATGTCCGTAAACATTATGGCAACTAATCTTCGCTCTTGGGCCATAGCTGAATAATTATTTTATCACTCGGTTGATCCTTTAGAAATCTATTCCGAATATAATCCGGTATAATTTATGAAATTTAATCATATTAATCCGGCAAAAATATGAATCAGGCGTGCATGACCCTAAACTGAGATACCTTGCGCAATCCTAAGTATGATTATCCCGCTGTTTCTGATAGGATTAGACTTGTGCCCATCGATACCTTAAGCCGTCCTTAGCGCTGGTAGATTCTGAAAATACCCGTACCATGCCGCGGGTAGTAGCAGCGTCTTCGGGTTTGGATGTGCTTTGTCATGCCCTTGAATCCTACACTGCCCTTCCATTTAACCAACGTCCCCTTCCTAAACGCCCAATTCTAAGGCCGGCATATCAGGGGCGTAATCCAATAAGCGATATTTGGTCTTTGCGAGCCATCGAATTGGTATCTCAATTTCTTGAACGTGCTTATCGGGATCCGGATGATATGGAGGCCCGTTCCAACATGATCTTGGCGGCTAGTATGGCGGGTATGGGTTTTGGTAATGCCGGTGTGCATCTTTGTCATGGCATGTCCTACCCTGTTTCTGGCATGGTGCGTGATTACATTCCTGATGGAATTCAAACCCCTCATCCCCTGGTGCCCCATGGAATGTCCGTGGTGCTCAATGCACCGGCCGTTTTTCGATTTACCGGTTCTGCCTGCCCGGATCGTCATTTGAAGGCTGCTGAATTGATGGGGGCGAAAACATCTTCCATAGGCAATAAAGTTGAAGACGCCGGCCCTCTGTTAGCTGATGAACTTATCAAAATTATGCAAGCCCTTAGAGCTGTTGTATTTTTACTTTTTTTCCAATTCTTATAGACTCATGTATGGCATCGATAATCAACATGTCCCTCAGCCCATCTACTCCACTTACTATTGATTCCTCGTTTTCTAACACGCAATGGGCAAAATCATCAATTTGAAGTTTTTGTTGAAATACTTGTTTATAATTCATTGTTCCATTGGTAGATCTTCCTGCCTGTCCGGTGTAGGCTGTAGCTGGTTCTAACTCAATAAAACCATCACGGCAGCCAGCAAAAAGTCGATCTATAAAGGCAACTGGACCGCTATAGGAGTTGCATATAGCGCCGTCAGCAAACTCTAATTGCCAGGTAAAGATCTCATCAATTTCCTTAAAAAGATCTTTCCGTTGGGTATTAGCTTGCGCCGTAACAAATACAGGTTCGGTACCTTTAGTATGCCGGGCGCTTTGGATAGGGTATACGCCCAGGTTATACAAAGAGCCACCACCCATACTTTTCTTTAGCTTCCAGGAGGATGGTTGAGGAGTAGATGAATATCCCAAGCTACATTCCATATAATTAACGGGACCAAAAACCTCTTCCTGAGCAAGTCGTTTTGCCTCAATAAAGTATGGATCATAGTGCATGCGATAGCCAATGGCCAATTTTCGATTCATCCTTTTGGCAGCAGCGATCATCTCTTGTGCTTCCTGAGCTGTAAGCGCCATTGGTTTTTCACAGATCACATGCTTGCCTGCTTCAAGCGCACGAATGGAATACTCCGCATGCATGCTATTGGGTAACACAACATAAATGATATCAATATCAGCGTTATCAATTATGTCATTATAATTTTCATAATTATAGATATTCTTCTCCTTCAGATTATAGTCCTTAGCCCATTTCTTGGCTTTTTCCGGAGTACCGGTTACAACTCCTGATAGATAGCAATTAGTAGTTTCTTTTAATGCCGGTCCCAGCATGCTATTGCTGTAGTTGCCTAAACCAACCAAAGCGACACCTAACTTCATTTGATTCGAGCTCAAGCAAGAAGCAATTGATGGAACAGTCATAAATGCGCCAGCCATCATTCCGGAATGCTTAAGAAATTTTCTGCGAGTAGGAAAATTATTTGTCATGAATGATTATAGTTTATCATATACCATGATAGACTCTCTCTTTCCCCTTGGAGAGTCTACCAATTGCACTATTTTAAGTTGCTTGCCTCGTTTTTCCAAAGTCCAGGTATCCTGTCCTTTGATCACCCTCTTCAATAATGGCTGGCCTGGCTAAGTAAGAATCTTTATCTCCATCCTCTGAAAAGCCAAAATCCTGGCTCCATACTACAGGTGTTTTTCCGATAAAGTCTGCAGCGAATGGAGAGTTCCTTTCTCCTGGGCGGATGTTGATAGCGAAAACAAAATTAGTAACATGCTGTATGACAGCATTGTGTGAATTGTATTTTTCATTGATTATCCTTTAAGTATTATCGACTGACCCTTAGTGTCGTAGGCTTTTTATGTAGGATATACTCTGTGGTATCAGAGTTATGATGCGGCTGCTTTCATCTTCTATAAAATAATGTTTTATACCTGCCTTTTTTGCAGCCCTCAATACACCTTCGATGTCTACCTGACCAGTACCTACTGTTACATCATGCTCGTTATCGGAAAAACACCTGTAGTATGGAGCCAGGATTTTGGCTTTTCAGAGGATGGAGATAAAGATTCTTACTTAGCCAGGCCAGCCATTATTGAAGAGGGTGATCAAAGGACA
>CAZOJZ010000071.1:0-2844 GCA_964580205.1 uncultured Roseivirgaceae bacterium
GTAAATTGGAGCTATCAGGAGAGGGACACAGATTCTTTGACCTGGTACGCTGGGGTATTGCGGCTGAAACATTAAACGCCTACCTGGCTTATGAAACTCAATGGATTCCTGAATTGGTTGGTGCTTCTTTTACCGCTGGTATAAACGAGTATTTGCCTATTCCTCAGAATGAAATTGATCTTGTGGGGAGTGATGTACTTACTCAGAATCCGGGATACTAGTAAATTATTACAGTTAAGTGAAAGGCAGTCCCGCTGAAAAGCGGGATTGCCTTTTCTTTTTACCCGAGATACAGTGTCGAAAGTGAGTGCGTACCTTCTTACTTCGGATGCTTGTTATTAAATTTATTGTCTGGAAAACAGGGTGTGGTCGGATGACCAGATCGATCTAATAGCCGGTTATGAGAAGAGGTTTCGGTCTTATTTTTATATTGATGGTAGCAGGTGTTATTTCCTGCCGGAAAGAAAATACTCAATCGACTTCAGATCAAGAAGTAGCTACCCAAATTTTCACCCAGCTCAGTCCAGAGCATAGTGGTATAGACTTCACAAATTATCTCATTGAAGATTCAGTGGTCAATTATTTCACCTATCCTTACATCTATATGGGCGGAGGAGTAGCTGTGGGAGATGTGAACAACGATGGACTACAGGACTTATATTTTACTGGTAATCAGGTTGAAAACAGGCTATACCTTAACCAGGGGGATCTGACCTTTAAGGACATTACTGATTATGCTGGGGTAGCCGGTGATGATCGCTGGGACACCGGAGTGACCATGGCCGATGTCAACCATGATGGCCGGATCGATATTTACGTAAGTGTCTCTGGCAAATGGGCTACTACCAAAAACCTTCTTTACATAAATCAAGGAGTGAATGAATCCGGTATTCCAACATTTGTTGAGCGTGCTGAGCAAGCTGGAATAGCCGATGAAGGACACACTACACAGGCTACCTTTTTCGACTACGATAAAGATGGAGATTTGGACTTATATGTGGCCAACTATCCCTACACCAGTTTTAAAACCGCGAATTCGACCTACCGATTCAAGATGGACCGAAAGGAAGAAGAAAAATCAGACCGGTTATACCAAAATCAAGGAAACGGCACTTTCAAAGATGTAACCAAAGAGGCAAACCTGCTGAATTTCGGTCTGTCATTGGGTGTGGTAGTTGATGATTTTAACCAGGACGGATGGGAGGACATCTATGTATCCAACGACTTCGCCACACCTGACTACTTCTATTTTAACAACGGTGATGGCACGTTTAGTGAAAAGGTAAAAGAAACCACCGCACACACCGCTTACTTCGGAATGGGTATCGATGCCGGCGATCTAAATAATGATGGACTGCCGGACTTGCTGCAAATGGATATGACGCCAGCAGACAATCGTAGGAATAAAGCCAACATGGCCAGCATGAACCCTTCGGCCTTCTATGAAATGATCAATTTGGGAATGCACTTCCAGTATATGCAAAATAGTGTACAACTTAATCAAGGAACCAAGGACAGCGGATATCCACATTTTAGTGATATGGCCCGTATTGCCGGCATGTCCTCTACCGATTGGAGCTGGGCGGGATTGATCGCTGACCTGGACAATGACGGCTGGAAGGATGTTTTTATCACCAACGGCACCCGTAAAGACATCAACAACAAAGACTATTTTGCACCCATTGACAAAGCCAGCAATAAGGAAAAGCAGGGCTTCGACTTGCTTGAGCTAAGTAAAAACATCCCCCACGAAGAAATTGACAACTATGCTTTTCGCAACAATGGTGATCTTTCTTTTGCCAATGTTACCGAATCTTGGGGATTGAGTTTCAAAGGATTTTCCAATGGTGCAGCCTATGCAGATCTTGATAATGACGGGGATTTGGAGGTGATCATTAACAATATTGATCATCATTCAATTGTTTTTGAGAACCTTACTACCGATAAAAAGTTAGGAAACTATTTACGCATTAAATTAAAGGGCCAGGAAAAGAACCCTCAGGGATTAGGTGCAAGAATACTGCTTAATACAGCTGAAGGAATTCAGTACCATCACCATACACTTACTCGTGGTTTTCAATCATCGGTAGAGCCGATGATCCATTTTGGAGTGGGAGCTGTTGAGTCTATTGAAAATATTGAAGTGACCTGGCCTGATGGAAAACAGCAGGTCTTAAATAATATTGATGTCAATCAGGTATTGGAGATAAATTATCTGAATGCATCAAGGTCAGGTCAGTCCCAAAAGGTCCCGGGCCAAAGAATTTTTAAAGAAGTTACCTCCGAGCTAAACATTGATTATCGTCATCAAGAGAATATGTTCAATGATTTCCAGTATGAAGTATTGCTCCCACATATATATTCCCGAAATGGTCCGGGGATTGCTACCGGTGATGTAAATGGTGACGGGTTGGATGATTTCTTTGTAGGCGGGGCCGTCAATTTTTCTGGGGTATTGTTTCTTCAAACTGAAAATGGCTGGTTTTTTAGATCCGAAGAGGCCCAGCCCTGGGATCAGGATAAGTCTAGTGAAGACCTTGGAGCGGCCTTTTTTGATGCTGATCAGGATGGTGATCTCGACCTGTATGTGGTAAGTGGTGGTAACGAGTATTTAGAAGGGTCACCGGAACTTCAGGACAGATTGTATATCAACCACGGCAGTGGCACTTTCATAAAGTCCAATGATGCCTTGCCCGAGATGTACTTCAGTGGCTCCAGAGTAAAAGCAGGGGACTATGATGGCGATGGGGATCTGGATCTGTTTGTAGGAGGCAGGTTGGTGCCACGTTCTTATCCTATGCCGGCCAAA
Organism: uncultured Roseivirgaceae bacterium; assembly: GCA_964580205.1. GTDB lineage: Bacteria > Bacteroidota > Bacteroidia > Cytophagales > Cyclobacteriaceae > SZUA-3. The sequence continues at coordinate 2,810 of CAZOJZ010000071.1, forward strand.
AGCTATATTCTACGGAATGATGGTGTGACCAACGG
>CAZOJZ010000072.1:0-1976 GCA_964580205.1 uncultured Roseivirgaceae bacterium
AACTGAAGGAAAAAATGCCCGATGCGACGTATTTGGCATTAGGATTTGATTCAGATAGCGGCATGAGTCCGGGTACCTCCAAAACCATGGTTGAAGGCCTGGGTGGTGGCGGAAAAATCCGCAGGGATGGTAAGATAATTCTGGACAAATTTCATTCCCAATAACCAACGGATCCAGTTGAGTCTACGTATACCCTTAGCACTACGTGGAGAAATCGGTATATAAACTTCGATATTGGGAATACCGGTTGAGTGAAATGCTGTAGACACGTCTCCCCAAGAAATGGTGATGGCATTTTTTTCACCACGACCAAAATCTATCTGGCGAGTCTTATACGCCAAAGGCACTTGAATTATCTTTCCATCCCTGCGGATTTTCCCGCCACCACCCAGGCCTTCAACCATGGTTTTGGAGGTACCCGGACTCATACCGCCATCTGAATCAAACCCTAATGCCAAATACGTCGCATCGGGCATTTTTTCCTTCAGTTGGCTGGCGATACAATCTGTAGGGATTATGTCAAAACCAACACCGGGGCAAAGTACTATATTGGCTGATTTTGCATCATCATTGAGTACCTGGGCGCGTTCAAATACCGATATTTCACCCGTAATGTCTGTGTAATGCGTGTTGCTTCTTATGCAGGCCTGCATCATCGACTCGGCGGTTGCCGAGAAAGGGCCGGCACAGTGGATCACCAGATGGATATCTTTTAACTGCCGGATAACTTGCTCCACTGAGCTCAATCCAAAAACTCTCGCCGTCATGTTGAGTGATTCTGCTAATTGACTAATGGCCTGCTTGTTACGACCAGCGAGAATAGGTTTGAATCCACGCCTTACTGCTTCTTTAGTGATCAATTCGCCAGTATAACCATTTGCACCGTAAATCATCATTTGTCGGTTTTCTGATGTCATCTTGTTTTCTCTTACTCTCTAACTGACTTCGCTTGGACAATTAATACTTGGCCATGCACAGGTATTCCCTGGTCCTAACATGCTTAGTTCTTTTGTCTTTTCGGCAACTTTCTCGAAAATGACCCTTAATGAAAAATTATGATTCTGTGACCAAGTAATTTCAAGACATTCACAGTGATTGATATGAGCCACCAAACATCGTAAATGGGAAAGTTCTATATATCTACACATAACGTGAGTTGATTCAAACTTGATCTGATATTAAATTCTCAAGTGAGTGTTTGCTTAATACTGAAAGCGAAATTTTATTTTTTTGATGGGTCTTTCATTTTTTGCTCATGAACGATTATTCCAGCCTTAACATCTGCTCTATATTTTTGATCTGTCATTAGACTCCCTTTTTTACTACCACAAAGTGTACAGTTATCCCTATCCTTAACGGCATGAACTATAAATTCACATTGGTAACAATGAAAATATGGCATTGGAATATAATAGACCATATCGACCCAGGAAATAAGCCGAACGCCCGCTTACGTTGGAAAGCAGCCTGTCGTGGATGTCTGCTCAATACTGAAAGCGGACGTTCAGATGTAGATGAATGATAGGCAACTATCGGCCAAAAGCGGACGTTCACTTATCGGATGATAGCTGCCGGAGATTACTTTTATCTGACCGTCGGTATATGGACGTTCAAAATGATCATGTTAAACGTCGCGAGGTATGAACGTTTCACTGAAATAGATATTTTTGTTACTACCAGGCCTCATTCAATAACTACCGATGTTCAGGTTTAGCAAAATTAAACCGACATCCCGCGTCCCATTCAGATCTTTGATTTCCACGTGCAGGTATACCCCCGGCATCCTTAATCAAGCGCGCCTGCCCAACGGTGTCCCCACCAAATAAGAATGATAACTCCCGTGCCAAAAACTCATGCTCGGTAATATCCTCTACTAGGTCAACATTATATTCAGTACCGATCATTTAAAAGTTATGAAACTAAATCTATCCTCCCTTTTGCTGATTATTTCAAGTACTCTAACCCTAGATTTCTAA
>CAZOJZ010000073.1:0-4893 GCA_964580205.1 uncultured Roseivirgaceae bacterium
ATGCCACCGATGAACCAGACCATCAGGGACTATGTGACCTGGAACAAGAGTTCTTTCTTGATGCCATTCAGGAAGATAAAGACATGATCCAACATTTGGATGATGCGATAAATAGTTTGCGCATTGTATTGGCTGCAGATGAAAGCTTTAAAACCGGGAAAACAGTTTACTTGTAGTAATTGGCATCCTGGACCTAAAAACTAGTCGTAGGATTATCCTACGACCAGTTTTCGGCCAGTTTTTGTAATCAAAAATATTTTCTGTTTTTGAAACCATCTTCATTTATTAATCGTTATATAGCTATAAATAGATGAAACAAATGGGAGTCACTAAAATTGAGAACTACAGCACAGAGCAAAATGACCTGGCTGTTTTAACTAAAGCCATAGGACATCCAGCACGCATCGCCATCCTGGAACATTTATTAAGTATTAATAGCTGTATTTGCGGAGATCTTGTGGCAGAGCTCCCATTATCTCAAGCCACGGTAAGTCAACACCTAAAAGCCCTGAAGGAAGCAAAACTTATTAAGGGAAATATCGAAGGGACCAGTGTGTGTTACTGTATAGACTCCAAAAGCTGGAAGCAAGCACAAAACCAGCTTAATCAATTGTTTGATGCATACCATGATCCCAATTGTTGCTAAAAAAATTTGAACATATTAATCGCAATATTACTATAAATCTTTAAGCAGAATATTATGAACACAGATGAACTAAAAAAAGTAGTAAATGAAAAATATACTGAAGTCGCTCAAAACGGAACTTCTTGCTGCAGTTCCGATTGTGGCTGCATCGATGATGTGAATTTCATTGGGGAAGACTATCAGGAACTCAAAGGATACTTTCCTGAAGCAGATTTAGGCCTTGGATGTGGACTACCCACGGAATATGCTCAAATTAAGGAAGGAGATGTGGTGGTAGATCTGGGAAGTGGCGCTGGCAATGACTGTTTTGTGGCCAGGGCAATAGCTGGACCACATGGAAAGGTCATTGGTGTGGATTTTACGGCAGCCATGATAGAAAAAGCCAACAAAAATGCCGCTTATTTGGGTTATAAAAATGTCCACTTTATAGAAGCTGACCTCGAGTATATTCCTATTTCCGATAATACCGCTGATGTAGTAGTTAGTAATTGTGTAATGAATCTTGTACCAGATAAAATAGCCGCCTTTAATGAAACCTTCCGTATCTTGAAGCCGGGAGGTCATTTTAGCATATCAGATGTGGTGGTGGAAGGGGAGCTGCCAATAGCGCTAAGAGAATCAGCCGAAATGTATGCTGGATGCGTATCGGGAGCGGAAATGAAAGAAACCTACCTGGAAATAATTAAAAAGTCTGGCTTTAAAAACATTTCCGTTCAAAAAACAAGTAGCATAAACTTGCCCCACGAAATTTTGGAAAATGTAATGAAGCCTGATGAGATACGAACATTTCTAAATAGTAAAAGTGGGATTTATAGCATCACGGTTTACGCAGAAAAACCTTCTGACTGCTGTGAATCGACCTGTTGTGATTAAAAAACCAAATTTGAATGACCAAAATATTAGTACTATGCACTGGTAATTCATGCCGTAGCCAAATGGCGGAAGGGTATTTGCGACATTTTGATCCCAATCTGGAGGTATATAGCGCTGGAGTGGAAACACACGGTGTAAACCCCAGGGCAGTATCCATTATGAAAAAAGATGATATTGATATTTCAAATCATACTTCAAATCATTTAGACGAATATCAGGAAATAGATTTTGATTATATCATCACCGTTTGTGACCATGCGAAAGAAAGATGTCCGGTGTTTCATGGAAATTCAATAAAGATACATGAGAATTTTCCGGACCCGGCGAACGCCCAAGGCTCTGAACAGGAAATCAGTGATAGTTTTCGGTATACCAGAAACCTAATAAAAGATTTCTGTCGCCAGTTTGTTGAGCGTTTTAATAACAACAAAAGGCAATCGTAAAGATTGCCTTTTGCCTAATTACCAGGCCCGTAACCGGGCCTTGATCACACCCACAATTATATTTCCAATATTGTAAACTCTACCCGACGGTTGAGCTGTCTTCCTTCATCGGTTTCATTAGTTGTCACTGGCACACTTTCACCATACCCTTTTGATATGATACGGTCTTGGTCAACCCAGTGCTCTAAGAGATAGGATCTTACAGAGGCCGCCCTGCCCTCAGACAAGTTGACGTTGTATCGATCAGAGCCTTTGCTGTCCGTATGTCCTGATATTTGGGCCTTGATTGATGGGTTGGACTTAAGAAATTCAACCAACGTATTTAGTTCCATTATGCTTTCAGGCCTTAAAGTAGTCTTGTCAAAATCAAAGAATATGTTATTAAGGCGGACGGTAGTACCGATTTCAATCCGGTCTAGATAGAGGTCTTTCTGGATTATGGTATCTGATTCCACCACAGGTACTACAAGTTCATCGGAAGTATTCATGTAGCCTTCGGCGGTAGTTAATATTTGATAGGTGCCGTCTCCAGTAATTATTACTTCATAGAATCCATCGATATTGTCTGATACCACCTCATCAGCAGCTATCTGATGAATCTCATACTTTACTGTTGCTGTTACCGTCACCTCAGTTTCCCGATCATAAACGTAGCCCCAGATGGCCAATTTAGGCTTTGGCTTTTCTACAGGGATTAACGACAAAATATCCAGGCTGCCTCCATCAGGAGACATGTATGCACGAGTGGTGAAAACATTCCCTTTGTCATCAACTGAATAGTAAGCATCAAACCCAGAGGTGTTGACAGGAGGGCCTAGATTTATTGGTTCAGACCATTTCAACCAGGTATCGTCCAATCGTTTGGATACATATATGTCCGAACTTCCCTGGCCTCCAGGCCGGGTACTGGCAAAATACAAAGTACTTCCATCAGGATCTAAGTTTGGGCCGAATTCATCATGAGAAGTATTCAAGGCCCTAATAAAGGCAGGTTTTGACCAACTACCGTCTTTCTGTTTGAAACTCACATAAAGGTCACTGATCTTCTGGTCCTTGAGTTCATTAAAATACAACAATAGTACATCCCCTTGTTGATTTAAAACACCCCCTGAATACACCCCTTTCCGCATATTATCGTAATCCTTAATCCGCAGAGGCACTGGGTTACTCCAGTCGTTGAAATTACGGTGAACAATTGAAAACCCCTCTGACAACTTATTTCCTTTACCCCTTATTAATAGAGTATTTCCTTGGTTGATTATACTCATTACCTGGTTATACCGGTTCTGATTCAATGGAGCAGGCATATGAACGGCTTCACGCCATTTTCCGTTGGAAGTGCGCTCGGTATACCAAATATCTTGACTTCCTTTTGTTCCGAATTTGTTATTGGGGTGGTCCGCTACAAAAAAATAAAGTACAGACCCGTCTGTCGAAATTAATGGTGCTCCCTCATGAAATGGTGAGTTGATCCGCTTACCCAAGCGCTTCAGCTGATATTCGTAACGCTTTTTCGATCTGGGTGGATCGGTGGTTAAGGATGCCAGCTGCGCTTGAGCCTCACTTAAAAGCCCACCAAGGACCAAGATAATAAGTATATGAAATTTCATTGATGCTAAAATTATAACATCAACTCAACTCAAGCTGTTGAATCTATTTCCAAAAATTACTATGTACAGAATTGTACGGAGATTACATAATTTGTAAAGGTGCTCTTAAAACTACATGGCATCTTTGGTATCCATATAATTCATTACCATAAACGTAAGGATTAAATCGGGAAGCAATTCCCTCTATCGCCACCGCTACTGCGGCAATATAGGGATTCAAATAGCTCCCAAAAGGCTCGTTTTCTATGATTGATTGCATAAATTCCGGATCCAATAGATTGGTATATATAAATACAAAAATAGCAAATAGAATAGAGGCGATGATCCCTGTCAAAACACCTTGCCCAAGTCCCTTTCTCAATGGTAAATTTAGTGTCCATGGTTTCAGTGTTTTTACATATATCAATATATTGAATTTTTACAAAGATTGATAGTAGTAATACACTGATTATTAGCAAATTCTATCGATTTGTCGTCAAGCTATAACCAAAGACGCTGCACTTGCCTGTTGGGGTTGAAGCAACTAAGTGCTCCAGAATGTCTAGAAATACTTAGAGATACTAAACTGCATGAAGCTATCTTCTCGAAAGAAGTAAGCCAGTTGTTCTTGTTTAATATCTTTAAACCACCTCCCCTCAAGGGTTACTTTCCAGTCATCTCCTAACCTACGGCTGGCTTCCATGCTATAAAATGTCCCTTTACCGTTTAAATCATGAACCAGTCCAGTTAATACTTCCAGGCTTTGCCGGTCATTAAATGCCAACCGCATTCCCAGAAACAAATCATGATCAAAATTGCTAACAGCCAATTGATCTCTGCTGTCATAAAGGTATTCTGACAACAATCCAATGTCCAAACCGGTACTGGCGATGTTGCTGAAGGTATATTCGAAGCCTGCTGCAAGCGCGGTAAAATCTTGCTGTTTAGCATATCGATAAATACCTTCAATCTTCCACAATACGGGTCCTGTGGTCAATTGAAAATCAACTCCGGTTTGGTTAATGATAGGATATATGGCACTTAACTCCCCGGCTTCATTGATTCTCAGTAAGGGTTCCCGGCCAACTCCATAAAAATTTGATAATCCAATATCCATGGGCCCAATATAATGAGACCAACGCAGGGCAAAACCAGGATGCCAGGACCCCAGTTCGCTGTCTATCTCGATATCCTCTCTTTCCAGGTCCACCGGAAACCTCAACCTTCCAGACTCGCCTGGGAACTGACGCTTTCTGGCATAGGGCAAGTAAAATAAATCGAATGTCCCTTTACTGGATGGAATAGAGGCATGAAACATCGGTTGGCCCAATTTCTGCTCCCC
>CAZOJZ010000074.1:0-4082 GCA_964580205.1 uncultured Roseivirgaceae bacterium
ACCTGCTGCAAAAAACATACCCACCACTATCAAAGCCATTTCTTCTTTGCCTTTCAATTTGTTAGTCAGGTAGACCACTGCCTCTTTAAATGCTCCTGTTTTGTCAATTACATAAAAACAACCTCCCACCAGTAATATCAATACCACCAGATCAGCACGACCAATGATCCCTTCAGGAATTGTCATTAAAGTGCGAACAAATGATACCGGCTTTCCGGACACTACTTTGTACGACCCGGGAACAACTGTTTGGTAGTCGTTGGTGGGGTCATTGACACGCTCGTATTCACCATGTGGAATAATATAGGTGAGCAAGCTGGCAAAAATGATGAACCCCAGCATGATGACCAGGGCATTGGGGAATTTTGTTATTTTCAAAGCGGATTTTAATAGGTTTGTTTAATATAGGTAAATAGTTTTGAATTTTGAATTTTGAGTTATATATCTGAGCATGCCTAAATCCAATTTAAATACCGGAGCAATTGATCCTTCTAAGTTTGAGGAACTAAAACGGGAATTGAGTCAGTTGCAAAAGCATCATGAAACGATTTTGCAAGCAGCCGGTGAAGGGATCTATGGACTGGATTGTAAAGGTCATACCACTTTCGTGAACAAAGCCGCCGGAATTATGGTTGGTTGGGAGTTACCTGAATTGATTGGAAAGCCTCAGCACGCAATCATCCATCATACTAAACTGGATGGCACAGCCTACAAAGCAAAAGACTGCCCTATCCATGCTGCATTCAAAGATGGCAAGGTGCATCATGTAGACAACGAGGTCTTTTGGAGAAAAAACGGATCATGTTTTCCAGTTGAGTATGTCAGTACACCCATCAAGGATGATAAAGGCAAGTTATTGGGAGCTGTGGTGGTATTTAAAGACATAACGCCACGCAAACAGTCCGAAAAGGCGCTGAAAGAAGCTAACGAAGAGCTACAGGCTGCCTTGAAAGAAGTACAAAGTTTACAAAATCAACTACTACAGGAAAATGCCTATCTGCAACAGGAAATAAAGTTGAGCCACAACTTTGAGGAGATCATCAGTCAGAGTAAAAAATTCAAAAAAGTTTTACGCAGTGTAGAGCAGGTGGCAATAACTGATGCCACAGTGTTGATTCTTGGTGAGTCCGGCACTGGAAAAGAACTGGTAGCCAGGGCTGTTCACAATTTAAGCAACAGAAGGGAACGGGCTTTGGTAAAAGTCAATTGCGCGGCACTGCCGGCCGGCTTAATCGAAAGTGAGTTATTCGGACATGAGAAAGGCGCTTTCACCGGGGCACTAAACAAGAAAATAGGAAGGTTCGAATTGGCCAATGGTGGGACAATTTTTCTGGATGAAGTGGGTGATATCCCTATAGAGCTACAACCCAAATTGTTGAGGGTCTTACAGGAAGGTGAATTTGAAAGGTTGGGCAGTTCTCACACCATCAAAGTGAATGTCAGAGTAATCGCCGCCACCAATAGAAGACTAGAAAGCGCCATTGAAGCAGGCACTTTCAGGGAAGACCTTTATTACCGGCTTAATGTTTTTCCTCTGGAGCTCCCATCCCTCAGAGAACGAATAGAAGATGTGCCTTTGCTGGCCCGACATTTTTTACACAAATACAGCGCCCGATTCGGTAAAAACATCACTGCAATTACCAACCGGACCATGGAATCTTTGCTGCAGTACTCCTGGCCAGGCAACGTAAGGGAATTGGAGAACATCATTGAGAGGGCGATCATTACCTCCCGGGGTAAAAAACTGGAATTAGGAAACTCCCTGCCTACTTTTAAAAATAACAATACCGGAGAAAACAGAATTATTCCCCTGGCAGAGTACGAAAAACACCACATAATTAGGGCTTTGGAAGCTACCAACTGGCGGGTAAGCGGAGAAAATGGGGCGGCGAAACTTTTAGGATTGAAACGTACCACCTTGGAGGCCCGGATGAAGAAACTGAAAATAACCCGGCCTTGATTTACGCCAATATATTGGCATTATGCCATAATAAGGGCATATTATGTTCCGCTATCCTTATCTCAAAAATATCTTAATGCTCTGTGTAACAAATAGTTGAGCGCGCTTTTTTGTTTCGGCACGATGGTTGTCATTGCTGTGTAAAAATAAACCATAAAAACACGAGCAAAAAATGAAAAAGCAACAAATCAATACCATCGCCTTAACCCTGTGGATCACTACCATAGGAATTACCGCATTTGCACAATTACCAGATCCCGGTTTTACCATTGATGACCGTACGGCAATTGTGATTACGGATCCTCAAAACGATTTTCTCAGTCCTCAAGGTGTAGCCTGGGGCGTTGTGGGACAAAGTGTGGAGGAAAACAATACTGTAGAAAATTTGGAAACCCTGTTTCAATTGGCCCAGCAAAATAATATCCCGGTGTTTATTTCACCTCACTACTACTACCAACACGATCACGGCTGGCAGTTTGAAGGCGCCTTGGAAAAGTTGATGCACAACATTAACATGTTTGATCGCGGGGACCAACTTTCAGTAGATCAGTTTGAAGGATCTGGAGCAGACTGGTTACCTCGATATAAGAAATACATAGAAAAGGACTTCGTCACTGTGGTTGGGCCCCATAAAGTATTTGGTCCGGAGCAAAACGATCTGTCTTTACAACTTCGCAAGCAAAAGATTGACAAAATAATCCTTGCGGGCATGTCAGGAAACCTGTGCGTGGAAGCCCACATGAGGGAATTGATAGAGGACGGATTTGAGGTAGCTGTAGTAGGCGACGCCACTGCCAGCGCCATACTTCCCGAACTAGATGGGAACCAGGCCGCTCAGACCAACTTCCGTATGATTTCCAGTCATGTCTTTCAAACCAAAGACCTGGTGGGCGTTTTTGCAGAAGCAAAAAACCATAGATAATAATAAAATCCCTGCCCGGGTCCTGGCAGGGATTCCAACTCATCAATAGTCTAATTATGAAACCTTTAATACCGCCTTTTAATTACCAAACAGCCAAAGCCAAGGTGCAGATGGCTGAAAATGCCTGGAATACCAGGAACCCGGAAAAAGTAGCCCTGGCCTATACCGAGGACTCTGAATGGCGTAACCGGGATGAGTTTCTGGTAGGAAGAAAAGCCATCAGGTCTTTTCTTGAAGGAAAATGGGCCAAAGAACTTCATTACAAGCTAATGAAGGAATTGTGGGCCTACACTGGCAACAGGATCTCCGTACGCTTCGAATACGAATGGCAAGACGCTGATACCGGACTATGGTTCCGTACCCATGGTAACGAGCACTGGGAATTTGACGATAGTGGGCTAATGAAAAGAAGGGATATGAGCGCTAACGACATACCCATATTAGAAAGTCAGAGAAAATATCGGGATTAATCAAATTTAACTATTAAGAAACTTTTAAAATTTATCATCATGTTTAAATCATCATTAATATCGTACACAAATCAATTAACCGGGTTTTGGCTGGCCATGGGCATAGCCGTAATAACCACACTAATGGTAGCCAACCCATTATCCGCATCAGATGCTAATAACACTCCTGCTAACACTGGAGATATTAAAAAAGAACATGCGGTCCAATACAAGACTGTAGAAATCCAGGGAGTAGAGATTTTCTATAGAGAAGCAGGCCCCAAAGATGCACCTACCATATTGTTGTTGCATGGATATCCTACCTCTTCTCATATGTTCAGAAATCTGATCAGAGATCTTTCGGATGAGTACCATCTGTTGGCTCCCGATTACCCGGGTTTCGGCAGAAGCGAACAGCCACCCATGTCTGAATTTGACTATAGCTTCGAAAACCTGTCCAAGGTTATGGAAGAGTTTTTAGAAGTGCTTCAAATAGATCGTTATAGTCTATATCTTATGGATTATGGGGCTCCAATTGGCTTCAGGATCGCCAGCAAAAACCCTGAAAAGGTACAAGCCTTAATTATACAAAATGGCAATGCTTATGACGAAGGTCTTCGCGAATTCTGGGACCCCATAAAAAAGTACTGGAATGACTATTCCATTGAAAATGGCAAAGCCCTGGAAGGTTTTCATTCGCCTCAAGGATTGAAATGGCAATACACTCATGGGGTACAGGATACTTTGAAGA
>CAZOJZ010000075.1:0-2990 GCA_964580205.1 uncultured Roseivirgaceae bacterium
GGGAATAAAATTAACAGGCCGTAAAGTGAAACCTTCCAAGTTGACATCATGAAAGGTCTTTTGTAATTCAGACAGCCAACCATAAGGTTCAATTCCAGGATGTCCAATCATTTCAAGGCTGCGGGTGGTACCGCGGCCCTCAGAAACATTGGTGCCTTCAAATAGTACTGAGCCTGGGAAAACCATAGCTGCCTGCGGAGTTGCCAAATTAGGAGAGGGCAGTACCCAGGACAATCCGGTATCATTGAAATACATTGATCGCTGCCAGCCCTCCATGGGTATTACCTCCAATTCGCAATCGATCCCCCAGTATTTTTTGGACATTTGCGCAATTTCACCAGTGGTCATGCCATGGCGCACGGGCAATGGGTGACGACCTACAAAACTACTGAATTCAGATTCCAGCATATTTCCCTCCAATTGAATACCGTTAATTGGGTTGGGGCGATCCAATATTACTACCTGTATTCCCAGCTCCGCACAGGCCTCCATTATGTAGGTCATGGTGTAAATGTAGGTATAGATCCGGGTACCAACATCCTGCAGATCTATAAACACATGGTCCAGCCCCTCCAACATTTCTGGTGTTGGTTTTCTGGTCTCTGAATACAGACTGTAAATGGGTAAATCAAAATACGGGTGATGGAAATGGTGCGATTCAATCATGTCGTCCTGCTCATCACCCACTAAGCCATGCTGAGGAGAAAATATTTTAGTGAAACGCGCACCAAATCGTTCTTTGAAAATGGGGATTCCATGTTGCAACCGGCCATCAACTGATGCCGCATGAGCCAGATAGCCCACCTTTCCAGAAAACTTTTTAGCCAGACTATCTCTTGTTTTAATAATATCCAGACCGGTAACAACCTGCATGATTAATTAATTTTGTGCAATTCTATAAGTTAATCAACCCTAACCCTGGAAGGCCATTTACCCGCATTTCACCATTTTCTAAAATAAACCCTCCTCCGACTACGTCCCTGGCCAGGTCCAGGCTGCCATCAAGATCCAGGTACCGAGTATTTTTACAGGACAAGGCAACGTGTAAAGCAGCCGAAATACTAATAATACTCTCATCATTGCACCCCCACATCAAATCAATTCCTGCGCCATCAGCTAACCTGGAGATCTCTAGTGCCTGGGTGATCCCGCCGCATTTCATAAGCTTAATATTAAATATACCACAGGCATTTGGTTTACCTATGAGATCCCTGGCATCCTGCGGGCCTATTAAACTTTCATCCGCAGCCAAAACCTCTCGGATCTCCCCCGGCATAGACCTCATCTCTTCAACCTGGTCCGCAGGAAGCGGTTGTTCAATCAGTTCCAGATTACAACTGAGCGTCTGATCATAAAATTGCTGCAACTCCCGGATACTGTAGCCTTGATTTGCGTCCACCCGGACCCGGATCTGGTCTCCAAACTGCTTCCTTAATTTTACGATCCTCTCGATGTCCTCTTCCAGATGGTTACCCAATTTTACTTTAATGTACTTGAAGCCTCTTTCGATATACTCAGCGGCCTCTTCCAAAGTATCAGAAACTCCTTTTATTCCAATAGTAATAGAGGTCGGTAGGCGCTCAATTTTTTGACCCAATAAGATTACCAGCGGGACCTCTTTCCATTGAGAAAAAACATCGTACAGGGCAACTTCCAGTGCGGTTCTGGCAGACGGGCTATGTTTCAGCTGATGTTGAATTTCTTTGCAAAGAATTTCAATGTCCTCAATGTCCCTGCCAATCAGTCCTCGCCACCCTCCGTTCATTGACTCCCCTTCCGAAGCCCGGGCCAGGGCGTTTAGTGCGTGGTCCAGTGTTTCACCCACCACTTGTTCACTGGGGTTACCAGCTCCACGCCCTACCAGACCATTGTCTAGCTCTAGGGTAACTATGGCATTCTCAACATGATCTACCGTTTTAAAGGCTATGGTATATGGCCTGGTAAGCTTCAGGTCGACCTTTTGTACCTCAATGCTTTTAATTTTTGGCATGGGCTTGTTGAATCAGTGATATGACCTCATGCACCCCTTCCTTTAGTGGTTGAAATACCGGTATCCCATACTTTTGTAGATACTCCGCTTGAACTTTATCTGCCTTTGATGGAGTCAACTCTTTGGTATTCAAAGTAATGGCTATGGTTTTAGAACCGTAGAGACGAATTAACTCTAATTCTGTTTCCAACGGTGGTATTTCTCCCAATAAGGGGTCATCCCCAAAATATTTACGCCCGGGCGCATGTTGTAATATCACGCCATCAGCTCGTCCTGATAGCAGGAATTCCGCCCCACAGGGGCCTGTAGGGTTTTGCAATGCGGATTGTCCTTCCAAAAAGATGATGTCGGGAGATACCTCCTGGTAGCAGGACACGATGGCATGCTCAAGTTCACCGGATACGAAATCATTATAGGTTGAGTCAAAAATGAATCCGTACTTTGCCCCTTGAAGCCAACCGGTCTGGCCGGTGAAGATCATTTCGGATCGCAGTCCCTGGTCCCGTGCTGCTTCCATCAGTATTCGGGCGGTGGTGCGTTTTCCTATGGCACAATCCGTACCCAGAACCGCTATTTTTGGACAATTCACTTGTTCAATGGTGCCATCCCAAAACTTCAGCTGTTCCTTGGGCCGCGGTTTACGAATGTCGATTAGTTGAACTTCATGCTTTTCGGCCAGTGATTTCAATTCCTGATCTTCACTAAGGAACTCATGTAACCCATTAACAATGCTCAATCCACTGCTGACTGCCTGCTTAAGCACTTCTCTCATAGGTTGGGGAATAAAGCCTCCTTTGGTGGCCACTCCAATGATCAGATAATCTGCCTTCCTACCGGCTGCGGTCAATTCATCCATTGAAGCATACACCGGAATGTCCCTGTCCACCCCGTCAAGAACTACACCTGCATCTTTGCCGGCATGTTCATGGTCCAACACAGCCACTATTTCATACCGTTCCGTCCCTCTGATCAGACCGTGAGCGGTTTTGGCATAATGGCT
>CAZOJZ010000076.1:0-22238 GCA_964580205.1 uncultured Roseivirgaceae bacterium
ATGAATGCCATAGCTATACATCGGGTGGTGCGCGGCTACTATAACTTTTTTATAGTCATTGCGTCTTACCATTTCTTCCAGTTGCGCAAAAACATCATTGTAGCGACCTACTTCACAGCCATCGATCTCTCGTGGTTTCTCCCATGGATGCAACAGCCACTGTGTATCAAGTATTATTAAGGTCACTTCCTCTGAAAGCTCTATTTCAACTGGACCAGGGCAACCACCGTCTGGTAAAAAAGTATTAGCGCTGTCGCCCAAAATACTGGCAAGATATTCTTCAACAAAAGCTTCCTGGTTCTTTATTTGTTGGTAGCCTCCTTTTTTCCCCTTTTCCCAGTCGTGATTACCTGGAATTACATATACTTGCCCCCGGTAACCTTTCAGGATATCCAATTGACCCTTCATGATCTCTTCCGACTGGTGACGATCAGGATCGTCCTCGTCAGGTAATCCCCTGGGATATACATTGTCTCCCAGATATATTATTGAGCTAGGGGAGTTGTCTTCCTCAAAATGGGACTGGATCAGTTTGATTACGGGGTTTCCATCCTCAAACGGCTCTCCGGCATCACCCACCAGATAGACGGTATGCGATTGACCCCAGGCAGATAACGTAAGGCAAAAAAGGATTAACGATGTGATTAATCTGAACCAAGCCATCCCCTAAATTTAAAGAAATAATAGGCATGAATACATAAATAAACATCCTGTAAGGTTTTTTTATTATTTTTGCGTCTTGGAATTCTTCATTTATTAAAATTATTAGCCTCGTGGAAGATACTGTGTCCAGTGAATTGAAAAAAGAACACCAGGATAAAATCAAAACGGTGTTCAATGAAGTAGGCAAAGTAGTAGTTGGACAAGATTACATGATTAACCGGTTGTTGATCGGTTTGTTTACCCAAGGTCACGTTCTGTTGGAGGGTGTACCTGGTTTGGCAAAGACCTTAACGGTAAATACGCTTGCTCGAGTACTACATTTAGATTTTCAGCGTATCCAGTTCACTCCCGACCTTTTACCTGCTGATTTGATAGGAACAATGATCTATAATCAGCAAAAAGGAGACTTTGAAGTAAAGAAAGGCCCAATATTCGCCAATATTATCCTGGCAGATGAAGTAAATAGATCGCCGGCTAAAGTTCAATCCGCCCTTTTGGAATCCATGCAGGAAAAACAAGTCACCATTGGCGAGACCACTTTTAAACTGGACCGGCCTTTTTTGGTTTTGGCCACCCAGAACCCGGTGGATCAGGAAGGTACTTACCCATTACCAGAAGCACAGGTTGACCGATTTATGATGAAGGTGAATGTGGATTATCCAACTAAAGAACAAGAGCTGAAAATTATGCTGCGAATGGCCGACATGAATTTCAACGATGAAGTAAGTCCCGTACTTAGCAAAGAAGACATTTTCGACATCCGTAATGAGATCAATAAAGTAAACATTAGCAGTTCATTGGCACAATATATCATTGAACTGGTTTTTGCCACCAGGGACCCTGAGGCCTACGGAATGCCTCAACTCAGCAACTATATTCAATTTGGAGCTTCTCCCCGGGCCAGTATCAACTTAAACCTTGCCGCTAAAGCGGTAGCTTTTTTTGACGATCGTGACTATGTACTCCCTGAAGACATTAAGGATGTGGCGCTGGACGTCATGAACCATCGTTTACTGCTGAACTATGAAGCAGAAGCCGATAGTATTACCACACAGGAGATTTTGAAAGAAATCTTAAATAAAGTGCCAATCAATCAATAAGCTAAGGAAGCGGTTAGTGTGAAGCAACAGTGTGTTAGGGTAAGCCTATCTTACTGGTCCCTGTTATTGTTGCTCTTGCTGTATGTCTAGCTCTCACCCAGCTAATCAACTATTATGTTACCACTAAATTATGGTCTTCTGGTTTACACAACAACCACAATTTATTAACTTGTGATCATGCCTAAAACAGTATTAATCACGGGTGCTTCAGGATTGGTTGGATCCCGATTAACAGAAGTTTTACAGAAAACCGGGTATCAAGTAGCTCATCTTGGTCGATACAAAACTTCTAAAAAGTTGGTAAAATCCTACACTTGGGATATTAGCAAAGGATTTATCGAATATGGGGCATTGGAAAACGCTAATATTGTGGTACATCTGGCTGGCGCAGGAATCGCTGATAGCAGGTGGACCAAAAAACGAAAAGAGGAGATTTTGCAGAGCCGGGTGCAAACAACGGAACTGCTATATCGTAAATTGACAACCATAAAGAGCCCCTGTGAGGCATTTATTTCGGCTTCTGCCATTGGCATTTATGGATTGAATACTGGAGATAGCTGGCTTAGTGAAGACGCACCACCAGGGAGCGGTTTTTTAGCCGAAGTTACCCGTCGTTGGGAACGGGAAATTGCCAGCTTCGAAGAACTAAAATTGAGAGTAGTAACGTTAAGAATGGGTATAGTACTAAGTAAAAGAGGTGGCGCCTTGCCAAAGTTGGCTCATTCAGTCCGTATGAATCTGGGAGCGATCCTGGGATCAGGCAGGCAGTACATGAGTTGGATACATATCGATGATCTTTGCGGGGTTATCGCAAAAGCAATTGATGATAATAAGCTGGTTGGCATTTTCAATGCAGTTGCACCCGATGTAGTTACCAATGAGGAGTTTACCCGGACTATGGCACAGGTGATGAAAAAACCGCTTTGGCTGCCTGCTGTGCCTGGTTGGGCGTTGACCATCATTCTGGGAGAAATGGCCCAATTGGTGTTGGGTGGAAACCGGGTTTCAGCCAATAAGATTAGGTCATTTGGATACGAATTTAAGTTTGACGAAGTGCTGCCTGCATTGGAAGAACTGTTGGGATAAGATTTAAGAAAATAAAGGGTGGAAAAATGATACAAAGAAGACTAAAGACCGAAGCTGATAAGGCAAAAGAAGACTTTCAATTAATTGAAAATGAGAACCGCATCAGAAAAGCCTTTAAAGACAGGAATTGGAACGAAATTAAGAGCTCTGATGCCTGGGTGATATTCAAGGTAATGGCCGAGTTTGTTGATGGGTTTGAGAAATTAGGAAAGATTGGACCTTGCGTTTCAGTCTTTGGCTCAGCCAGAACCAAGCCCCATGAAGCCTACTATCAGATTGCTGAAGAAATTGCTGCAAAGCTGGTCAGACACGGGTATGGTGTGATCACTGGAGGTGGACCGGGAATCATGGAAGCGGCAAACAAAGGGGCAAAAAGCGAAAATGGAAAATCCGTAGGTTTAAATATTGATCTTCCTTTGGAGCAGGGAGGGAATATTTACATTGACCCAGACAAAATGATCAGCTTCGATTATTTTTTTGTGCGTAAGGTGATGTTTGTGAAATACTCACAGGGATTTGTGGTAATGCCTGGTGGCTTTGGCACCCTGGACGAATTGTTTGAGGCCATGACCCTGATTCAAACTAAAAAGATAGGGCAATTTCCTATTGTTTTGGTGGGTAAAAAGTACTGGCAGGGCTTACTTGACTGGATTAAGGAAACCTTATTGGAACGAGAACAAACCATCAGTTCTGGTGATCTGGACCTGGTCCACCTGGTAGAGACCCCTACAGAAGCGGTTAACATCATAGACGATTTCTATTCTAAATACCTGCTTACTCCAAACTTCTAAATGTTTAAACAGGCCCCTCTGATACTGTCCGTGGTTTCGCTCATCCTGGTGTTGGTGTTGTTCTATCTAAGAAACCCGGCTGGTGATGAGGATCCGGTACGTAAAATTAGTGATGAGTTTCTGGTGCCTGTGGAGCTGGTGACCCGAAGTAAAACAGTGACTATGGAGATCCCGGATAGTCTAACCTTTGCGGGAGAGGCCATTCCATTGAATATTCTGGACGTTAGAGAGCGACTTGACCGCGAGTTGCATATCAATAAATACTGGCATAACAACTCCATATTTATATATAAAAGATCCAATCGATGGCTACCTCAGATCGAAATCATTCTCAAGCGAGAGGGAGTCCCTGACGATTTTAAGTACCTGGCAGTAATAGAAAGTGGGTTATTGAATGTCACTTCTCCGGCAAAAGCCGTAGGATTTTGGCAATTTCTGAAGCCGACAGCCCGGGAATTAGGGCTCGAAGTAACAAAGGAAGTCGATGAACGTTACCATCCATTGAAATCCACCAGGGCGGCGTGCAGGTATTTGAAAGAATCCTATAGCGATTTCGGCAGCTGGACACTGGCGGCAGCATCCTATAATATGGGTGTCAGGGGGCTAAAAAATCGATTGGAGGAGCAACGGGTAAATTCCTACTTTGATCTATTGCTGAATGAAGAGACCTCTCGTTATGTGTTCAGGGTGTTAGCTGCCAAAGAATTGATCACCAATCCGGTAAAATATGGATTCAATATTCCGGAGGAACATCTTTATGAACAGGAAAAGCTAACGGAAGTAGAAATTACTAAGTCTATAGATGATCTGGTTCAATTTGCACAGGACAACGGCATAAACTATAAGATCCTGAAAAAACATAATCCCTGGCTTCGCAGAAAGTCGCTGACTGTAAAGAAAGGAGAAAGTTATATTATTTCCATTCCAACAGATACAGTTGCCGCTTTGAATACAGACTTATAGAGGGACTGAGGGACTGAGGAAGGACTGAAGGATTGAGGGATTGAATGTCCCAGTCATATGCTCAAATGTTCTATGTAAATCTAAAATCGTTAATCTAATGGTCTATTATTCAATTGTTCCCAATCCCTAACACCCTCGTCCCTCGTCCCTCGCTTCTAACATACCCCACGCTGTTCGTCAATTATATTGTACCTTTGTGGCTTTATTTGGACTCTTGTCGGCAAAAAAACAAGAACATATTGACCCACCTGCAACCAATGGCTTTGATATCACCGGCTATGAGAATATCGAAATATTTGGCGCCAGGGAGCATAATTTAAAGAACATTGACGTAATACTGCCCAGGAATCAACTG
The DNA here is from genome assembly GCA_964580205.1 of uncultured Roseivirgaceae bacterium. Lineage (GTDB taxonomy): Bacteria > Bacteroidota > Bacteroidia > Cytophagales > Cyclobacteriaceae > SZUA-3. Next base: position 4,959 of record CAZOJZ010000076.1, read on the forward strand.
GTGGTGATCACAGGTATTAGCGGCAGCGGAAAATCTTCGTTAGCATTTGATACCATTTATGCGGAGGGTCAAAGACGTTACATGGAAAGTTTTTCCGCCTATGCCCGTTCATTTATTGGAAATATGGAGCGACCGGACGTGGACAAGATCAACGGCCTGAGCCCGGTTATTTCAATTGAGCAAAAGACCACCTCCCGGAATCCCAGATCAACCGTTGGAACCACCACTGAAGTATACGATTTTTTAAGGCTATTATTTGCTCGTGCCGGAATTGCTTATTCCTATCTCACCGGTAATAAAATGATTAGGCAAACAGAGGCCCAAATCGTAGACCATGTAGCTAAGGAATTTGACGGCACCCATCTGATATTGCTTGCGCCGGTGGTAAAAGGAAGAAAGGGGCATTACCGCGAGCTGTTTGTACAAATCCGAAAAATGGGATTTACCAAAGTGCGGCTAGATGGAAAAATTGTTGAGTTGGTTCCGAAAATGCAGGTGGATCGTTACAAAATACATGACATTGAAATTGTAATTGACCGCTTGGTAGTATCCTCGAAAGACATTTCGAGGCTAGTCGGCTCCATAAAGACTGCCATGTATCATGGTAAGGGTATCATTTTAGCTATTAATAAACAAGGAACAAGCTATCATTTTTCCAAGTTCCTTATGGATCCAGCCTCAGGTCTGGCCTATGACGAGCCTGCACCTAATATTTTCTCATTTAACTCGCCATATGGTGCATGCTCAACTTGTAAAGGCCTGGGGACTTTTGCCAAAATCACCAGGGAGTCAGTAATACCAGATCTGGCTTTGAGTATCAGTAGAGGTGGAATATTACCTCTGGGCGAGTACCGGGACATTTGGATTTTCAAGAAGCTTAATTCACTGCTTAAGCGTTACGGGGCCAACATTACTACACCGATTAAGGACTTACCAGAAGACGTATTAGAGATCATTTTATACGGTGATGAGGTTCCGGTGGCGGTAGATTCTGTAAAATTCCCAGGAAAGCAGTGGCATACTAAATTTGAAGGGATTATAAACTTCCTTGAAAAACAAAAGGACTCTGGTTCGGAAAAGATCCAAAAGTGGGTAAGGGAATTTACCCAGGTGACCCACTGCCCTGATTGTAATGGGGCCCGGTTGAGAAAGGAATCACTTCATTTTAAAATTGATGGGAAGAATATTGCTGAATTGGCGGAAATGGACATCCTTGAATTGAGCGAATGGCTGGAGGGCCTGGAAACCCGGTTGAATTCTAAACAGATGGTAGTGGCGGTCGAGATATTAAAGGAGCTACGCAAACGCCTTAACTTTTTGGTAAATGTGGGATTGAGTTACCTGCACTTGAACAGGCCTTTACGAACACTCTCAGGGGGAGAGTCGCAGCGGATCCGTCTGGCCACCCAGATAGGCACCCAACTAGTGGGCGTGTTATATATTTTAGATGAGCCAAGTATTGGATTACATCAACGGGACAACCAGCGACTCATACAAGCTTTAAAGGACTTGAGGGATCTGGGAAATTCCGTGTTGGTAGTAGAGCATGATAAAGAGATGATGCTCAACGCTGATCATATCTTAGATATTGGACCAGGCGCTGGACGACATGGAGGGACAATTGTAGCACAGGGAGACCCACAACAATTCTTACAACAGAAGAGTCCCACTGCTAAGTACTTGACCGGCGAAGAACAAATTCCAGTTCCTATTACCCGGCGTATGGGAACTGGGGAGGTGCTGAAATTATCCGGAGCTTCTGGTAACAATTTACACAACCTGGACCTGGAGTTGCCACTTGGTAAAATGATCTGCATTACCGGAGTTTCAGGTAGCGGAAAGTCGACACTAATACATGACACTTTAATACCAATTCTAAAAAACAGGTTTTACAAATCAAGAGTGGAACCACTTCCTTATGACGAAATAAGAGGTGTTGAGCACCTTGATAAAGTTATAGAAGTAGACCAAAACCCTATTGGCAGGACTCCTCGTTCCAACCCTGCTACTTATACGGGAGTCTTTACTGACATCCGGGCTTTGTACACCAATTTACCTGAAGCTAAGATCCGGGGTTACAAAGCAGGCAGATTTTCTTTTAATGTAAAAGGGGGTAGATGCGAAACCTGTCGGGGAGGAGGAATGAAACTGATTGAAATGGACTTTTTGCCGGATGTGCTGGTGCCATGTGAGACCTGTAAAGGAAAAAGGTACAATCGCGAAACCCGGGAAGTACGTTTTAAGGGAAAATCAATTTCGGACGTACTTGACATGACTGTGGAGGAGGCCACAAGCTTTTTTGAACATCAACCAAAAATTCTGAGGAGGATAAAAACCCTAAATGACGTGGGTTTAGGCTACATCAGTTTAGGACAGCATGCTACTACTTTATCAGGGGGGGAAGCACAAAGAGTCAAGCTTTCATTGGAGCTGTCAAAACGTGATACTGGTCGTACACTTTATGTTTTAGATGAACCTACCACCGGATTGCATTTTCAAGATATTAAAAATCTCCTGCTGCTGCTTGATAAACTGGTCAGCAAGGGCAATACTGTTTTGATCATTGAGCACAATATGGACGTAATAAAAGTGGCAGATCACATTATAGACTTGGGGCCGGAAGGTGGAATGGCAGGAGGACACATTGTTTGTGCCGGGAGTCCTGAAGAAGTCGTGGTACACAAGAAGAGCTATACTGCAAAATTCTTATCGGAAGAATTAAGAGGTTCATAAAAAAGCCCCGCCAAGGATGGCGGGGCAAACCAAAACATTAAAATCTATCAACTATGAACATCTCGTTCTAATTAATAAACCGAAAATCTGGTAAAGAGTTCCCGAGTTAAGAAAATTACTTTAATTAAAACATCATAACTTAAGGGAAGATAATGAGTATGAGCAAAACCAAAGTATATTGGATTTGTCAGATTGTGGGGTGGTCGTTGTATGCTCTATTCAATCTGTTTCTATTTGCCCTGGCAGATGGGAAATTGACACTCGCTCAAATTACCGGCCAATTTCTGCTGACAGGATATTTTATTTTCTCTACCCACATTTACAGGAATTTAATAGTAAGGTGGGGTTGGCTGCGTATTCTGAGTCCCAGATTGATCCCCAGAATAATACTCACTATTATAGTCCTTAGCATAAGCTGTTTTTTATTTGAACTTCTTTTGAATATTTCACTTGGTATCACTGTTGAACCTGGTGACTTACTGGGTTGGGTTGTTTCACAGTCCTTTGCCAGTCTTTTCCTGTATTTCATTTGGTCACTAGTTTACTTTGTGTACCACTATTTTGACAACTATAAATCCGCATTGCAATACAAGGCAAGCATAAATGAGATCCAGTTAAATAAGTTGAAATCGCAGCTCAACCCGCATTTCATTTTCAACGGGCTGAACAGTATCCGGGCGCTGATTGATGAAAATCCAAAAAAGGCCAAAATGGCAGTAACCCAACTATCGAACATTCTCAGAAATACCCTGGGAATGAATGAAAAAAAGCTTATCAACTTCGCTGAGGAATTGCGAACGGTCCAGGATTACCTGGATCTGGAAACTGTTAGATACGAAGAGCGCCTGCAGACCATCCTGGATATTCACCCCGAATCATACCGTTTTTCAATTCCGCCTCTTATGGTTCAGACCTTGGTTGAGAATGGTATAAAGCATGGAATTGCTAACCTGGTGGACGGTGGGGTTTTGCAGTTGACCACTAGTGTGAGCAAAGGACAGATGAGAATCGAAATAAGAAACAGTGGACAATATAAAAATGGGAGTCAGGGTAAGGTGGCAGGATACGGAATTGCCAATACCGTACAAAGACTAAAATTGCTCTATGGAGATACGGCAAAATTCAATATCTTCAATCAGAATAAAGATTTTGTGGTGGCTGAATTAATTATCCCTGAACAGGTACCTATATGAAAGCACTGATCATTGATGACGAGCGCTTAGCGCGAAAGGAACTCAATTCGTTACTGGAAGACTCAAAGGAGATTATTGTAGTCGGAGAGGCAATCAACGCGGATGATGCATACCAAAAAATACTTGAACTTAAGCCAGATTTGCTTTTTTTAGACATACAAATGCCAGGTAAAACCGGGTTTGATCTTTTGGAAATGCTGGATTCTGTACCGCATGTCATTTTTACCACCGCCTATGATGAGTATGCCTTGAAGGCCTTTGATGTAAACGCACTTGATTATTTATTGAAACCTATTCAAAAAGAACGACTGCAGGAAAGTATTGAAAAACTTATAAAAAAAACTACCGAATCCCAACAAGATTCCGACGAGAACCTGGAGGCTTTCAAATTAGGAGTAAGGGACCAGGTCTTTGTTAAGGACGGTGACAGGTGCTGGTTTGTAAGGCTGTCGGAGGTAAGACTTTTTGAATCCGAGGGCAACTATATAAAAGTATATTTCGAGGGCAATCGTCCCATGATCCATAAATCCCTCAATGCGTTGGACGAAAAACTGGACGATCGAGCATTTTTTCGTGCCAGTAGAAAACACATTATTAATCTAAGTTGGATTGAAAAAATAGAGCCCTGGTTCAATGGAGGGTTAATGGTTCAGTTGAAAGGAGGGCAAAATGTGGAAGTGAGCAGAAGGCAGGCCGCCCGGTTTAAGGAAATGATGAGTCTGTAAACTTAAACTAACTGCGGACCATGGAAATCAATTCCGACTCAATGCCCCAGTCTTTTGCAAGTTTCAACATGGCTGTGGCTTCCATTTCTGTGATGTAGCCTTTTTGATAATTAGCTTTCCATACCCGGTCGAGGTACCACAATCTTTTGTCTTTCTTTTGCTTACCCAAAGTATCTTTTAGATAAGTTCTGGCACGGTCGAAGGCGGTGCTATAATCCTTGGCAATAAAAGCATTGGCCCATTTCAACTCATTTGCGCCATCAAGTTCCTTAGCTGTACGTTCCAGTATTTGAATTTCGTCTTCATCCAGTCCGTGGTAGTGAAAAATCATGGATTTTAACAGCAGGAATGCTTTTTTTTCTTCACCGGACATATGTGATCAATGAGTACATTACAAATATAAAATAATGGTCGACCTATTTCATGTTTTTTTTAGATTTCCGGATATCAATGGATACAGTACCGGCTTACTGGGGCTTGCATCGGATTCAAGACTGGCAATCTGCAAGTTCAACAGGTACAAACCATCTTTTACAGTATTGGGAACATATATTAATTCGGTGATCGTGCTTTGCTGTCTGGTATGCACTGGGTAATTCCAAAAGTCATGATGCACCGGAAGTTTTCCTCCGTCATTTTCCTTATCCACTGAAGGCAGATCTACCAGTAAATGGGAGATCCCATTCTGCGCAGCTTTTAGAGCCACTTTCCTTTCAAGATAAGGTGGGTTGGTCCCACTGTACTGTGCCGTGTACTTATTTGGGTGGTTAGGTAGGGTCCTGATGACCAATGCTTCAACCCCTGAAGATACTTTTGAAGCCAGGTCAGACCATCTAATGATTTGATCACCGCTACTCATTCTTTTGGTTTGAACAGACACCAAATTTGCTATAAAGTGAAATCGCTTCAGGCATTGATTTATCGTGGCATTTGGATCTGGTGAGATATGTCCATAACATTCGGTATGGGTACCATTGCCATGAGGAGCCAGGTTGAGCCTTAGGTGATTACAAGGCCCTCCGCGCGAAACATTTCCAATGAAATCGTCTTTAACGATAGGAGTGAATGAAGGATTATCGGCATAATAGCAGTTGGGATTTGCGATTCCACTCCGCAGCGGAATAGAAATATCCAAAGGCGTGTTCAAATTCACACTAAACAACTGATTTCCTAATCTAATCTCAAGCAGCTCCATATAATTCACTCCTTCACTCCCTCACTCCTTCACTCCTTTACAAACAGATCACCGGCAATACGGTCGGCAACCAACTTTCCTTTATCGGTTAATAATAGTTTATTTTTTTTAATTTGAGCAAATTCATTGTTTGTTAGTTCTTCGATGTATTTACGGTTTTGAGCAACCAGGTCCCACCCAAAGTTATCGTTCATCATTTGAAGGTCAACACCTCTCCAATTTCGTAAGCCCAGCATTATTAATTCATTAATCCTTTGTCCTGGAGTTAGCTCCTCCAGGGTAGATGGAATTACCCCAGCTTTAATTCTTTGCAGGTAACGACCGTTGCTGGCCATGTTGTATTGTCTGTTACTACCGTTGAATGAATGAGCGCTGGGGCCAATGCCCAGGTAGAGATGCCCGTCCCAGTACCCTGTATTATGGTGCGATTCTTTGCCCGGAATTGCGAAATTTGAGATTTCATAGTGCATATATCCATTGGCTCTCAGAATGGTCATAGTAAGTTCGAAACATTCAGCTGCATTTTCTTCTGAAATTTCTTGAAGCGCACCTTTTTTTAACCGATGCCCAAATACTGTGCCGGGTTCTATGGTCAGATTGTACGCCGAAATATGATCTGGCTGCAGTGCTACTGCTTTTAGCAGGTCTGATTCAAGATTGTGATCAGAGAGGGGTATCCCATAGATAAGATCAATACTTATATTATCAAATCCGGCTGACCTGGAAATTTCAACGCTTTTTAGCGCCTGCTCGCTGTCGTGGGCCCGGTTCATCCAGCGTAGCACGGATTCGTGGAAAGACTGAACGCCAATACTCAACCTATTAACACCAACCTTATAAAGTTCTTTCAGGTAATCATTAGTGAGATCATCCGGATTGGCCTCTAAGGTAATTTCCAATGGCCTGGCAACCCGGTACAATTTAACAATGGTAGATAGAATTCCGTCGACCTCTCCTGGTGTTAGCAAACTGGGGGTTCCTCCCCCGAAATAAATAGTCGATATGGATTCATCTGACAGATAATTTTGACGCATTATAAGTTCAGTCTTCAAAGCCTCCAGCAGAGTTCTTTTAGACTTTTGGGAAGTGTTGAAGTGAAAGTCACAATAATGACAAGCCTGTTTACAAAAGGGTATGTGGATATAAATCCCTGCCAAAAGAATCATTAGATTTGTTACAGGGTAAAGTTAACTTTTTCATCTATCAGTTATCAATCTATTATCGGCTTAATGTTCCTGGTGATTTTACCATGGTCATTGCTGTCACAGGACTATTATCTGGAGTTTGAAGGTACTGCCATCGATCTCCGGGAGGTTGAAAAATATAACATTCAAAAGCGGTCAAACGATAGCCTGAAATTGCTCAATCAGGTCATCGATCTTCACCAGAGTTTTCAGGAACAAGGTTTTTTAAGTGTTAATATTGACACTTTCTGGAAGGACAGTAACCATTTACTTGCGACTGTGCAGTTGGGTGATCGTTTCCAATGGGTGCAGCTTGCACCAGGGAACGTAGATGCTGTGATGCTGCAAAAGATTGGTTATAAAGAAAAATTGTACCTGAACAAGCCCTTCCATTATCGTGAGGTACATCAACTCATGGTAAAGTTGATCCGATTGTCTGGAGATTCGGGGTATCCATTTGCCTCGGTGCGTTTAGATAGTATTCAGATATTGGATGCTGAGGTATTTGCTCGCCTGGTCTATGATTCTGGCCCCCTCATTACCTTTGATTCGGTAATATTAACTGAACAAGTTAAAATCAATACCCGGTTTTTACAGGCTTACTTAAAAATCCAACCAGGAGCATCTTTTTCTGAAACAGTGATTGAAGAATTACCGGACCGTATAAAAAAGTTGCCATATCTCCGTATAACAGAAGAACCATTATTGACTTTTCAAAATGACCAGGCCAGTACTTATTTGTCTTTGGAGTTGACCAAAGCCAATCAAATTGATGGAGTAATTGGATTTCTGCCGAATGCTAAAGGTGAAGGGGGATTATTGCTAACTGGTCAGTTCAATTTATTACTTCAAAACATGTTTGGTTCCGGTAGGAGTCTGGGTTTGCAGTGGGAAAGCTTCAAGCCAGAATCTCAACTTTTGAATATTAATTTCTATCAACCAATTCTGTTTAGATCGCCAATTGATTTAGACCTCAAATTCAAGCTATTTAAGGAGGACTCTATATTTGTGAACAGATCATTTGACCTGGACCTGGGCTATTCTTATCAGAGACATTTTGTGGGGATTTACACACATCTGAAGACTGCCCGGCTACCTTCCTCTAGTTTGTTCGATGACATTACTACATTTCCTGATTTGGCGGATTTTAACCTGAATCAATTTGGTGGCACCTATCGGTGGGACCACCTGGATGATTATATAGACCCAAAGGCCGGGATTCGCATTAGCATGCGCGCATCTACCGGGACCAAAAAAATACGAAAGAACAGTGCCATAAGTGACAGTCTTTATCAGGATTTGGATCTTGAAAGCAATCAATTTTCGTGGGAGGCAGAGTTGCTTGGTTTTATTCCCTTATCCAAGCATTGGGTCATTGCAGGTAAGTGGAAGGGGGGGGGAGTTTATAATAGTCGACTTTTCTTTAACGACCTATTCCGGCTTGGAGGCATTAAATCGCTTCGTGGTTTTTCTGAAAACACATTTTTTGCCGATAACTTTGCTTACTCTACCATCGAACCAAGATTTTTTTTTGAGACCGGTTCTTATTTATTTGTCTTCTACGATCAGGCCTGGTGGTTAAAGTACTCCCTTGAGAACAACAGTTTTGAGGACCGTCCCTCTGGTTTTGGGGCTGGTATAAGTCTGACTACCAAGGCGGGTATTTTCAATTTTGTGTGGGCAGTTGGGAACTCAAAAATACAGAAAATTGGATTGGGCCAATCCAAAATACATTTTGGTTATATTTCGCGATTTTGATTGCCTACGGTTCATTGTAAATACCCTGAAAATGATCTAAATTGCAATCGAAGCCTTTCATATGTGGAACCTGACATTGACTTTTTTGTGGGCCTTCTTAATTGCACTATTTGCAGTGCCGTCAATCATTCAGGTGGCGCATTATAAGAACCTTCTTGACGAGCCAAATCACCGCACCATCCATAACTCATCAACTCCCAGGCTAGGTGGTCTGGCAATATTTACAGGTTTTATGTCTTCTTTAATGATCTTTGGAGACCTGAATTTGGGCATACAGCAGTTGATGGCCGGAACCCTTTTATTATTTTTTATTGGCATTAAGGACGACATCGCTACAGTCTCTGCCTTTAAAAAATTCTTTATCCAGGTGTTAGCTACAGGGATTGTCATGTTCCTGGCCGATATTAGGATTACCAGCTTTCAGGGATTTCTGGGGATCTATGAGTTGGAAGGTGGATTCAGTTATGTTTTCACATTTCTGGTAATAGTTGGAATGACCAACGCCATAAACCTGATTGATGGAATGGACGGATTGGCTGGATCAATAGTGCTACTGATTTCATTGATATTCGGCGGCTATTTTTTCTACTTCGATTCTCCCTATGCCTTTGTAGCGCTGGCACTTGCTGGAGGAGTGCTGGGATTTCTAAGGTACAATATTTATAAGGCACAAGTTTTTATGGGCGATACCGGTTCGCTGGTTTCAGGGTTCATCCTGGCTGTATTGGCCATTCAGATATTGGAAATGCAACAAATTCGTTCCGCACCTGCGATGGTGGTTAGCATTATGATACTGCCAATATTTGACACCCTAAGAGTATTTTCCCTACGTATTTTTAACGGAAAATCTCCCTTTTACCCTGATAAAAACCACTTACACCATCAACTATTGACATTGGGTCTTTCTCAATCAAAGGTCTTGGGCCTTTTACTTATATTCAATATTATGATGTTCGGGTTTAACTATTTCTATGCAGAAATGGGAAATAATCTATTGATTACAATTACAGCGGTCGCAATTGCTTTCCTAATGATAGTAATACAAATGATGTTGAAAGCCAAACGTCTCAATGTATAACGTTCTGTGGATCTGTGCTATGGTATTAATGGCCACCGGACTAAGTGCCCGTGATCATCAACAATTGGTTCCCATTAAGGACCTAAAAAATCATTGGTTGACTGTGGATCGGGAGGGCGGGCACTATGTGCCATACATAACGGGTAGCTCTCTTAACTACCCGGTGATTGGGATGATACTAAATGCTGATGACGGTGCGGGCCTGATACTCAACATTTGCATTCCGGAAGGAACAGCAATATTTGTAAACAATAAAATCGTAGACCGGGCCGCCGCTGGCGGATGTCGTGGCTATGAAATTGACAGTTTAATGTTCGTACATAGCCAGAAGTCGCTGTTCATAAGTTTTTTCAAAGAAAACCTTAACCCTGATTTGATCACAACCACATTAATGGCCAAGCAGCCAACTGGTAATTTTCAGGTGCAAAGCAATCCAATTCCTCAAATTAAAAAGCGTTCAGGTGATGGTTTTCCCGATTTCTTTGTAGTAGCAATTCTGTTGGTAGCAGCTTTTTATGCATTCCTGATAAATCGTTATCCAAAGGGCTATAAGGACTACTTTAATTTTTCAAAGGCATTTTCGATGACCTTAAAAGAGGAAAAGGTACTTACCCAAAGAAATATGAGTAGCGTCAATGCATTGTTTTTGTGGATGTATAGTATGGTATTATCATTGGTTATTATTCTATTCTGGAAGGTTTTTGGGCAGGTTCCTGATCTGTTCGAATTTGTGGCCTTAGAAACTGTTCGGTCTACTTTGAAGAGCTGGTTAATATTGTCATTAGTGGTTTATTCTGTAGTAGGAATGAAATACCTTTTAATTAAAGTATTGTGCTCACTGCTGAATATTGATAAAATTGCCCAAATCCATTTTTTTGACTTCATGCGTATTAGCCTCATTTTCGTAACGGCTACTCTGGTAGTATCCTCTGTGATGTACTTAAGTGTTTTGGATCAAATTGTGCCCTTTAATATTATACTTTACTTGTTCATTACACTTTTGGGTATTAGGGTTGTCATTCTGCTTTTCAAACTATTTGGGGATACTTCTTTTAGAAAAATTCATTTAATTTCTTACCTTTGCACCACTGAAATTTTACCCCTGCTTATAGGAATCAGGATTTTCTTTTAATCCCCGCTAAAGGAGATAATGAAAACATCGAACTCAGGAAATATACGGATGATAGAGATGACAAAAAATGTAGACGAAGTTAAAAGCATCCTGGTATCACAGCCAAAACCACAAGGACGTAAGTCACCTTATTTCGCATTGGCGGAAAAATACCATTTGAAAATAGATTTTCGACCGTTTATCCAGGTTGAGCCAGTATCACTTAAAGATTTCAGGCAACAGAAAATAGTCATATTGGACCATACCGCGGTAATTTTTACCAGCCGTAATGCTGTAGACCATTACTTTAATATCTGCAAACAGTTAAAGATAGAAATGCCAGCAGATATGAAATACTTTTGTATTTCTGAGCAGACAGCAAATTATCTTCAAAAATACATAGTGATCCGCAAAAGGAAGATCTTCACAGGATCGCGGACTGCTATGGAGCTTATTGAAATCTTGAAGAAACACAAAAACGAAAAATACATATTTCCTTGTTCCAACATCAGAAAAAACGATATTCCTAACTTTTTGGAGGAAAATGGATATCAGCACTCCGAAGCGGTGATCTACAAGACAGTTGCCAGCGATCTTTCAGATCTAGCTGATGTGAATTATGACATTATTGCATTCTATAGTCCATCTGGTATTAATTCCCTTTTTGTAAATTTTCCTGACTTCAAGCAATACAAGACCCGTATTGCGGCATTTGGACCTTCAACGGCTAAAGCTGTACGGGATGCTAACTTGAACTTGGACATTGAGGCTCCTTTGCCAAATGCACCCTCTATGACCGGGGCCTTGGAAATATATATAAAAAAGACAAACAAGATTTAACCATTTAGTAAGGGTTGACGTCTACTCAATAAGCGGCCGGTTTGAAATACCTTGATATTCTGTTAGTTCAGGGATCTTCGGTTTAAAGTATTTGTTTATATAAACCACGATGTTTATAAAAATTATTATATTTATCGGCGGTAAACCCTGTAAATATGACCAAACTTTTTTCCTCAATTTGTACATGGATTATTCTTTGTACAACCGCTGTTTACGGTCAGCAGGATCCCCAGTTCAGTCAATATATGTTTAACTCCTTATACTACAATCCTGCTGTGGCAGGGGCTAGTGGACTTACCACTTTAACGGCTATTCATCGAAGTCAGTACGCCGGTTACTCGGCTACCTTAGATGATGGCGGGGCACCCAACACGCAGTTGGTTAGTTTTAGTGCACCACTTCTAAGGATAAATAGCGGTATAGGGTTGTACATTGTAAATGATCGGCTGGGTAACTTAAATAATCTTGAAGCCCAGGTGTCATACGCCTACCACTTAGCGGTTAATGAGGGAAAATTAAGTTTTGGAATTAGACTTGGAATTTATTCACAGTCGATTGATGATGACGAATATCGATGGATCGACCCGGGAGATCCATTGAATGCCTTTGGTGGAGATGCTCAAACCAGGCCCGATCTGGCCCTGGGTGTTCATTATCAATCAGGCAATTACAGGTTTGGTGTGGGCGTAAATCATTTGTTAAATACGGAGTTCGATTTCGGCTCGGATCCAACCCGAAATCCGTTGGTTCCTCATATGTATGTGACAGGTGCTTATGATTACGCAATAAATTATAATTTTACGTTAACTCCCTCGTTAATAGTAAAGGTCTCAGATTTTAACACACTTTCGTTTGAGTTAAGTGCGTTAGGGACCTACAAAGAGCGAATGTGGGCTGGAGTTTCATTTCGACAATCAGATGCCTTAATTGGCTTGCTAGGGTATAGCTTTTTAAAAGACAATGCGTTGAAATTGGGTTATGCTTTCGACTATATTGTTAGTGCCCAGGATGTCAAGGAACCAACCTCCCACGAAGTGATGTTGAGTTATACGTTACCAGTGCCTTCTGTTGGAGGAAGGAAAATTATTAGAACCCCTCGATTCAGGCATTAATTAATATTGTGTGTGATATTAATGCCCCTTGGGGATCTGTTTGTTACAGGTAAAAGTTGTTAAAAAACGAATTTGTTCATTTTCTTTCAAAATCTTACAAACCGCAGGTTTTCGTAGGTATTCCTTATGAAGGGTAGGTCATAACCTATACTTTTGGATTCATAAATAAGCAGATTTGAGTTATAAAATTAATTATTGATACTTATACTTTAAAATTTAAAGGTGTTATGAAAATGGTGTCTAACATAAGAACGGTAGCCCTGGGGGTGTTGGTAGCTTTTGCAATGCAAAGTTGCGGCTTGTTCTTTAAAGGTAGTAAGGATGATCGTGGAGAGTTGGTTGGAGTACAGGGCCGGGAAGGTTTTGTTATGACCATACCTTATGGAATGGTAGCAATCCCCGCGGGTACTTTCCATATGGGTCAAGCCGACCAGGATGTTGCGGCTACCCAAATAAACTACAACAAGCAAATAACCATCGGTCCATTCTACATGGATGATACCGAGATTACCAACAACGAATACCGCCAATTCATGGAAATTATGCTGGAAGATTCAGCATCTGTACTTGGTGAGGATTTTATTATGGAGGAACTTTACCCCGATACTACCGTTTGGGTGAAAGATTTCGCCCACCATATGGGAGATCCGTTGATGGTATATTATTATGCCCACCCGGCATTCGATGACTATCCGGTAGTTGGTGTTGACTGGGAGGCTGCAAAGTATTTCAGCCAATGGAGAACAGATTACCTAAATGAGTATCGTGAAGGAGTGGGAGATTTCGTAATGCCGAACTTCAGGTTACCCTCTGAAGCAGAATGGGAATATGCTGCCCGCGGGGGTCGCGACCTGGCAAAATATCCGTGGGGTAACCCGTATATAAGAAACTCGAAAGGTTGCATGCTGGCCAACTTTAAGACCGGAAGGGGTAATTACTACGATGATGGGTTTGCCTACACCGCTCCGGTTGCCTCTTATTTCGCTAATGACTATGGTCTTTACGATATGGCTGGCAATGTTTCAGAATGGTGTGAAGATGCTTTTAACCCTGCTGCAGTGCCTGTAGTATGGGATCTTAACCCCACATATTATGATGAGGGTGAGCCACGCAAGATAATCCGTGGGGGATCTTGGAAGGACGTGGCGTATTACCTGGAAACAGGTACGCGTTCTTACGAATTTAAGGATTCTGCCACCGCCTTTATAGGGTTCCGTTGTGCTATGACCAACTTGGGCCGTTCATCAGGCGAGGAGTTTAACTAATCAATCCAACTCGAGATTAACACACATTGCAAAACATTTTTTTGGATTTCAAACTTTAAACTTTAGTAATAATGAGCAAAAGAAAAGGTGGATTTGTTGAGCTGTTTTACACCTCAATAATGCCTAAAATCTACGGAATTGGCGCTTCGATTGTAATTATGGGAGCGCTGTTCAAAATTAACCATTACCCGGGTGCAGACCTTATGTTGGCAGTTGGTTTGACTGTAGAAGCAATTATCTTCTTCTTCAGTGCCTTTGAGCCTAAGCATAATGAGCCGGATTGGGCGAAAGTGTACCCCGAATTGTCGGATGAGTATGACGGTGACGGTCTGGTGGCTGAAAGTAGCAACGGTTCTGTAAGTAAGCAACTTGATCATTTATTGGAAAGCGCCAAGATTGGCCCTGAGTTGATTGACAGTCTTGGAAAAGGATTCCATAATTTATCAGATTCAGTTGACAAAATGTCTGACCTTAGTGATGCTGCGTTAGCTACCAATGAGTACACTCAAAATGTAAAGAGTGCATCTCAATCATTAGTGGATATGAACCGTTCTTACGGGGCTACTGTAGAAGCATTGTCAGAAATGACTACTGCATCTGAAGACGCCAGACAATATCACGAACAGGTACAGACCGTGACTAAGAATTTGGGTGCGCTGAATGCTGTTTATGAGCTTGAATTGCAAGATGCAAATAGTCATCTGAAGGCAATGAATAAATTCTACGCCAACATATCCACAGCAATGGATAGCATGGCTGAAGCTTCACAGCAATCAGAACAGTTTAAAACACAGCTGTCAAACCTTACTGGGAACTTGACCAGATTGAACACGGTTTATGGCAACATGTTAACTGCCATGCAAGGAACGCAAGGTTAACATTTACTAAATTTTTGTTAAACAGGTAAATAAGAAAACAGATGGCAGGAGCTAAAGAAACCCCCCGACAAAAGATGATCGGGATGATGTATCTGGTACTGACTGCATTGTTGGCCCTAAACGTTAGTAATACTGTTCTTGAAAAGTTTCTCTTTATGAACAGGACCATGGAAAAAACCGTGGTTGATGGTGAGGCGAAGAACAATGGAACAGTAGGACGTATTGAGGTCCAGGTAGAAGAGTCAGGTAAAAGAGCAAAGGACATTGCCGTGTTGAAAACCGCACAGGATGTACGCACTGAAACCACCAAAGTATTATCCGAACTTGATGAGCTCAAGAAAAGGATGATCAAGGTAACTGGTGACTACGAGGAAGATGGTGTGACTCCCAAAGGTATAAAGAACATGGAGAGAATAGCCCGCATGATGATTAAAGAAAAGGAGGGCAAAAAGCTGAAGGATTTACTGAATGGTTATACGACATTCCTGAGTGCTAAAACCGGTGATGAGTACGGAGATCTGGCGTTGGATGGTAAAGACCACCCTCTTTTCAAGCAAGATAAGAATGCAAGAAAAAGGGATTTTGCCACCTTGCAATTTGACCAAACTCCCATGGTGGCCGGTCTGGCAACTATCAGTCAGTTTCAAACTGAGATCATCAACAGGGAAACTGCAGCTTTAGAAAAGCTGGCTCGGGATGTTGGAGCAGAGGATCTGAAGTTTGACCAGATCAATCTGGTTGCCTTGCCCAATTCACGGGTGGTAGCTGCAGGCGCTAAGTATGAAGCCGCTCTTTTTATCGCTGCTTCTTCATCTGCTGCCGAAAACCCCGATATGACCTTTAATGGTACTAAAATCGAGGTGATCAATGGTAAAGGTAAGATCGAGTTTGTGGCCAAAGGCGGGAATTATGATAAGGAAGGAATTTCCAAGCAGTCCTATATAGCTACCGTAACCTTGAAGGATAGTGTTTATCGCGATACTATTGAATATTTTGTGGCCAGACCTGTAATTCAGGTACAGTCTGCTTCAGTGCAGGCATTATATCTGAATTGCGCTAATGAGCTGCAGGTAAACTGTCCTCAGTTGGGTTCAGCTTACAACCCTACATTTACAGCAACCGGCGCACAGACTATTAGAGGTGCTAAAACCGGGCAGGTAACGGTTGTGCCTAACGCTGCTGATGTAAAACTAAATGTTTACAATAGTGGAAATCTGCTGGGAACGGAAAATTTCAGAGTAAGACGTATTCCGAAACCTGAAATAAAGTTATATAACAGAGGTAAAGAGGTAAACTACAAACAAGGTGAGAATATCAGC
Source organism: uncultured Roseivirgaceae bacterium (assembly GCA_964580205.1). Lineage (GTDB taxonomy): Bacteria > Bacteroidota > Bacteroidia > Cytophagales > Cyclobacteriaceae > SZUA-3. The sequence goes on from CAZOJZ010000076.1 coordinate 21,350, forward strand.
GCTTTACGACAATTGAATATCAAAGCCATACCGGATGAGGATTTTAAAACTTTCCTTCCAAAAGATGCCCGTTACCGGGTAACCGGATGGGAGGTAACTTTGGCAAGGGGTAAGCGCCCAGTGGCACCCCCATCTAAGGTGACTAAGGAATCTCTATCTATAGGTAATTTGATGCAGAAGGCCAAGCCTGGTGATCGAGTAGTAGTGGAAGTAAAGCGTGTACAGCGCATGAATTTCCGTGGAAAGACCGAGAATGTCAACGTGGGTAACGTATTTTTCAACGTACCCCTCAATTAATAATAGGTGATATGAAGCAATTAAGTTATGTACTCATATTGGTCCTACTGGCAACAGTAGCAGCCAATAACCCAATCATGGCCCAGGAAACGCCGAATTATGTAAACCATAATTCCACCTCAGGAATCCCTGATTACGACATTATGTACAAAAAACGTTTATGGCGTCGTATGGACTTGCTCGAGAAGCAGAATCGTTCATTCTTTGCTTTTAATAATGAGATCACAAAGATCATTATTGAAGGCGTGAATGCTGGTATACTCTTTCCCTACAAGAATGATTCCCTGTTGACCAGAATGTCCAAAGAGGAATTCCTCGAAAATCTAAAAATGCCGGTTTACGGTGGAGATGGTCTTTCTGATGAGGAAAAGGCCATGGGATTTACCGAGGACGATGCTTGGGGTGATGATGACGGTTGGGGCGATGACACTGGCTGGGGAGATGAAGAGAAAAGCGACCAACAAGCTGATGCTTCTGCCGCCAGTGCTGATTATTTCTACCCCAAAGATGTCGAGGTACTTGAGATAATGGAAGACTGGGTTTTTGATAAGAGAAGAAGTCGTCTATTTTACGACATTCAGAGTATCACATT
>CAZOJZ010000077.1:0-1698 GCA_964580205.1 uncultured Roseivirgaceae bacterium
TGCCATTATCCTCTATTACTAAAACATTTACCGCAATGGCGGTGATGATTTTGGAGGAGCGACAAAAACTTGGTTACGATGATTTTGTCATGGAGTATTTGGAAAATATTCCTTATAAAAACGTAACCATTCGACATCTACTTAATCATACCAGTGGACTGAAGAGATCATACAAAAGTGATTTGGTTACAATCGATCAGCTTGTGGACTATGTTGTAAGTAAAAAGCCCAAACTTTCATTTGAACCAGGAGATAAATTCCAATATAGTAATCTAGGATATTCTTTGTTAGCCGCAATAGTCCAAGAAGTATCTGGGAAATCATTTGAAACTTTTTTAAATATGGAAATATTTCAACCTCTTGACTTAACCAATACCTTCTTACTGACCAAGGACAAATGGAAACGTCCAAGAGCTATTTGCTATGACAAAAAGAACAAGGTCAGAGAATGGTTTTTAGATTCCTACCCCGGTGCTACAGGTATTTACTCATCAAGTAATGATCTAATAAAATGGGACCAAGCGCTTTATCAAGAACAACTTGTTTCAGAAGAAACAATGGCAAGAGCATATGATGATGGCAAATTGAATGATGGTACAACAACTCATTATGGATTTGGATGGAAGAAATGGAACGGGAATAATCATTTGATTTTCCAAAATGGTGATTGGGTAGCAAATGAATCTATTTTATTTCGAGATATTGAAAAGAACTTGACAATCATAATTATGGCAAATCGTCAGAATGAGGTTACGAAATGGCAATTAATGAATGTAATACTTCCAGAACTGGGATACACCGAATGAAAATCCCCATAATCGTGTAGGCGACCGTGAGCCATAAGCCCACGGTGCGCCTCTCACACCACCGGTACGTACGGACCTCGTATGGCAAAAGATGCTGGAGAAGGTGGGGTTCCGCAGTGAGTCGAACGGCCGCTTTTGGCCGAAAGCAGTCATTCGACTGGTAGCTATGTCAGACAAATAGCCCGAGGTTATTAATCAATCATTGTATTCCATATAAGTTTGTACTCGTTCCCTCAACTTCAATCCAAAATATTTTTGAACCAAGTACAAGCTCATGTCTATTCCGGCGCTTATCCCTGCTGCCGTCAAAAATTTGTGATTGTCGACAAAGCGCTGACTTTGGTCAATAGTAATTGTATTATCTATTTGCTTTAATTCTTCAATCCCTTTTCTATGAGTAATAGCTCTTTGGTCTCTCAAATAACCCAGTTTGCCAAGTATCAAAGCACCAGTGCATACAGATGCAGTCACTTTGGAATTTTTAATTAGCGAATCGATCCTGTTAAGAGGTTCCTGACTGGTTATGATTTGACGTGTACCAATACCTCCTGGAATAATTAATAAATCCATTTCACCAGCATAGTTTACTTGATTAGGGATCACCCTAATTTTGGATTTGGTCACCGTAATGTTTGCTTCAAACCCTATGGTTAATACTTGAAGGTCTAGATCTGGCTGCAGGTAATCTGCTACGCTAAAGACTTCCAATGGTCCTGCAAAATCTAGTAATTCGACCTCATCAAAAAGCAGTATATTAATTTTTCTCATGCTTGATTTATTTTAAGTTAAGATCAATCTAGTATAACGATTCCATCCATTTCTCCAAAATACCGTTATTTATAACTAGTATCTAGTAATGCTAAGGCAGGAGGGAGCTAGCAATTGACCGTTG
>CAZOJZ010000078.1:0-2113 GCA_964580205.1 uncultured Roseivirgaceae bacterium
TCAAGGGGTATACTTTGGCCTCGCCATCCACTATTACTCCATGTACCCGATCTTTGTTGGGCAACCTCGAATCCTCAGGGGTAAAAGGAAATAGAATAAGGTTATCATTGTTGCGGTATTCTCCGTAAGGGAAATTAAAATAGTTTCGGGAATGTCCAGTGTTTATTGAGAGCACCTTGGTCTGCGGATACATGGCTTTCCAGAAAGCCCAAGTGGTTTCCACCACCTGAAAGGTCTGAATATGTGTCCCAATAAGTTCACCATTAACACTCTGCAGCAACATCTGGGACCATTTGCTATCGGTCTTGCGATCAAATAGGATGAGGTTTGTGTTATAAAGCAGGCCAGAAACACCAAAAGTGGTTTCCTCCCCATCGATTTCCGTCTCCCAACCTATGGCAGTTCCAGTAAGAGGACAATAGGTTATGGCCAGACTCTTTCCATCTACCATGTCATTGACTATTTCATGCCAATCAAGGATCTTATGAGGATAAGCCTTCACTTCGTTTCCGGATTTATATCCAATCACTAAATCTGTGGGAAACAAGTAGGTATTATCGGCTTCCTGGGGTGTAGTGAATTCAGGGTTTTGTAATGATGGAATGCCATCTCTTCCTAGAGCCTCAATCACCTCGTTGCTGGGAACCAACCACGCGTCCGGAATTGAGCCCGAACTCGAGCCTGCCTCATCGTCCCCACATGCTATTATTCCAAGGACGAGAGTTGGGATTAAGGAATAAAGTGTGTTTTTCATTTTTTGTGTTTATGATTAAACCGGGTGTTGGCTAAAGCATATCCAACAAGAACGATAATTAGGATTGAGTAAACTTTCATGTCCCGTTAAAAGAATTTTAAAGTTTAAACTACATTACTACAAAAAGTGAGTGTATTAAGTTCCTTAGCTTATATAATTGAAATTTACCTGGTAATCAAATCCAATTTATTGATTTATTTCAACTAACCTTGATTGTAAATCTCCGGATTGGGGTAAAAAGCACCCCAGGAAAACCAATAGCCAATGAAAGATTGAGTAGGATTAAGCCGTTGACCCTGCCGTGGACCATTTACCGCAATCCCAAATATATCCCATTGATTACCTTCTGAATCTTCCATTACCACTGATTTTGCATCCTGCAAGGCAGTAAAGGATAGCTTGGTACCGTCATGCAAAACACTTTCAAAAGAATTGGCAAAGTTACGTGTGATACTTCCCACAATGACCAGATCCCTCCCTTCAAACGAATCCTCAATAATGGTTACATCGTTATTAAAACTTTTTATTGGGTAAACCTTGGCCTTCCCATTTATAATAATTCCGTGTACTCTGTCCTTGTTAGGCAAACGGGGATCCTGGGGAGAGAACGGGAATAATATATTGTTGTTGTTAGTCTTATAATCACCATAGGGGAAACGATTATAATTGCGCTGAAACCCGGTATTGGTAGATAAAACTTTGGTATCGGGATACATAGTTTTCCAGTTAAACCAGGTAGTTTCTACCACTTGAAAAGTCTCAATTTCGCTCCCTATTAAGGTGCCATTGACACTTTTCAACAACATCTGCGACCAATTGCTATCTGTTTTACGGTCAAATGGAATCAAGTTGGTGTTGAACAGGAAACCTGATACACCAAAAGTGGTTAGTCCACTACTGAGCTCCCTATTCCATCCTATAGCAGTTCCGGTGAGGGGGCAATAGGTAATGGCCACATTCTCGCCATTGATCTTGTCATTAGCAATTTCATGCCAATCCAATATTTTATGGGGATAGGCCCTCACTTCATCACCGGATTTATAACCGATCACCAAATCCAATGGATCTAAATAAGTAGCCTCGGCCACCTCAGGCGTAGTTAGCTCAGAATTTTCCAACGCCGGAATACCATCCTTGCCAGGACCTCCGTCAAAAACCTCATTAATGGGTACCAACCAGTCGTTGGAGTTTGCATTTCCACCTAGATTGTTGGGCCCAACATTGTTGTTTTCATCACTAACGCCACAACTACCAAAGGCCATAACGATCAATAGGCCCAATAAATATTTAACCTGTCTCATATTCTAGAGGGTATGTTTATATATCTGGTTTAAATTCAATATTATTTCGTCGACCAAC
>CAZOJZ010000079.1:0-1712 GCA_964580205.1 uncultured Roseivirgaceae bacterium
ACTGTTGTGACAGCAGAAGGTGTAGCCGCCCCTGATAAATACCAATCCTATATGCGGTCGATAATGAGATCCACTGCCGAAGCCAAAGGAAGGGATCCTAAAATTGCCGAGGCCATGGTTGATGAATCACTCGAAATCGAAGGTATTACCGAAGAAGGGGAAGTGTTAACATTTTCAACATCAGAAGCTGTTCAGCATGGATTTTGTGAAGGGCAACGAAGTAGTGTTGATGAGGTTTTGACTAAAGCAGGAATAGATGATTACCGATTGATAGAATTTACACTGGGGGCAACAGAGAATATAATAGCTATTTTTCTGAATCCAGTTATTAGCGGAATCTTAATTCTAGTGATAGTAGGAGGTATTTATTTCGAATTGCAGACTCCCGGTGTGGGCTTTCCAATTGTTGCTGCTGCCATAGCGTTGGTGTTATACCTAACTCCCTATTATTTAAATGGGCTGGCAGCAAACTGGGAAATAATCATGTTCTTCGTGGGTGTGTTGCTCATAGCCCTTGAGATATTTGTTATCCCGGGGTTTGGATTAGCAGGTATCTCAGGAATTACCATGTCTGTTGGTTCGCTGATCCTGATCATGCTTAATAACGATGTGTTTGATTTTTCTTTTGTTGGTGCTGATGAAATTTTCAGAGCAGTGTTTACTACCATAACAGGAATATTAGGAAGCTTTATTTTGATGTTTTTAGGTGGAGTCAGGCTCACTACATCCAAGTTTTTTAAAAGAGTTGCACTACAGCATGTACAGGATACGAAAGAGGGCTATACCTCAACATTCAGATCCGAATCAATGTTGGAAAAAAAGGGAATTGCTTATACTGTATTACGCCCTAGTGGCAGAGTATTGATCGATGATATTATCTATGATGCTTATACCAGGGGAAATTATATCAAGAAAGATGCACAGATCATAGTAATAAATGAAGAAGGGGCAACTTTGCAAGTGAAGGAAGATAGAGAATAGGTACAACTTTAGTATCTTGTTATAAACTAATCATCTAATAATGTAAGTTTGGAAATTTTAGGAATTATACCAACCCGCTATGCTTCAAGCCGGTTTCCCGGGAAAGCATTGGTCGATATTAACGGGAAATCAATGGTGCAAAGGGTATATCTCCAAGCTCTTAAATCTAAAACACTGGCCAAAACCCTGGTGGCCACTGACGATAACAGGATCTTTGAACACGTTAAAAATTTTGGCGGAGAAGTAGTTATGACTTCCGTGGAACATAAAAATGGTACCGAAAGATGCCTGGAGACCCTGCAAAAACAAACCGATAAATATGATTACGTGATCAATATTCAAGGTGATGAACCATTCATAGACCCCAGGCAAATAGATTTATTAGCTTCACTACTGGATGGCAAAACCGAATTGGCCACACTAGCCAAAAAGATTACCACCCAAGAGGAGCTCAATAGCAACAATGTGAATAAAGTGATTTGGAATAAAAACAAGGAAGCGCTTTATTTTAGCAGAACTGCTTTACCATACCTGAGAAATGTAAATAAAGATCAGTGGATAAATCAACAATCATATTACAAACACATTGGAATTTATGGGTACCGCATTGATATCCTAGAGGAAGTTTCTCATCTGCAACCCTCATCACTGGAGTTAGCAGAATCCCTGGAACAATTGCGATGGTTAGAAAACGGCTACATCATCAAAATAGCAGAAACTGAGATTGAAAG
>CAZOJZ010000080.1:0-3920 GCA_964580205.1 uncultured Roseivirgaceae bacterium
TAGCAGTTTCTTACGGTGCTTGAAATTGAGTTTTAAATTTGAAATTGAATATGAATATGAAATTGGCAAATGCATATTGACCAGGCCAAAACGCATCGTTCATCCAAAACCATAAAACTAACCACTGACCTGGTAGTAATCGGTGGTGGTTTAGCAGGCACTTGCTGTGCACTGACTGCAGCCAGGCAGGGTATTGAAGTAGTGCTTATTCAGGACCGACCGGTGTTGGGAGGAAATGCCTCCAGCGAAGTGCGGCTATGGGCGTTGGGCGCCACTTCGCATATGGGTAATAACAACCGGTGGGCCAGGGAAGGGGGGGTGATCGATGAGTTGGTAATAGAGAATATTTTTCGCAACCCGGAAGGCAATGCGTTGATCTTCGATACTATTTTACTGGAGAAAATATGGGAAGAGCAAAATATCACCCTATTGTTAAACACTGCGGTATATGCTACCCACAAATCTTCAGCGCAATCCATTTCAGGTGTGAGCGCCTTTTGCAGTCAGAATTCCACCCAATACGAAGTGACGGCACCGTTGTTTTGCGATGCCTCCGGTGATGGCATTGTTGGTTTTCAATCCGGTGCTGCATTTCGCATGGGAGCAGAGTCCAGTGAGGAGTTCAATGAACCTTTTGCTCCTTCCAAAGAATACGGCGAACTACTGGGGCATTCTATTTACTTTATGAGTAAAGATGTAGGTAAGCCGGTGCAGTTCATACCTCCAAAGTATGCATTGAAAGACATTACCAAAGTGCCCCGTTACCGGAATTTCTCGGTTAAAGATCAGGCCTGTTGGATGTGGTGGATCGAGTATGGCGGCAGGTTGGATACAGTTCATGATACTGAAACCATTAAATGGGAATTGTGGAAAGTAGTGTACGGCGTCTGGGACTATATTAAAAACTCCGGGAAATTCCCCGAAGCAGCCAACCTGACCCTGGAGTGGGTAGGACATATTCCTGGCAAACGGGAAAGCCGACGGTTCGAAGGACATTATATGTTAACCCAAGGAGATATCGTTTCACAAACGCAATTCAATGATGCAGTATCCTATGGCGGTTGGGCCATAGACATTCACCCTGCGGATGGCGTGTTTAGCGAAAAACCCGGATGCAATCAATGGCACAGCAAGGGAGTTTACCAAATTCCCTATCGCTGCCTGATCAGTAAAAATATTGATAATCTTTTTCTGGCTGGCCGAATCATCAGCGCTTCACACCTGGCGTTTGGATCTACCCGGGTGATGATGACCTGTGCCCATTCTGCACAGGCAGTTGGCTTGGCAGCTGCTATGTGTATTAGAAAAAAATGGAAACCGGCAGACTTATTACTTAACAACAGGGTAAAATCCCTGCAACAACAGCTATTAAAAGCCGGGCAGTACATTCCTTATCTACCGGTAACAATCGAACCGGACTACACCATAACCCCCTCTTCCTCATTATCCCTGGATCTGCTTCCGTTTGATGGCCCCTGGCGTAGCCTCACTTTTGGTGCTGCGCAACTGCTTCCTTTACCTCGGGGACCAGTTCCTGTCTTCGACCTTGAAGTGAAGACCTTTAAAACTTCCACAATTACTATCAGTTTACGCAAAAGCTCCAAAGCATCTAACTATACACCCGATGAACTTCTCGGTGAGCAACAAATTGACTTAAAACAGGGTGTACACCCAATCAAGCTAGATTTCAATACCAAGTTAGACGAAGCTTGTTACGTTTTTCTTTGTGTCCACCAAAACCCGGAGGTAGAAATCAAGTGTAGCAATTCCAGAGTTACCGGCCTTGTCAGTGTGTTTAACAAACAAAACAAAGCTGTCTCTAACTTCGGCCGACAGCAGCCAGACCCGGAAATCGGTTTTGACTCCTTTGAATTCTGGACCCCTGAACGCAGACCTAATGGGCATAATATTGCCATGTCCATTACACCAGCCTTGACCTGTTTTAGTGTATCCAATTTAATAAATGGCTACTACCGGCCCTTTCTTCAACCTAATGCCTGGGTTGCGGACTTGGATGATCCATTTCCTGAGCTGCGGTTGAAATGGCCATCTCCAAAAAAGATACATAAGATATTATTGAGCTTTGACACGGATTTCGATCATCCTATGGAAACATCCATCTGGAGCCATACCGAACGAGTGATGCCATTGGTAGTTAACGATTATCAAGTATTTGACAATAGTAATAAGGTGATCTATGAACAAAAGGGAAACCATCAAACCCGCAATGAAATCTACTTAGAGCCACCTGTAGAAACTTCTGAGCTAACTTTCAGGTTTTTCCGGCCATCTGAAAATGTTCCGGTATCTGTATTTGGTGTGGATATAAACTGACAACCGATGCTGGCATTAGACTATGTTGTGATCGTCCTTTTCGCCCTAATGGTACTGTTAGCTGGGATGGCCTTCACCGGCTCCGGCTCCTCCATGAAATCATATTTTGCCGCCGGTGGCGCTTTGCCCTGGTGGCTTAGCGGGTTATCGTTGTTTATGAGTTTCTTTTCGGCTGGCACCTTCGTGGTCTGGGGATCTATTGCCTATCAGTACGGATGGGTAGCCATCACCATTCAATGGACAATGGCTTTGAGCGGTTTTTTTATTGGTTTCTATATTGCTCCAAAATGGAGAAAAACCGGGGCATTAACCGTTGGAGCATATATTGGTAATCGTTTTGGTGCACCCCTGAAGCAATTTTATAGTTACCTGTTTTTACTGCTAAGCTTTGTTACCACCGGGGCCTTTTTATACCCTGTTGCCAAGCTGGTCAATGTTTCCACGGGACTTTCGGTTGAAATATCCATCATAGCTATTGGTTTGTTGATCATCGCCTATACCGCTGCGGGGGGTCTTTGGGCGGTGGTGATCACCGATGTGCTCCAGTTCGTAATTTTATCGGCGGGACTGATCATTGTTATACCTTTGGCTTTCCAGGAAATTGGTGGCCCAAGTCAATTCATAGAAAAATCACCCGATGGGTTTTTTAATCTGATAAATGATGAATACTCCATGGGGTTTTTAGTGGCCTTCATGTTCTATAACACCATTTTTATTGGCGGTAACTGGGCATATGTTCAGCGCTATAGCAGCGTAAGATCGGAGAAAGATGCGAAGAAGGTAGGCTGGCTTTTTGGGGCCCTGTATTTGATAAGTCCCATATTTTGGATGATGCCCCCTATGATCTACAGGCTGTTGGAAGGCGGTAACCTGAATGGGATAGAAAATGAAGGCGCATTTTTGTTGATGTGCAAACAAGTGCTTCCCCAAGGATTATTGGGCTTGATGTTGGGAGGAATGATCTTTGCCACCGCCAGCTCGGTAACTACTACACTCAACATGTCTGCTGCAGTATTCACCAATGATATATTTAAAAGGGCCAGAAATACGGTATCGGAGCAGAATCTTATGAAAATAGCCAGGCTCTCCACAGTATTACTGGGACTACTCACCATTGGAGTAGCGTTACTGGTACCAAGTATGGGCGGGATCGTGGAAGTTGTATTAAGTGTAGGCGCTATTACCGGGGCTCCCTTATTTGCCCCTCCGATTTGGGCTTTATTTTCCAAACGTCAAACATCATTTTCAATTGTCACTACCACCGTCTTTGGACTGTTGATAAATCTGTTTTTTAAATTTCTTTCACCGGTTTTATTTGAAGTTACCTTGGATCGTGCAGCCGAAATGATGGTAGGAGTGCTGGTGCCGCTGTTGATCCTGGGAATATTTGAATTGACGCTCCCCACTTCGGAAACAAGGATGGAGTCAACGGTAAAACAGCCCCTCCCCGAATCTAGTTCGAATACCTCACAGAATCATCTGGCCTTTAAAGTTATGGGGCTGGCACTTATGTTTACCGGGCTACTGATAGTTGGATTAGGGATCTACACAGAAACCGGACAGGGGATTGTGATTTTCACTGGTCT
>CAZOJZ010000081.1:0-43118 GCA_964580205.1 uncultured Roseivirgaceae bacterium
GATGTACTAACATCGGCATTATTGAAAAGGACCAATACCCTATGTACGGTTAAATGGAATGGACGTAATCCTGAAAAAGCAGAAATATTGTATGTGCCCAGACATGTAGCTGTCAATGTTGGAGATAGTGTGGTTTGCTCTGGATATAATGCCGTATTTCCAGCAGGAGTAACGATTGGAGTGGTATCGAAAGTCGACCTCAAGGAAGAAAGCACTTATTATGACTTGGAGGTTGCGTTTGCCACCAAGTTCGACCAGCTATCTTTTGTCTTCGTGGTCTCCAATACTTTAAAGACTGAAAAGGACTCATTGGAAAATGTCATCGAGTAACACATGAACAATCAACACATTCCCGGGCTGATCATTTCATTTGTTTTGTATCTGTTATTACAGGTAACCGTAGTACGGAACATGGTTCTCTTTGATGTGGCTTTTTGCTATGTTTATGTGGCTTTCCTTTTACTATTTCCTTTTGAAACAAGACCTGCACTGTTACTGATTATCGGATTCATTTGTGGTTTATTAATAGATATTTTTTATGACACCTTGGGTATACATGCAGCTGCCTGCGTGCTCATTGCTTTCTTAAGACCCTACTGGGCCAAGACCGTACCACCGAGAGGAGGCTATGAAATAGGAATGAAGCCCACTATTAAAGTAATGGGTTTAATGTGGTTTTTAACATTTACCTTTCCCCTGATCTTCATTCATCATATGGTATTATTTTTTGTTGAAGCTGGGGGATTACACTTATTGGGATTTACCATCGTTAAAGTAATATCCAGTACTATTTTGACTTTATTGGTTATAGTCATCCTGCAATATTTGTTTTACCGATCATCCAGAGGGTTATGAAAGACAATCGGTCCAATATTATTAGATTTACATTTATAGTAATCGGGGCTGTTTTTATTATCAAGCTTTTCTTTATTCAGGTATTGGATAAGAACTATCAGCTTGCCGCTGAAAATAACGTGATGCGGCGACTGATAGAATATCCCTACAGAGGCCTCATCTATGATAGGAATAATCGACTGATCGTATACAATAAGCCTGTTTATGATCTTATGGTAGTACCCAGGGAAGTGGTACTACCAGACACAGTGGACTTTTGTCGACAACTGGGAATTAGCGTAGTTGAATTTAAAGAAAAAATATATCAGGCCCAATCATATAGCTGGTATAGACCATCTATATTTCTAAAGCAATTCTCCAATGAAGATTTTGCTTCCATGCAGGACCTGATGGTGGATTATTCCGGATTTTATATCATTCCCAGAACTGTCCGTGCATACCCTTACCATGGAATGGCCAATGCCTTCGGTTATATTGGAGAGATTAGTAAATATCAATTGGAACGGGATACTGCCAAATACTATCGCCAGGGAGACTATATAGGTATCAGTGGTTTGGAATCGTATTACGAGGAAGCTCTCAGGGGCAAAAGAGGAGTAAAGTATAGAATGGTAAATGTAAGAGGGCTTGAGAAAGGTGCGTTTAAAAATGGACGGCTGGATACTTTACCCCAAATCGGTGAAAACCTGGTCAGTACCATTGATATTGATCTTCAGGAATACGCCGAAACCCTGATGGCAGGTAAGATTGGTAGCGTTATTGCCATCGAGCCATCAACCGGTGAGGTCCTCAGCTTTGTATCAGCTCCTTCCTACAACCCTAATTTACTTACGGGACGTAGTTACAGTGAGTACTTCAAAATACTGTCGAATGACAGTCTTAAGCCTCTATATAATCGTCCTCTAATGGCCATGTACCGGCCGGGCTCCATATTTAAAATCATACAAGCGCTGGTAGCATTGCAAGAAGGTGTTATTACCGAAGGCACCAGGTTGCGTTGCAACAGGGCGATTATTGGATGTCACGGGTCCCACAACTATGAAAATCTTCAAGGTGCCATTACCAATTCCTGCAACCCATATTTTGTACAGGTTTCAAGAAAAATGATTAATCAGGGAATATCAGATAACACTTACGAAGATACCAGGATTGGATTGGAAAAATGGCGAGCTCATGTTGCTAGTTTTGGGCTTGGTTCGCCTATTGGCGTTGATCTGCCCAATGAAAAGGGAGGTATGATTCCCAATGTATCTTACTATGATAACGCCTATCAGAGTAAAAATTGGAAATTTTCAAACATACAGTCTATCGCAATCGGTGAGGGGGAAAACCTGGTGGTGCCATTGCAAATGGCCAATTTTGCTACTATTGTGGCCAATCGCGGATTCTATATTAAGCCTCACTTTATTAAAGCAATTGGAGAAAATGATAAACCTCTACCTGAATACCAGGTGAAACATTATACTACGGTAGATTCTAAGTTTTTTGAGGTAGCCGTTGAGGCGATGGCCGAGGTAGTAAGGAGCGGAACCGGCCAATACAGGGCCAAGCTTCCAGACATTGAAGTCTGTGGGAAAACCGGTACTGTACAAAATATAAATAGTCCGGACCACTCTGTATTTATAGCTTTTGCTCCTAAGGATAATCCTAAAATTGCTCTATCAGTTTATGTGGAATACGGCGGTCAAGGGGCTAGGGCAGGCGCGGCTATCGCCGGCCTAATGATAGAACGATATCTAAAAGGGTGTACTGATCGCTCCCACATGGAAGAGTATGTCTTAAATGGTGAATTTTTATATTGAAGCGCGCTGATGACATAAATGCCAGTAAACTTGATTGGCTGACCATTCTTATAGTCGTTGCCCTGGCTCTGGCTGGCTGGCTGAACATCTATGCAGTGGTGTACGATAGCCAGTTGGATCAAAACATTTTTGACCTGTCTCTAAACTCCGGGAAACAATTGTTGTGGTTTGGCATCTCGATCATAGTAGTTACCCTGATCATGATATTGGATACTCGTTTTTTTGACTCATTCTCCTATACAATCTACGCAATAGTAGTCCTTTTACTAATTGCTGTATTGGTATTTGGAACTGTAGTAAGTGGATCAAAGTCCTGGTTCGAACTGGGTTTTGTACGTTTTCAACCAGCGGAATTTGCCAAATTCGCTACAGCTCTGGCAGTGGCAAAATTCTTGAGTAAACCTCAAGTAAAACTTGATAACTTTAAAGCCTGGGGAATCCTTGGGTTTATCGTAAGCATCCCAGCAATACTTATAATCCTGCAAGGCGACACCGGATCGGCTCTTGTATTCGGTGCTTTTGTACTTGTTTTCTATCGTGAAGGACTTTCTCCCCTGTTGGTGCTTGCTGGTATAATTGCTGTGGCGCTATTTGTCTTAACATTGCTTTTTGGTCAACTATATTTAATTATTGGAATAATAGCGGTGGCGGTGATCTTGATAGTAATAGGTAAACGTACCAAAAATAAAATATCTGTCATCTTGGCAATTGCGGGACTTACCCTGGGAGTGGTAATGAGCGTAGACTATGTGGTAAACAGTGTATTACAACCCCATCAGCAAAACCGGGTAAAAGCGTTTATAAACCCCGAGGCAGATCCTTTGGGATATGGTTATAACGTAACCCAGTCTAAAATCGCCATTGGTTCAGGCGGGCTTTTTGGGAAGGGGTTTCTTGAGGGTACTCAAACCAAATTTGATTTCGTCCCCGAACAAAGCACAGATTTCATTTTTTGCACTATTGGGGAAGAACATGGATGGCTTGGCAGTTTAATATTAATTTCACTATTTGTAATACTGCTGCTGAGAATAATATTTATCGCGGAAAGACAAAAATCAAACTTCTCCCGGGTATATGGTTACTGTGTGGCTGGCATATTATTCTTTCACTTTACAGTAAACATAGGAATGACCATTGGTTTGTTCCCGGTAATCGGTATTCCACTACCATTTTTCAGCTATGGGGGCTCTTCGCTGCTGGCATTTAGTATTCTAATCTTTATTTTATTGAAAATGGACGCCCACCGAATGCAGGTCCTGATTCACTGAACCTTTTTGAAACCAGATCAAGCAACTCCTTGACTGCTGGGTTGTCCATATTCCATTCAGATCGGAGACTGGAGTTGTTGTCCAATATTTGAATGGCTTCCCGATAATTCTTGCATTGGTCCATCATCTCAAGAACCTGGTTGAACTCATTGGAATTACCACCGTATAACTCATTGACAAATCTAAATTTTTGGTTGATATTGAGGCTTTTCTTGATGTTGTCGACTTGCTGAATATTTTTATTCAACTGATCTGCCAGTGTTGTGTGCTCCTTTTGAAGGGTGTCATTTAGCGACACAATTTCCCGGGCAAACTGCTGGTTCACATTATTTTGGATCTGCTTATATTCTTTCGATTCGGACTGGATCTTCTGCTTCCAAATGGTTTGAGGATGCAAGGCTACTACTTTAGAAAAGGCCACCTCATAGTCCTCTGTAGATTCCCATTTCTGATCCCACTGACTGCTTAACCGTTGCAGCCCGTTATTGTACTCCGATAATTTGATCTCTGTTTTGTTTTCTGCTTCCCACTGCCCTATTAACTCCTTTAAGAATTCCTGATTGATTCTTACAAACTTCCTGAGTTTGGCGATTTCAACAAGCATTAAGCTGCCAGTTTCAGGAGGCCACAAGAAATTTTCGAAAAAATACAATGGGCAGAATACTTGATAAAGTGTCTCCTCCACAGCTTGTTGTAACAATGGCCTTAAGCTACCCTTGTCCAGATTGATATGCCTGGACAATACATCCAGGTAGGTCTTTAGGGCATTTTTCACTGCAGGGGCGGAATGATCAAAATAAGGATTTTGCAGTTTACTAACCTCTGCTTCCCATTGCAGAAATATTGCTTTAAGCAAATTGTAGTTGATCTGCTCGGGGTTGCATAATTTTGTCAGGGCATTCCCTTGTAAATACGCACCTTCCTTAAATGCTGTGTCCAGAATGTTATTGGTATAGGATGCACTATATGATTTAATATAGTCCCTGTTGATTGTACCTTTCTTGTTCATAACAGAATGAATGTATTAAAATTATTCCTTTTGAATAAGAGAGAGAGAAACTTAATTTTTGTAAAATTAAAAATTATCATCAGAATCATAAATTAAAAATCTAAATTATCAATACACACAACTCATTATAATAACTATTTAAGTGTTTTAAATATTATATAAATCCACTATATAGATTGCATGAAAAGCAGGAATATTTTCTGTCTTATGATTCTCAGTGCTTCGTTGGTTGCGCAAAATGATATTCCATTAGAATCCTGGAGAACGCATTTTAGTTACCGGGATGCCAAGAGCATTGGACTAACCAAAACCGGTGCATTCTGCGCAGGTGCAAATAGTCTGTTCTTTCTAGACCTACCAGACCAAAGCTTAAATCGAATCAGTAAGATCGATGGACTTAGTGATACTGAAATATCAACCATAGCCTATTATGATCCTTTGAAAATGCTGGTTATTGCCTACCGGAATGGGAATATTGATTTGCTGAAAGATAATCTGATTACGAATATTAACACCATCAAGATAACTCCAATTACCCAGCCCAAAACTATCTCACATATTACTTTCAAAAACAACATCGCCTACCTTTCCTCAGATTTTGGTGTGGTGGTATTGGACCTGATAAAAAATGAGGTAATGGAAGCCTACACGAATATAGGAGAGAATGGAGAAGTAATCAGCATTAATTTTGGGACCGTCTTTCTCGATACCTTGTTTCTAGCCACTGAACAGGGGGTCATCGGCGGAAGTCTGGATCCATCGGTAAATCTACAGGATTATAAAAACTGGAAACGTTTTAATTCATTGGCTGGGATCCTAAAATTGCCGGTTTCAACCATCGGATCTACTAAAAGTCAACTGTTGGCCACTGTAGGTACAGAAGGCATCTACTTTTACCAGGGCGGTTCTTGGGATAGAATAGACTATGACCTGGAAAGCCCGGTATTGCATATGGATTCAGGATCAGGTCCGTCATTATTAACCACAGAATATAAGATACTGTCAATCAGTGACTTGAAAGTGGAAGAACTGGCAAATCCTGTCTATCCGAAGCCTCAGTCAAGTGCCATGAATTCTGATGGACTTTGGGTGGCAGATAGCGTCAACGGTCTGGTATTTCCAAGATCCGGTGAATTAATTAGCCAATTTCCTTCAGGGCCATTTTCTGATAGCGTTTTTCTGGTTTTTAATCAGGACAATACCATAATCGCCTTACCTCCAGGTTATAATGCGGTGCGAAACCCGCTCCGTTCAACTTTGGGATTTTATTTATTTGAAGAAGGAGAATGGACCAGTTATAACTCTTCGAACTCCTCAAAAACCGAATTTTTCCCGGCGATTGCTGATCTTGTTGATGTTGCCTATAACCGTCAAAATAAAAAATATTACTTTGCTTCATTTGGTGAAGGGATTATTGAATGGGACCCGGAGGGTGAAGTAAGGATCCTGGATGAATCTACGCCTGGTAGCACCCTGATCAACATCATACCTGGTGGTCGTAATGTTTTTGTAAGTAGCATTTATTCAGACAACCCGGACGCTGTTTGGGCTACAAACTTTGGAAATCCAGCTTCAATTCATAAATTCAATCCAACCGATGAAACCTGGATGGCCTATAATGCCTCCTTTCAAGCCGGGAGATTTCCACTTGACCTGCTAATAGCAGCTAATGACGATTTATGGCTGCGCCTTGATGCAAACAATGGAGGTGGTATCATGGTTTTCAACCCGGAGTCATCCCTACAAAAACATCTTACTGATATTGAAGATCAAGGTGGACTTCCAAGTCGGAACGTAAATGATCTGGCTATTGACAAAAACGGTCAGGTGTGGGTGGGAACTGATAAGGGGATCACTCATTATCCATTTCCGTTTGATATCTTGGAAAACCCGGCAGTTAATGCCAGCCCAGTATTGATAGATGGACGCCCATTGCTACGGGATGAACCTATAAACTGTATTTCAGTGGACGGAGGCAATCAGAAATGGATTGGCACCGACAATGGCATCTGGTTGTTTACCGCGCAGGGCGATAGGGTGTTATATCACTTTACCTTAGAAAATAGTCCCTTGCCATCGAACAAGATTCTCGATATCGAAGTAAATGACCTGAGTGGTGAGGTATTTATAGTAACTGATCTGGGAACAGTCTCTTTTCGTGGAACTTCTACCGAAGGTCTACCGGAGCATTCACAGGTAAGGATCTTCCCAAACCCCGTTACCCGTGATTTTAGTGGTCTGGTAGGTATTTCAGGACTGGTAAACAATGCGATTGTAAAAGTAGCTGACATAACCGGCAAATTAGTTAATGAATTTAAAGCTGCCGGAGGTACTGCAGTTTGGGATATTCGTGATTTTCAAGGACGCCGGGTTCAATCCGGAGTTTATTTGGTATTCAGTAGTAGCCCCGACGGAAATGAAACATTTATAGGGAAAATTGCCGTAATTAACTGATATGCTGGTTAAAACCAGGGGTGTGGTGTTGAAGTTTATCAAGTACCGTGAAACCTCTATTATCGTAAATATTTATACAGAATGCCTGGGATTGCAGGGCTATATTATAAACGGAATTCGTTCCTTCAGGACCAAAAGAAATAAAATCGCTTTATACCAACCATTGACCTTGTTAGACCTGGTAGTCTACTATCGTGAAGAAAAACAATTACAGCGTCTTTCTGAAGCTAAATGTCAACACCCCTTTTATTCGATTACCCTGAAGCCCAAGAAATCGGGCATTGCACTGTTCATTCTGGAGATCTTATCCAAAACACTTAAAGAACAGACGGAAAACAAAGATCTGTTCAATTTTTTATGGGATTCTATTTTGAAATTTGATTCTGGAGAGTTGCCCTCAGAAAATTTTCATCTGGTGTTTCTTGTTCAGTTAAGCAGATTTTTGGGATTCCGCCCTCAAAGTGCTAAAGAAATACATGAGGAATTAAGAAGTGAGTTGAATGAAAATTGGTTGCACAGCCGTGAAAGCCAACTAATGGACCAGATGTTGACCTGCAGTTACACAAACTCACCTGCTTTAAGCAATAGTCAACGAGCTAACTTGTTGAAGGTCCTGTTGTCCTTTTACCGATGGAATATAGAACAATTTGGCACTGTAAAATCCCTGGATGTGTTGAATCAGGTTTTCAAATAGCATCCTCAGGAACCAAAGAAATGGTTCTTTCAACACTGTTAAACGGGCCATCAATAATATTGCCTGTGTGGTCCACTAATTCAAGCTTGATGGTGCTCTCTCCCATTGGCAATCCTTCCATGAAATAAGGGGCCCATTTGTCAATTAAAAATTGCTCTCCGTTGATGGTGGCACGTACCTTGTTCCCATCAGATGACAGATCGGTATTCACCAGATAAAAGTCCAGGATTACTCTTTCTGTATCAAGTCCTTTGTATTCTCCTTTTGGGCGGCTATAAAACATATGTGGCACCGTTAAATCGACAGGTTCTGACTTGGTCTCACCAACCGAAAACTGACTAATTACATAAGCACCGTAGTGTTTTAAACTTTCGTGATATGACCTCGAAAGAAATGACAGCACCACATAATTTCCAACATCCAACTCAGCCTTATATGCAGGTTCGTAAAGAGCTTTATAAGGACTACCGTTTAAAATAAAATGAATATGCTGGCCTTTGCCGGAATTGGCACATTGCTTGGTATCAGCATCCAATGTCTGATTGGTCAATTGATAATTCTTGACATTGAACTGAAACTCAATTGTCCCTGGATCATAGTTATTACCTTCCAGAGGTTGGTTCATTTCCAAAACAGCATCTGGAAATTTAGGTGAAATCACCTCTGACAAGG
Source organism: uncultured Roseivirgaceae bacterium (assembly GCA_964580205.1). Classification (GTDB taxonomy): domain Bacteria; phylum Bacteroidota; class Bacteroidia; order Cytophagales; family Cyclobacteriaceae; genus SZUA-3. Next base: position 8,755 of record CAZOJZ010000081.1, read on the forward strand.
AGACCTGCAGGTCAGATTCAACTATGTCAGTAGCATCATTTTCATTAACAATTTCCTTTTCAGATGATTGATTTCCTCCGCAATTTAGAAAAAAAGTTGCAATAGAGAGGGCTGGCATATATATGAAGAACTTCCTTATCATTACGGTTTTAATTTTGATGTGACTAAAGTTATTATAAATTTAGATAATTAAATCATGACAGATTCGCATGTTACTAGATAACGGACATTTTAACCCACTTATAAAGATAATTCTTTCCAAAACCTGATATCAGCATTATATTCAGATGAGTCGTACCAAAAAAATCCGTTATTATATATTCCTAAGAGATGTATTCGTACTCTCTGTTACCGCTTTTGGCGGACCACAGGCGCACCTGGCAATGTTGTTTGAAACCATGGTCAACAAAAGGAAATACCTGACAGAAGACGAATTGATTGATTTGCATGCATTGTGCCAGATACTTCCAGGTCCTACTTCCACTCAAACTATTACCGCCCTCGGATTTAAGATTGGTGGTCCTAATCTGGCTTATCTGACACTGCTTATCTGGATGCTTCCAGCAGTTACCATCATGATCACTGCCGCTATAGGGATTGCCACCCTTCAAGAAAGATCAATCTCCATTGATTTCACCAAGTACATTCAACCCATGGCGGTTGGATTTGTAACCTATGCAGCTTATAAGATAAGTTTAAAAGTTGTTCATACCAGGACGGCCATGGGCCTTATGATCATTGCAGCAGTGATTTCCTATTTTGTAAAGAATCCATTGATTTTTCCAGTTATTCTATTAATCAGTGGCTCTGTCACAGCAATGAAATTTAAGGCCCATCCTGAGGAAGTAGACAAGCAGATTAAAATTGACTGGCGAAACTTTATATTGTGGGCCGCCGTTCTCGCATTTTTTGCTATCCTCGGAGGAATTACCCGCGAGCGTACCGTGTTGCTATTTGAGAATTTCTATAGGAATGGTAGTTTAATTTTTGGTGGAGGGCAAGTTCTAATTCCACTTTTTCATACCGAATTTGTTGAGTTTAAAAGTTATCTTACTTCAGAAGAATTCCTAACAGGCTTTGGGGTTGTCCAGGCTATACCAGGGCCAGTGTTTTCTTTTTCTGCCTACATCGGAGCCTTAGCAATGCGTCACGAAGGCATATTATGGGAGGTTTTTGGCGGATTAATTGCTGCGGCCGGCATATTTCTTCCGGGCACATTTCTGATCTTTTTTGTGATTCGTTTTTGGGAGCAATTAAAAAAATACCGAGTGGTAAAAGCATCACTTGAAGGAATTAATGCTGCCAGTTCAGGCCTGGTAATCGCTGCTGCATTTTTACTTTTTCAGCCTATTGAAAGTAACGTAAATGTAGTCAGTATTACCATCCTGCTAGTAACTTTCATACTACTAATGTTCACAAAAACACCAGCTCCGTTTATAATTATTGGCGGATTGATTGCCGGGTTTATATTTTAAGGGAAGGTAAGTTTACTTCCATGCTCTGTCACTTCCAAATGGCCTGTCATTCCCAGAGGAACCACTGAATTAGGTGAATGATGACCGATTGGAAATCCAAACCCAATAGGTATATCTTCATCTTGCAGGTGACTCCGGATCACCCCGGCAGCACTCATTCCAAATTTTAAATCCCCTTCCTTCATTTTGGTTAAATGTCCCACTATCAGCCCTGCCAATTGCTGGAGTTTGCCAGTTCTTTTAAATTGCACCATCATGCGGTCCAAATGATATAAATATTCATCCACTTCCTCGATTATAAGAATTTTTCCCTTAGTGTCCACTTCAGATCTTGTACCGAACAGGTGAACCAATAATGATAGGTTTCCACCAACCAGCGACCCATCACAAATACCGATACGATTTTCAGGATGAGCTGCCGCTTCCAATTTCACCTCCAGATCGAATAGTGCTGCCTTGAGACTTTCATGGTCATGAACAGCATTGTCTCCGTTGAAGAGCTGAGGCATGGTACTGTGTAAGCAAGCGTAGCCTAAGGAATGAATATGACACAATAATGCGGTAATATCACTGAAACCACAGACCCATTTTGGGTACCGGGTGAATAATTCCCAACTTATCGAATCCAAGATCCGTGTGGTTCCATAACCACCACGGGCACAAAAAATAGCTTTGATCCTAGGATTATCAAGGGCCCTTTGCAGGTCCTCAAGACGTTCTTGATCAGTTCCAGCGAATAATTGATGACGGTGATATAGGGCTTTCCCGAGCTCCACTTTCAATCCCCACCCTATTAATATCTTAACACCAGCTTCCACAGATTCATAGTCAACAGCCCGGGCGGTAGCCACAACTGCCACGGTATCTCCAACTTTCAATCTGGAAGGTATTACAAGCGACATGCCTTTAAGTTATAAAATGGCACGGTTAAACAAAAAAGTCACTTGGCAGCACCAGTAGTTTTTCTAAAAAATGACTAATAATTAGTCCGCAGTTGTTACACCCAGATTGGCCAGCACCAAATTTGAAATATCATCTTGTTCTGTTGCAAAAAGTAGAATAGGCATTCCACCTGCATCCTTACTGAAGATATGCGTATAACCATTTTCTTTGGCTACCACTTCGATAGAGTTCTGGATCTTCTCATACGCCGGTTGTAATAGTTCAAGCTGCTTTTGTTGCAGTGACTTTTCCGCTTCCTGCTGAAACTTTTGGATGTTTGTTTGAAGGGACTGCAACTCTGTTTGCTTATCGTCGCGGATCACTGGAGTCAAGGACTCCTGTGTTTCCATAAAAGACTTATACTTCTCTTCAAATTCCTTCATCTTAGATTGGAGCTGTGCACCTAACTGTTCCTCATGGGTTTTCAACTCCGACTCAATTTGCTGTGCTTCTGGGAGTTTTCCCAGAATAAAGTCAACGTTGGTATAACCGATTTTTTGTGCTACTGTTTGGGCATTTACTGAAACAAGTGTCAGACAGAAAATGCTCAAGGTTAATATTAGTTTGATAAATTTCATTGTTCTATGATTTAGTGGTTTCAATCTCCTTAATTCTTGCTTGTTTCTACACCTAACTTAGCAAGTACCAAATCTGAGATATCATTGTCCTGAGTAGCAAATAATAGTACGCCTTTGGCAAACACATGACTGAATCCCTCCTCCTCAGCTACGGTCTTAATGCCTCCTTCAATTTTCTCGTATACCGGTGCCAGAAGTTGCATCTGCTTGTTTTGCAATGATTTTTCCGCTTCAGCAGCAAAGGTCTGAATAGACCCCTGCATGGTCTGTAATTCAGACTGCACATCATTTTTAACCACATCAGTCATGGTTGCTTGTCCATCAATAAATGACTGGTACTTTCTTTCAAATTCGTCTTGCTTTGATTTTAGCTGGGCCCCAAGCTGATCCCTGTGAGTCTTCAGCTCAGATTCAATTCGTTTCGCTTCTGGCAACTTGCTTAGGATATAATCCGTATTGGTATACCCAATTCTTAAAACCTGAGCCTGAACGGCAAATGACCCCATCACCATTAAGGTGAGCGAGAGTAATATGGTATTAGCTTTCATATTCTTATGGTTAATAAATTTTTATTCTATAACATCAGTTTTGTCTCCAAGGCCCAATTCCTCAAGCACGAAATCCGTGTAGTCATGAACTGGATTGGAATATATAATTGCATAATCACCAGATTTGTCGAAAACCAGTTCCAACCTTTTGGCTTTAGCAATTTTTTCAACGGCATCAAACAATTTATCCTGTACTGGTTTTAACAGTTCCTTCTTCTTCAGAAAAAACAAACCTTCATACCCAAACATCTTTCTATGAAATACCTGGCCGGTTTCCTCCTTTTCCTTTATGGCAGCCATACGCTCTTCCTTCATCTCATCAGTTAGTAAAACCTCTTCTGCCTGGTAAGCATCGTACAAACTTTGAACTTCTAATCTCATGCTGGCAATCTCTTCCTGCCATTGTTGTGACACTTTGTCCAATTCTTGCTGAACCTCCTCATACTCAGGCATCATTTGCAAAATGTAGGCAGCATCTATATAACCCCATTTTTGGGCGTATATTCCCTGGGATATTAACAGCACAACAACTATTATACCAAGTTTTTTCATTCTTCTAACGAATAGGTTGTCCGATTGAGAAATGGAACTGTGCACCGCTAGGCTCAAGTTGCCCTGGTACCGTATCAAACCCATAGGCCCAATCAATGCCGATTAGACCAAATGCAGGCATGAAGATCCGTGCGCCCACCCCTACTGATCTGAACAAACTAAATGGATCATAGTCATTGTAGGTGTAAAAATTATTGCCTGCCTCAGCAAATCCTAAGACATAAATAGTTGCACTTGGATTTAAAGACACCGGATAACGCAATTCCACCACATATTTTGTAAACGCTACCCCTCCATCTACTTCATTAGAGCTCAATCCTCGGTTATCAATAGAATATCTAGGGGGGGTGATGGCTTGATTTTCATATCCCCGAAGCCCTATCTGGTCGGTTCCGATAATTCCAAAGTTTTGATTCCCCAGGCCGTCGCCACCCAAGAAGAATCTTTCAAAGGGAGCAATACCGGTCTTGTCATTATACGACCCTAGAAATCCAAGATGTACCCGTGCATTGATTACCAGATCTCCTATTACTCTGGTGAAGAACGAAGCATCAAACATTACTTTGTGGTATTCAACCCACTTATATTTAACCTCATTGGGTGCGTTTTCATAGTCTATGTCCCTCCAATTAGAATAAGGTGGAGTTAAGTCAACACTTAAGGACAAGGAAGAACCCTCCCTGGGAAACATAGGATTATCAATACTGCTTCTGGCAAGGGTGGTATTGAAAACAATACTGTTTGCATCACCGGTGCTAAAACCCAGCCTACTGATGGAAAAGTCCGTAAGCTCATATTTCTGAAAACGCAGTGAATTTGTCAATGTGAAAAAATCATCAGGCCATCTCACCCGCCTGCCCAATCCAACCGTGGCACTGGTTAGCTTAAGCTCACCGAATGTCTCATTGGTAAATATATTTACGTTTCTTTGAATGGCCCGACTTAAACTTACTGACAGGCTGTTGGGTTTTTTGCCACCCAGCCATGGCTCAGAAAAGGTGATGCTATAGTTTTGAAATTGCTTGCCATTTGCCTGTATCCTAAGGGCCAGTCTTTGACCATCTCCTACCGGCAAAGGTCTCCAATTCTCCATATGTGGAATATTTCGAAGGGAGAAATTGTTGAAAATAAGTCCTACGGTTCCTACGAACCCAAAATTACCACCCCACCCTCCGGATAGTTCTATTTGGTCACTTGGTTTTTCCACCAGCGTATATTCAATATCAACCGTCCCCTCTGCAGGATTTGGAATTGGATTCAATCCAATTTGTTCAGGGTCAAAATACCCCATCTGAGAAAGCTCTCTCTGCGTTCTAATTAGCAGTGAGCGATTGAACTTTTGCCCGGGTAACGTCCTTATTTCGCGTCTTATTACGTGATCACTGGTTCTGTCATTCCCTTTTATAATAATCTTATTGACGGTGGCCTGGGTTCCTTCAAACACCCGCATCTCCACATCAATCGAATCTCCTTCTATACGTACTTCCACAGGAGTTACACTAAAGAACAAATACCCATCGTCCATATAAAGTGAACTGATATCCGGACCATTAGGATTGAAATTCAATCTTTCATTTACTTTCTCAATATCATATGGGTCGCCCCTTTTTATGCCCAACACCGCAGTTAGGGTTTGGTCGTCATAGATATAGTTTCCTACCCAGTCAATTTCCCTAAAATAATATCTCTTCCCCTCTTCGATTTCCAATACTACATCAACATTATCATCATCGAATCGATAAACGGAATCAGTTACAACATTAGCATCACGGTAGCCTTTGGTGTTGTAGTGTTGGACCAAACTTTCTTTGTCTGTCTCATATTCAGACTGTACAAACTTGGAGCTATTGAAAAAATTCAACTTCACATGATCATTTATATACTGCTTTACTTGTTGTCTGCTTACTTCATGAGAGGAATCCGCCATTTGTTTTAAGGTACGAGGACTAGCTGCGAATAGTCGCTTAGCCCAGTCTTCCAATATATTAAATCTAATATGCTCGTTGGTGGACTTCATTTTCTTTTTTAGCTTGGAGTCCGCGATATTCTCATTTCCCGTAATATAGATCTTATTAATCTTCACCTTACTTTTTCTGTCCACCTCGATCAACAGGCTTACGCTGTTCCTGAGTATTGTATCCTTCTGCTGTTTAACTGACACTTCAGTATTCAAATAGCCCTTTTCTACAAAATGGGTACGAATACCCATTTCAATATTTTTAACAAGTGCGTCAGTAACGACTTTACCTCGTATTGGGTCGATCAAGTCGGATAGTTCACCCTGCTGGGTATTATTTATACCCGAATATTTCACTGATCTCATTCGGGGCCTTTCTTTTACTTCTATATTGAGATAAGCCTTTCCATCTTCAACCTTGGTGAGATATATTTTTATATCTTCTATGATACCTTGGCCGTACAACTTTTTTAGTGCATTAGTTACCTCATCTCCAGGTACTTTAATTCGGTCACCAACCTTAAGCCCTGAAAGTGAAATCAGCGCATTGTTATCCAAAAACTCCGTCCCGGATACTTCGATTTCTGCTAACTCATATTCCTTTGGGCTGGAATAACTAATAGTTGGTTTTGGGTCCACTCCCAGATTTAATCCGATTTGTGAGTAGGCATTGACGCTCCACATCAAATACAAAACAACTGCCAGTTTCCAACTCATTTACTTAATCTTAAAGAATTTATCTGCTCACTGATTCTTCCAAATCTTCGTTCACGAGATTGATAGGCAATAAGCGCCTGATACAGATGTTCTTTTCGGAAATCGGGCCACAATACGTCCGTTATGAATAATTCGGTATAGGCGATTTGCCATAGTAAAAAATTACTTATACGCATTTCACCACTTGTCCGGATCAACAGCTCCGGATCTGGTATACCTCTGGTTTCCAGATTGGAAGCCAGTAGCTGCTCATCGATATCAGCAACAGCTATTTTTCCCATTTTAACGTCCAATGCCAGTTTTCTGACAGCCTTCAGCAATTCCCATCTCCCACTGTAACTTAAAGCCAGAATCAATCGCATGCTGGAATTATCTTTGGTACTATCCATCGCTTCTCTTAGTTCCTTCTGGCAAACCTTTGGCAAATTTTGAAGGTCTCCGATTGCGGATAGTTTTACGTCATTTTTTTGTAGTGTATCAAGCTCCTTGCGCAAGGATGATACTAATATTCGCATCAACCCATCTACTTCAATTTTAGGACGCTTCCAGTTTTCCGTAGAAAATGTATACAGTGTTAAATACTCAATACCTAATTCAACACAACCTTCTGTAATTTCTTTAACAGATTTGATGGCACTTTTGTGCCCGAAAATTCTTTTTGCACCCTGCTTTTTGGCCCAACGTCCATTGCCATCCATTATTACCGCTATGTGGCGAGGCAAATTATTAGGATCCAATTTTCCTTTTATATCCAAAATAGTGCTAAAATTAATGCGTAAGGTACGAAAATGGATATTGTTAAAGAATTTATATCCTATTCTTTAACAATATTTAACAAGAAAATGTCAGTTATAATTGAAGGGACAAGGGACCGAGTAAAATGTGTAACTGATAGACACTCCGGCAAAATAATACCAATCATTATCAAGTTCATTGCCGTATTTAGGATTTAGTTTGTCGGGATTTGCAACACTTGATACTTCATCTAGTTGGTCAAAGAAAGTTTTTCTGGCTCCAAACTCAAATTCCAGGTTCCACTGTTTATTTAACCGATACTTCAGTCCCAGGCCAAAGGGAATTACCGGTTGGATTCTGGCAGAGTTATCCCGTGATCTTCTGCTATTGGCGGTACTTAGACCCCCTCCGACAAAGAAATAAGGAGACCAATTAATTGTTGAGGTTCGTTCTTTGTAGTCTAGAAAATTGTATTCGATTACGGCCGATGATTCAAGAACAAGCCTACTAAAACTTGCATCTCTCAGTGCCGCAAATGGGTCGATAGGATTAGTACTATCGTCACCCTTAATCTGACCGATAACGCCAGTGCCTCGCACACTGACAACATTACTTAAATTATACCTGATAAATAGCTGACCTGCAAAGCCCAATTCGTTAAGCTCAAATCCTCTGGTTACGTCTCCAGTGGCGAATGAGGTACCTAGCCCCCCCCCCGATCTCGAGTCCTTGTGCTTTAACTACACAACTAGCCATACTCAGAGCCACTAGCACCACTATTTGCTTAACTCTTCCTGAAACACTTATACCTCTCACCAAACTTACCTGAATTTTGCTCTTTTAAATCTGCTATTTCGTAGAATGTAGCTAATATGAAATCCAGTCATGACGTAGATGTCGTTATTGGAATTATTTCCTCTAACATTATCCTTGGCATCCCTGCCATATCCTGCGATGGTTGTGTAAGTATTGCCGTCAAAAGACGAAATATAACTTTCCATCTGGTTAGGAATCACTCCGGTTCGTCTGGTTGTTCCAGATTCTACCGCCGTTACCTCTCTTGATCTATCCGACAAAGCCCTGGCCAAATCACTGGATAATGACCCCAGATCCACGAAATCGTTAGATACGTCGTCTATGTAATCAAAAAATAGGTGCCTGTAACCCACTTCAAAAGCCAGATCCCACCTTTCTTCCAACTTAAAACGCAAACCCACTCCAAATGGTATAGCAAATTGCACTTTTTTATATGACACACCTTCTGTTTGAAAAGGTGCCAGGTCTACCCACTCACCTGCATTTGGGAATGGCGTGCTGCCATTGTTAACGTCTACATCCGGGACCAACGCTTTAGGATTGTGATGAAATACAGCCACCCCGGCAAATATATAGGGCACTATCTCTTTACGCGACCGGTAAGTAGCCAAATTCTCTACAAGATCAAATATCCCAACCACTGAAAGTTCTTTGATATCATTCCTGAACTGGAGATTACGGACATAGCGATATCTGGCAAGCTCGTTATCTGGATCTGCGGAGTTGAAATCATCACCTTTTATTCTGCCCCAATTTAAACTTGCACGGACCGAAAACTTGGGCCCCATCCGCCTGGACCCAAACAATCCAAACCCTGCCCTGGTAAGGCTAAAATTAGTACTTAAAATATCATCTGTGGGAGCAAGATCACCAAAATAATTTAAAGCATTTACGCTGATACCGAAGCTGGTATACTTCTTATTAATAGTATAAATTGAACTTCTGGGATTACTTGATCCGGAACCGGACCGCTGGGCCATTATAGGTTGGGTTAGAAAAATAAATAGCAGTAAAAAAATACCAACTGCAGGTTTACTCATGAACTTGCTTATTTCTTGACCTCAAAAAATAGTATAAAACAAAGTTAGACATAAGATTCTAATTATAAAAATTGAAGCAATTTCGCTAGTTTCTAGCATCGTATCCCCAGTTTAACTTCATTCTAAGGGTGTCCAAATAATTGTATCCATCCAACTTCACCAGCTTGGCATGAAAATCTTCTTTACTAATAGCCATTTGAACAGATGCATCGACCGTATATGACCGTGTATCTAGTGAGACCAGGAAATTTTTACTCCTTCCTTCTATTTCAAACGAAATCACGCTATTGTCAGAGACCACCATAGGACGTACGGTGAGATTATGTGGACTTACCGGTGTTATTATGAAATTATTTGACTGAGGCAATACCACAGGACCACCGCAGCTTAAAGAATAACCGGTAGATCCGGTTGGAGTGGCAACGATCAAACCATCAGCCCAATAACTATTCAGGTATTCCCCGTCAATATAAGCATGCACTGTGATCATTGATGAGGTATCTTTCTTCAGAATTGTGAAATCATTTAGTCCAAAATTGGTCCCGTTAAATATGTCCTTGTCGGAATGTACTTTGACCAAAGTCCTATATTCAAAGGAAAACTCGTTCTGATATAGTGCCTCGACCGCCTGAGGTATCATTTCTTTTGAAATAGTAGCTAAGAAACCTAATCGCCCGGTGTTAATGGCCACAATAGGTAGTTCTAATTTTCCAACATACGAAACCGTCTCAAGTAAAGTCCCATCCCCACCTACACTAATTACAAAATCAACATTCTCTAACCCAGACTTATTATCAAAACAACCAATCCCATCCAGATTCAGCTCAATGTCTTTCAAACTTTTTAAAAAAGACCCTGAAACCACAATATCTGAGCCTTTTCTACGTACACACTCCAGCAACTGCTGCACATACTGCCTGCTTTTTCTGTCAATTTTTCTACCGTGAATGGCAATTTTCATAATATATCGAGCACTGGATGCGCTACATATCTAAGTATTTAAACAGAATATCCAGGCGCTCCTTATCACTTGATTCTATTTTACTTTCCTCAAATTTTGCTATGATGTTATACTCGAATCTTTCAAAGGTGGCAATAATGGAACTCAAGTCTGTCTTATTGATCTTAAGGGTTAGCTTGATCATATTGGCGTCAAAAATGTCATTGTTGACAATACTGCTGAGAATTTTCGCATCGTTAGACTCTACCAAACGGCTTATCTCCGCCAGAGAATAATCTATTTGCTTAAGACTTAGGATTATTATACCACCGGGGTTCTGTACGGCGGCAGACTGAGCAAAGGCGATCACCGTATCTTTTAAGGAAATAACTCCAAGAAAAGTTTCATTATCATCAAGAACAGCTACTAACTGTACCCCACGGCCTGATACTATCTTCAATACATCAAAAAAGTGTTGATTTTCGTTAACTACAGAAGATTTTCCCTGAAGGTCATACTCGGCTACTGATTTTGTGTTATCATTATCCTCCAGGATAAGCTCTTCAGAAATAAGACCACAGTAAGTCCCGTTTTCGATTACAGGAAGTTGATTGATACGCAATTCTTCCATCCACGCAGTGGCTTTCTTTGCCGGGTCATTTTTCTTCAAAGGGGGGATCATATGGTTAATTAACTCTCTAGCTACCATAATCTTCCTGCAAAAATTCTTCTAATAAATCACCAAATTTATCTGGGTGTTCCATCATTGGTGCATGACAGCACTTGTCGATGAATCGTAATTTGGAGTTTGGGATCAGCCGCGCAAACTCATGTGCTACCATCGGAGGCGTAATGGTATCATTCAGGCCCCATATCAACAATGTAGGTGCTTTTATGTTACCGATTTCCTTAGCCATATTATTTCTTTGAGCCGACTTCGCAATTGCCACGATCCTCATGGCCTTTGGGATACTTGTGGTGGTTTCAAAGACTTCATCAACATATTCTTTAGTGGCGGTTTTCGGATGGTAGAAGGTATATTCCACCCTCTCTTTAATATATTCATAGTTTCCCCGTTTAGGAAAGGATCCTCCCATAGAATTTTCAAAAAGTCCTGAGCTCCCGGTAAGTATTAATCTTTTTATATACTCGGGTCGGTTTAGGGCATATATTATTGCCAAATGACCACCCAACGAATTTCCCATTATGGCAATATCCCGTAATTCTTTCCATTCAACAAACTCTTCCACAAATTTTACTAAACCCTCCAGGCCAGCTTGTTTCAAAGGCATTTCATTAATAGGTAAAAGAGGAATTAAAACCCGGTAACGATCTTTGAACCGACGCACCACACCATCCCAGTTACTTAATGCACCAAACAGCCCATGCAGTAAAAGTAATATTTCACCCTGACCTTGGTCAATGAAATTAAATTTCCCTTCCTGATGTACCAGCTGTTTCATTTTATCGGTTGAGCCTACCGCAAAATACTAGATTAATACCGCTTTTCAATATACTGCCAAGTCAAATCACGGAATAGCTGGTCGCATATATTCAGTTACTGACTGAAAAAGGCTTTTTAGGAATGGCAAGTACGCTGAAATGCTATCTATTACAAAGGGTGCTACAGGCTCAATCCTGGAGTAAAGCAGGGAGCCGTTTTGCATGTCAGGAGGCACTTCAATTCCCACATTCTGAGAAAACCAAATTAGAAGGCTAAGGCCAAAAACCCATTTTAGTATTCCGATCATTCCACCGCCAATGCTGTCAAAACCTCCTAGCAATGTTAGGTCAATGGCTTTTTTAAGTACCTTACCGATCAAGTTTATAGCAATGGCAACCCCTATAAATATCAAAATAAAAGCCAGGTAAGGGAAGGCACCATTAAACCCTTCGACCAAGTCATCCAACATTTGTACGCCCCAGTCAAGGAGGAGAAAAGCCAGTAAGGTAGCTACAAAAAAAGCAACTATTGATAATAGGCTAACCAAAAAGCCCCTTTGATAGCCCCGGTAACCAGCAAAACCTAAAATCAGCAACAATATGATATCAGTAATATTCACAATTGACACCCTATTTATTTAAAAGGGTTTTAGCCACTTTAGCTATGGTACTTCCATCAGCCTTTCCTTTCAACGCTTTGTTGGCTGCTCCCATTACCTTTCCCATGTCTTGTGGTCCAACTGCACCAACTTGTGAAATGATTTGACTCAATTGATCAACCAAGTCTTCCTCTGATAATTGTACAGGGAGGTATTTGCTGATAATTTCCAGCTCTGAGCGTTCAATAACTGCTAGATCTTCACGTCCTTGATCTTCGTATAACCGGGCGGAATCCCGACGTTGTTTGGCCGCTTTCGAAAGCAATTTTATTTCTGCGTCTTCGGATAGTTCACCAGTGGCCCCTTTTTCAGTTTCTGCGAGTAAGATCATTGACTTAATTCCTCGCAACGCCCTGATCTCATCCTTTATCTGAGCCCTCATCGCCACCTTTAGGTCCTCATCAATCTGTTTCTTTAAGCTCATTTCATTTTACTTAATATTACGTAAATTTACGGTCCTTCAAATCACGGAATGACCAAGTTAAGCGTAAATATTAACAAATTTGCTACACTGCGCAATGCCAGAGGAGGTAATAATCCTGATGTGGTAAAAGTAGCATTAGACTGTGAATCGTTCGGCGCTCAGGGAATTACTGTCCACCCACGACCGGACGAACGACATATCACCTACCAGGATGTATTGGATCTTCAAGATGTAGTTACTACAGAATTTAACATCGAAGGGTATCCGGATGATCGGTATATGAAGTTAGTGGAACTTGTCAAACCTACTCAAGCGACCCTGGTACCAGACGCACCTGACGTGGTCACTTCCAATGCGGGTTGGGATACCATCAGATATCAAAGTCAACTCAATGAAATTGTTGGTCATTTGAAAGCAGCTGGTATACGAACCAGCATTTTTATAGATCCAATAGAAGAACGGATTGAGAAAGCAGCGGAAATAGGATGCGACCGTATTGAACTTTACACCGAGCGATATGCGAACCAGTACCTTGACAATCCCCAAAAGTCCATAGATGACTATATAATAGCAGCAAAAATAGCCCATGATTTCGGTTTGGGAATCAACGCAGGACATGATCTGACCATGAACAACCTCAAGTTTTTCAAGTGCTCCATCCCCTTTCTTGATGAAGTTTCCATTGGTCATGCTATTGTTTGTGATGCATTATACTATGGACTGGAAAATACCATCCAATTGTATCTTCGACAACTTCAATAGCCTATGACCCTCAATTATCGAATCATAGGGCGAGGGCCTCCGTTGATTATTTTACACGGACTTTTCGGTTCACTGGATAATTGGGTGAGTGTGGCTAAGAATTTGGCAGTAAATTCTACTGTATGCTTGGTGGACTTACGGAACCACGGCCAGTCCTTTCATGACCAGCATTTTAACTATGAGGCAATGGTCGCCGACTTAGATAACCTTATAAATGAACTGCGCGTTGCTGATTATTCGATTCTCGGCCATTCTATGGGTGGAAAAGTTGCAATGTTTTATGCTGCACAGAGTCCACATGGTATTAAAAAACTGATAATTGTGGATATTGCCCCCAAAAAATACCCTGTTTATCACCAGCAAATCCTGGATGGCCTTTCCTCAATAAACACTGAAGAGTTGTCAAGTCGTCGAAAAGCTGATGATTTATTAAGCAAATTTGTCCATGACCCAAAAATCCGGCAATTTTTATTGAAGAATCTTAAAAGAAGCTCAAACGGGTCATTGGAGTGGAAAATTAATCTTACGGCCATACATAACCACATAAATGCAGTAGGAGATGCCCTTCCTGCCACAGAATTAATCCAAATCCCAACTCTATTCATTCGGGGGGGATCGTCGGAATATATCAGAGAAGAAGATTATAGCGCCATTCACCAGCAGTTTCCTCAGTCCACCATAAACACCATACCTGAAGTTGGTCATTGGGTGCATGCTGAGGCCCCACAGGCATTCCTGGAAATAGTGCAGACTTTTTTAGATCAGGATTAACAATTTGGCACTGTTTCTTCCGGGTTTAAGAGAAAGAATATTGATGAAAATAGAAAGACTTATTTGGATGAAGCTATGAACAATAAACCCACACAAATTTATCTAATCCCTTGTACAATTGCTCCTAATACCCAGGAGTCGGTGATTTCACCTCAGATCAAACAAGTAATTTCAGCAGTTGATTACTTCCTGGTTGAAAATGTGCGAACTGCCCGCAGGTTTATTTCATCCTTGAAACTCAGAGTTGTCTCCGAGTTGCACTTTGAAGTGTTTAACAAACACACGGATGAACAAGAAATAAATAAACTGTTATCACCCTTAAGGAATGGGCAATCCATAGGGGTCATCTCAGAGGCAGGATGTCCGGCAATTGCAGACCCTGGAAATCAGATTGTACAATGGGCTCATCGCAATAAAGTAAAAGTTACGCCACTTGTGGGCCCTTCTTCCCTTATATTAGCCTTGATGGCCAGTGGAATGAATGGTCAACACTTTGAGTTCCACGGATACCTGCCAATTGATAAGATATTGCGCTTAAAGAAGATTCAGTCTATTGAAAATGAGTCCCTTATAACTGGTAAAACACAAATTTTTATGGAAACTCCCTATCGCAACAGGGCATTAGCGGAAGCCCTACTGGATAGTTGCGCAAATCAAACCAACATCTGTTTCGCTTGTAATCTTTCCTCATCAAATGAGGTGGTAAGGACCAAGAAGGTATCTGAATGGAGGGGGCAGTTGCCAGATTTACATAAAATCCCGACAATTTTTTTACTGCAGGCCTAGTATTTCCATATTTAGATATGCCGCACTTTGCTAATTACAATTAATGGCTAAATTTGTGCTTTAACCCCAACTATGAATGTCATACCTTTTTACATCTGAATCAGTTTCAGAGGGTCATCCGGATAAGATTGCCGATCAGATTTCCGATGCCATCCTGGATGCCATGCTGGCACAGGATCCAAATTCCCGGGTTGCTTGTGAAACCTTTGTTACCACTGGCCTGGTAATTGTAGGCGGTGAAGTAACCACCAAAGCCTATGTTGAGGTACAGGAGGTAGTAAGAGATACCATCAAACGGATTGGTTATAATAAAGATGACTATAAATTCGATGCCGAGTCATGTGGTATTATGGTGACCCTCCATAGTCAGAGTCCGGATATTGCACAAGGCGTGGATGAAATGGATGGGAAAGAACAGGGAGCAGGAGATCAAGGGATGATGTTTGGTTATGCATCGGAAGAAACTCCAGACCTTATGCCCATGGCTTTGGCTTATTCTCACAAATTGGTACAGCGACTTGCATATATTAGAAAGGAGCAACCTGAGCTTATGGCCTATTTAAGGCCTGATGCTAAATCTCAGATAACCGTAGAGTATACCGATGATGGTAAAATAGATCGCATCCACACAGTAGTTATTTCCACGCAACACGATGAATTTATTACACCCGATAACGGTTCTCCACAGGCACGAAAAGAAGCAGAGTCTGCTATGTTGGCTAAGATAAAATCAGACGTTCTCGAACATGTTGTGGCGCATGTACTACCGCAGGAATATTTGAAGGGTACCATTTATCATATCAATCCTACTGGAAAATTTATCATTGGCGGCCCTCACGGTGATGCCGGCCTAACAGGACGAAAAATTATTGTCGATACCTATGGTGGAAAAGGCGCCCACGGAGGTGGAGCTTTTTCCGGTAAAGATGCTACCAAAGTTGACCGCAGTGCCGCATATGCCTGCCGCCATCTCGCGAAGAACCTGGTGGCCGCCGGTGTAGCCGGGGAAGTATTGGTTCAGGTTGCCTATGCTATTGGTGTAGCAGAACCTGTATCCTTGACAATAAACACTTTTGGAACCAGTCAATTGGACATCAGTGACTCTGAAATAGCCGGAAAGACCATGAAAATATTTGACATGAAGCCAAAGAATATCATAGAACGACTCGGATTGACCAACCCTATTTTCTTTGAAACAGCCGCTTATGGTCATATGGGCCGTAGTCCTTTTCTAAAACCTGTGACCCTCCAATATTTGGAGGTGCGAAATTTGGAGTCAGGCGAAGAAGTTGTCCGGAAAACCACCCACAAGGACGTTGAGTGTTTTACATGGGAAAAACTCGATTACGTCGAGCAAGTTAAAACAGTATTTGGCCTGTAGGATTATTTTAGGTTGGTGTTAACTTTTCTGGGCTGTCTTTTTTCCTTTTCTCTTTTGAGTTGTCTTGACATCCTTTCTAAAGCCTGATCAATAGCCGACTCAAATGTATTGGAAAAATCTTTCACAAAAAGTTGCTGGCGTGGAATGTTGATCCTTAATTCAACGGTTTTATTTCCGAACACTTCTTTTTTGTTTAGGTGACTTTTTTCAAGCCTCATGATGACTTCCCCATCAATAATTCGGTCATGAAATGTTTCCAGTTTGTCGACCTTTTTTTGAACATAGTCCAACAATTTTTGGTCGGCATCAAAATGAACGGGTTGCATACGTAAAATCATAGAAACTCAGTTTTGTGTTGTATCAAGCTTTAGGATGTGACCGATTGAATACCTCTTTCAGTCTTTCAATAGAATTATGGGTGTAAATCTGGGTTGCTGCCAGACTGCTGTGCCCCAGTAATTCCTTAACTGCGTTCAATTCTGCCCCTTTGTTCAACAAGTGAGTGGCAAAAGTATGACGTAGAATATGTGGGCTTTGTTTTTCCAGCGAACTTAATGGTTTTAAGGCTTTATTCACGATCCGGTAAATTAACATCGGGTAACTCTGCCTTCCTTTATTACTAACGATTAAGTAGGGGGAGTAGTTATCCGGAAATTCTTTCCTTTTTTTTACCTGATAGTTTGAGATTACAGATATCAGGGGCTTGGGTACAGGAATGATCCGTTGTTTATTGCGTTTGCCCAATACCTTCACCTGGGCCTGAGCAATATCTATATCACGCTCCCGTAGATTGACGAGTTCTGATAAACGTGTACCTGTTGAATAAAGGAACTCCATTACTAATTGATCGCGAATCCCCCCGAAACCTTCCTGAAAAATCATCTGGTCTAAAGCTTTGGTTAATTCCGATTCCTTGGCAAAAATCGGCAAAGGTTTTCCAACTTTTAACATTTTAACCCTTGAAGAAGGATCCCCGTGAATCAAATTTTGACGAAGAGAATATTTGTAATAGGAGCGCAAAGTGGCAATCTTGCGATTTATGGTGGTAGCCGACAAGTTCAATTGTACCATATGAATCAGCCAGCCCCGGATGTGTCGATGTTCCACCTTATCAAGTTCTACCGGAACCAGGTCAGAGTCAAGAAAAGATTTGAATTGGAAAAGATCGTTACGGTAAGATTTAAGGGTATGCGGGCTACACCGCTTTTCAAATTCCAGGTATTTTAGAAAAGAAGAAACCATTAAGTCCAATTTGAGTATTACCTTCCCTCAAATAAATTTAATGATTATATGATAGAAAAAAAATCTAATAATTATCCTCAGCGTACATCTTTTGGCGATAGGCTGCCTTGAGTTTTACTGTTCTTCTTTTTATTGAAGGTTTAACGAAATAGGTGCGGCTACGTAATTCTTTCAGCACTCCGGTACGCTCAAATTTCTTTTTAAATCGCTTTAATGCCCTATCTATGGATTCGTTTTCCTTGACGTTGACTATGATCATCTTTATCCTTTAATTAACGGGACGCAAATTTAATCAAAACCCTTAAATAAAAAAATCTAATTTTAATTTAGAATTTCCCGTGCTATCACAATTTTTTGTATCTCAGATGTGCCCTCCCCAATGGTACACAGTTTGGCGTCCCTATAGTATCTTTCCACTGGATAATCCTTGGTGTAGCCATACCCACCAAAGATCTGTACCGCTTCATTCGCCAATTTTACGGCTACTTCAGAGGCGTAGTACTTGGCCATTGCAGATTCCTTGATTACTTTCTTATTTTGGTTTTTCAATTCAGCTGCCCTATAGGTCAACAGATTGGCAGCCTCCAATTCGGTAGCCATTTGGGCCAGTTTAAAGGAAATGCCTTGAAAATTTGCAATTGGCTGATTGAACTGATGCCTTTCCTTGGAATATTGAATTGACGCCTCCAGAGACGCCTGGGCAATCCCGAGACTTAATGCAGCAATCGAAATCCGGCCACCATCAAGTACCTTTAGCGACTGAATAAATCCATCACCCACCTCACCGAGTCGGTTGGCGTCGGGCAACCTACAATTGTTAAATATCATTTCGCTGGTTTCTGAGGCCCTCATCCCTAGTTTATTCTCCTTTCTACCACCGGTAAACCCCGGAGTCCCCCTTTCAACTACAAACGCCGTCATTCCATGACTGTCTCCAACCTCCCCGGTGCGTGCAATTACCACCGCGACATCACCAGAATTTCCATGGGTAATAAAATTCTTGGATCCATTGATCACCCAGTCGGAGCCATCTTTCTCAGCAACCGTCTTCATATTGCCTGCGTCAGAACCAGTGTTAGGCTCTGTAAGTCCCCAGGCCCCAATAAATTCTCCTGTAGCCAGTTTAGGTAACCATTGCTGCTTTTGTTGCTCTTTACCAAATTGTAGTATATGTCCTAAACAAAGGGAGTTATGAGCAGCTACTGACAAACCAATTGAACCATCAAATCTAGAAATCTCGGATATTACTGTAACATATTCAGTATAGGAGAAACCTGATCCATGATATATTTCGGGAACCAACACACCCATCAATCCCAACGCTCCTAATTTTTTAAATAATGGCACCGGAAACTCCTGGGACTCATCCCACTGCTTCTGATACGGCACAATCTCTTTGGCAGCAAAGTCCCGGATCATGTCTGTAATCATCAACTGGTTTTCATTCAGGGAGAATTCCATCATTATTGGTTCATAGGAATTAATGGTGCTGGTAAAATTATACATTTCAACCCGAACGAACCAATAATGGTCTGAGATCTGAGACCTAAGATCTCATATTTTTAAATAAAGCATATTGTAAAATTCTGTGAAATCCAATTAACTTTAGGCCATGTCAAACTCCAAACAGGTGCTGGTTACCGGGGGCGCCGGGTACATTGGATCACATACGGTGATCTCCCTGATCAATGCAGGCTACAAACCTATCATTCTGGATGATTTCAGTAACTCAACCCCAGAGGTAATAGAAGGTATCCAGGATATTCTACAGGAATCCATAACCTACTACGAAGGTGATTGCAGGGACTGGGAGATGATAAGCTCGATTTTTAATGAACATCAATTTTATGGTGTGATTCATTTTGCAGCAAGTAAAGCGGTGGGGGAATCAGTAGAACAACCACTTATGTACTACGGTAACAATCTCGATTCATTAATGGTAATACTTCGAGCAATGGAGCAATTCAAGGTACCCAATCTGGTGTTTTCATCTTCCTGCACAGTTTACGGACAACCGGATCATTTGCCGGTAACGGAAGAGACCGATCGCAAACCTGCTGCCTCTCCTTACGGTAACACCAAAAAAATATGTGAGGATATCATTTTTGACGTTGTTCATAGTTCGGCCAATCTAAAAGCAGTTTCCTTGAGATATTTTAATCCCATTGGTGCGCACTCATCTGCAAAAATTGGAGAACTGCCCCTTGGGACACCCAATAACCTGATACCTTTCGTCACCCAAACAGCAGCTGGAATTCGGGATGTACTGACGGTATTTGGAGACGACTACCATACTCCAGACGGTACTTGCATCCGTGACTATATTCATGTGATGGATCTGTCTGATGCGCACGTACGGTCTTTGTCATATCTGGAGAAACAATCAGAGAGTAGTTATTATGAAGTTTTCAACATTGGAACAGGCAAAGGCACCAGCGTAATGGAAGTGATTAAGACCTTCGAAGAGGTGGCCGGTGTTCCATTAAACTATCGTGTGGGACCGCGGCGTAGTGGAGACATTGAACAAATTTTTGCCAGCGTGAAAAAAGCTGAGAAAGCACTTGCTTGGAAAGCTGGAAAAACCATGAAACAAGCGTTGGCCGACACCTGGAAATGGCAGCAGGCATTATCGAAAATACCATAACATTGGAGAAAAACATTTTAGTCACCGGCGGTGCGGGATTTATTGGGTCCCATGTAGTTAGAAAATTTGTTTTGAAATATCCTCGATACAGGATAATTAATCTGGACAAACTTACCTATGCTGGAAACCTGGAAAACCTTAAAGATGTAGAGCATAAAGACAATTATCTGTTTATCAAAGGGGATATCGCAGATTCGAAATTACTACATAACCTGTTTCAAAAGTATTCCATAAAGGCTGTTATACATTTAGCAGCGGAATCTCATGTTGACCGGTCCATTTCTGATCCACTTTCGTTTATACAGACTAATGTATTGGGAACAGTCAATCTATTAAATGCTGCAATCCATTATTGGGGCTCCCAAACCGATTGCCTGTTCTATCATATTTCAACAGATGAGGTCTATGGTTCAATAGCCGCACCGGATTTATTTACGGAAAGCACCTCGTACGACCCAAAATCACCATATTCAGCTTCCAAAGCATCTTCTGACCACTTTATCAGGGCATATAAGAACACTTACAATCTGCCGATCATTATCTCAAATTGTTCAAATAACTACGGTCCCTGCCAGTTTCCAGAAAAATTGATACCGCTGTGTATCCATAATATAAGTAATGAGAAGACTCTACCGATTTACGGTAAGGGGGAAAATATAAGGGACTGGCTGTATGTGGAAGACCATGCGGCAGCAATAGATTTACTGTTTCATCGGGGGACAGAAGGCGAAACCTACAACATCGGAGGGAACAATCAATGGAAGAATATTAACCTGGTTCGGTTATTGTGTGGTATTATGGATCGAAAACTTGGAAGATCTAACTCAGAAAATCTTATTGAATTTGTCACTGACAGACCAGGACACGATGCGCGCTATGCCATAGATGCCAGTAAAATTCAAAATGAGCTAGGTTGGCAACCTTCTGTGGATTTGGAAGAGGGCTTGGAGAAAACAGTAGATTGGTATTTGGGAAATGAAGATTGGTTGGAACATGTGACTTCAGGGCAATACGAAAAATACTATCAAGAACAATATTTCAACGGATAAAACCCACTCAATGAAAGGCATCATTTTGGCAGGAGGATCAGGCACCAGATTATATCCTCTAACACTGGCGGTTAGTAAACAATTGATACCCGTCTACGACAAGCCCATGATATACTACCCCCTATCCGTTTTGTTAATGGCTGGTATTAGAGAGATCCTGATTATTTCAACTCCTCACGATTTACCCCTGTTCCGTAATTTGTTGGGGGATGGCAAACGCCTGGGTTGCGAATTTCACTACACAGAACAAAACAATCCGGACGGATTAGCTCAAGCTTTTGTTATTGGCGCGGATTTTATTGGAAACGAGAAAATAGCTTTGATCCTGGGGGACAATATTTTCTATGGGACAGGATTAAGACAAGTATTGCAGCAAAACACTGACCCGGATGGCGGAGTAGTGTTTGCCTATCATGTGACTGACCCTAATCGCTATGGGGTAGTTTCATTCGATGACAATAACTCAGCCATCTCAATTGAGGAAAAGCCTGAATTTCCTAAATCCAATTTCGCTGTTCCCGGGCTGTATCTTTATGATAACCAGGTAGTAGAGATTGCGCGGAACCTTAAACCCAGTGCCCGTGGCGAATATGAGATCACTGATGTCAATAGGTACTATCTGGACAGACAGAAGCTTCATGTAAGAATTCTGGACCGCGGTACTGCCTGGCTGGATACCGGGACTGTTCAATCACTGATGCAAGCCAGTCAATTTGTCCAGGTAATAGAGAATCGACAGGGCCTGAAAGTTGGTTGCATTGAAGAGGAAGCCTTTCGCATGGGGTATATCAATGAAGACCAGTTGAGAACTATTGCTGAACCCCTTAAGAAAAGCGGTTACGGTGAATATTTGTTAGGCCTATTGGAAAACTAGAGAGTTCTCACGGTATAAAAGATTTACTACTGTGGTTCCCACGGCGTTTAAGGTTTCTTTGCTAATGATGTCCATATTATCGGAAGGCCGGTGATGATATGCCTTAAAAGCATCATTTCTGTCGGTTCCGTCTGAGACCATATCTATAATATTGATCATGGGAATTTTCGCATTTACATTCACATAGTAGTGGTCATCCTCAATAGCTCCTCCTTTTCCAAAAACGAAATAACGGCCAAACCCTGCTCTATGACCCTCTTCCCAGACTTTGTCAATGATGGAAGGTGCGAACTGTTTTGAATAATGCTCATGGGGGAAAGTGGCGTTTTTGGCTCCTACCATGTCAAGTAAAATTCCATAATATGCGGAATAACCAGATTGGTGCTTGTTGTTACTCCAGTATTTAGACCCCAGACACCATTCAAGCCCCAGGCCTCCCTGGTCTTCGGCATCAAATAAAATTATATCAACTCCGATGCTTATTGAGTCCTGCGAAAGTAACCGGGCTATTTCTATCAAAACCCCTACCCCACTGGCGCCATCATTTGCTCCGTCAAATTGCACATTAGGGTCCGCTGCATACTTATCAGCTTTCATCCTGGTGTCCCAGTGTGCCCCCAACAAAATCCGTCTAGTGGCCTGGGGATTAAAACTGGCCACAATATTATTGAACCGGTAAAACTCTCCGGATTGGCTTTTGGAATCAAACTCCTGAATGGTAACTTGATCTGCATATCCGGACAATTTCTCATTCAGGTAAGCTGCGCAATGTTTATGGGCGGTAGAATTTGGGATCCTGGGGCCAAAAGCTACCTGATCCTGAATGAAAGAATAAGCTGAATCCACGTTGAAAACCGGGGCCCGATCTATTGAACCTTCTGTAATCTTGTTTGCACCTTCTGATTTGCCTGGCTGGTCACACGAATATGATAGGGTATAAACCAACAGAAAAAAAATATAATTATTCTTCATAAGCCCAATCCACATCGGTCTTCATGTCTTTTAGTACGATACCTTGTTTTTTTAGCTGATCCCGTATGGAATCAACTTTTTCATAGTTCTTCCCCGCTTTGGCTTCCCTGTAACTCTCTAGTATGATTTCCAATAACAGTTCCGTTTCATTTGGTTTTTCTTCCTTCAATCCAAGTACGTCTTGTACAAACTTCTGAAAAGTAGATTTCATGCGCTCAAATGTTTTTGACGATACCTGCCCAATATCGAGATTACCATTATGCATGGTATTGATCTTCTTCAGTATATTGAATAGATGGGCTATGGCTTTAGCGGTATTGAAATCATCATTCATGGCGTGATAACAATTGTCACATAGCTGGTTGATTTGTTGATCTAGCTGTTCATTAATTTCTCCCTGCCAATTGGGAGGATAGGAAATTTGCCTTACTACCCGGAGCCCATTTGCTAGCTTTTTATAACCTTTAGAGGCGGCTGTCAAAGCTTCATTGGACAAATCCAAGGTGCTCCTATAGTGGGTCTGAAGCATGAAAAACCTTACTGCCATAGGACTATAGGCCTTATCCAGCAGTTCATGATCTCCGTTGAACAGTTGGTGTGGTAAGAAAGAATTACCCAGGGACTTACTCATTTTCTGACCATTTACGGTAAGCATATTTGCATGCATCCAATATTTCGCTGGCGAAACGCCGTAACCCGCTACACATTGAGCAATTTCACATTCGTGGTGTGGGAACTTTAGGTCCAAACCTCCACCATGTATATCGAATTGTTTTCCAAGGTATTTAGTACTCATGGTAGAGCACTCCAAGTGCCAGCCAGGAAAACCATCGCTCCATGGCGAAGGCCATCTCATGATATGGGCAGGAGCAGCCTTTTTCCACAGGGCGAAATCTAAAGGCCCACGCTTCTCCTCCTGTCCGTCCAGCTCCCGGGATCCGCTTAGCAGGTCTTCTAGTACCCTCCCTGATAATATACCGTAATGGGTATTCTCATGATACTTCAATACATCAAAATAAACAGAACCATTGACCACATAGGCCATGCCGGCGTCCAGAATCTTCTGTACAAGATCAATTTGCTCAATTATGTGTCCACTGGCAGAGGGTTCAATACTGGGTGTTTTCAAATTGAATATTTGTGCCGCTTCGTGAAACCCTTGAGTATACTTATGAACCACCTCCATAGGCTCTAGATTTTCCAGTTTGGCCTTTTTGGCAATTTTGTCTTCTCCTTCATCTGCGTCGTTTTCCAGATGCCCCACATCGGTGATATTTCGTATGTATCGCACTTTGTAACCAATATGCTTCAAATAGCGATAAATAATATCAAAGCTTAAAAACGATCGTAGATTGCCAATATGGACATCACTATAAACAGTAGGGCCACAAATGTACATGCCAACATAAGGAGGGTCCAAAGGCTCAAACTTTTCTTTGCTTGATGACAAGCTGTTATACACTTTGAGGTTTTGCAGCATGGCGGCAAAGTTAGTTTTTTTAGTTAGAAGTTATGAATTATGAGTTATGAGTTTTTTTGCTGGCACAGGCACGGAGCCCTGCATGGTATAGTGCTAACGGCTTGTCATTGGTAATTTCCAATTTACCAGCTGTACCCTCAAGCCAACCCAGCCACGCCCAAAAACTACTCCCCACCAAAGCCTTGCTTTACAACCCCGTTTACCTTACCTTTGCCCTGAGATACACTTTTTCCAAAATAGAAAGAGGGGACTATTAGTCCCCTCTTTGCGTATGGATTGAGCTAAATGGATTTAAAAGGAAAACTTGAAGAATTGGTGTTGCGCCATCTGCCTGATGATCGGTATTTTTTAACTGAGATCAGCGCTAAACAAGCTGGTGCCAATACTAAGATCGCAATTTTCCTGGACGGAGATGAAGGGATAGCCATTGATGTATGTGCCCGGATCAGCCGGGAGGTAAGTAAGGGCCTGGAGGCTTTGGATCTTGTGGAGCACTCATATACTCTGATGGTATCTTCACCTGGATTGGACAGACCACTTAAACTGCCCCGTCAGTATCATCGAAATCTGGGGAAAAAGTTAAGGATCAAGCTAAAAAACCAGGAAGTATTAGAAGGAAGACTCATGGAGGTAAAGGAGGAAAGCATAGTAGTAAATAAACTACCTGCTGAACAGGGCAAGAGCAAAGAAGAAAATATACCCTTTACTGAAATTGAAACAACCCATGTATTAGTGTCATTTTAAGTATTAGAGATGGACCATTTGAATTTAATAGAAGTTTTTGCAGAATTTGCTAGAAACAAAAACATCGATCGTCCCACTATGATTCGGATTCTGGAAGATGTATTCAGAACCATGATCCGGAGAAAGTACGAAACCGATGACAATTTTGATATCATTATCAACGTGGATAAAGGGGACCTGGAGATTTGGAGAATTAGGGAGATTGTTGATGATAACTCAGAAGACATTTGGGATCATGACAAAATATGTCTTACCGATGCCCAAAAAATCGAGCCCGATTTTGAAATTGGTGAAGAAGTGGCTGAAGAAGTTAAACTTGAGGATTTCGGTCGCAGAGCGGTAATGACTGCCCGTCAAACACTAATACAAAAGATCAAGGATCTTGAAAAAGACATTTTATTCCAGAAATACAAGGAACTGGTCGGGGAGATAATCTTAGGTGAAGTTTATCAGATCCTCAGCAGGGAAGTACTGATGATCGATGCAGAGGGCAATGAACTTAATCTTCCTAAATCTGAGCAAATTCCCAAAGACAGATACCGCAAAGGAGAAAGTGTGAGAGCAATTGTTTTAAGAGTGGAAATGCTCAACGGGAATCCCAGAATTGTGCTTTCAAGAACCTCTCACACCTTCCTGGAAAGATTATTTGAGAGTGAAGTGCCTGAAGTTTATGACGGATTGATCACCATTAAAAAAGTAGTAAGGGAGCCCGGTGAAAGGGCCAAGGTGGCAGTGGAGTCCTACGATGATCGTATCGATCCGGTTGGTGCTTGTGTAGGCATGAAGGGGTCACGCATCCACAGTATTGTGAGGGAGCTGCAGAACGAGAATATCGACGTGATCAACTACACAGACAATATGGATCTCTATATAAGCAGGGCCCTTAGTCCGGCAAAGATCTCTTCCATTAAGATCAATGAAGAGGATGGGAGGGCGTCGGTCTATCTCAAACCTGATCAGGTGTCGTTGGCCATTGGTCGTGGGGGTCAAAATATCAAATTGGGCAGTAAACTGGTTGGTCTGGAGATTGACGTATTTCGGGAGTTGTCCGAGTTTGAAGAGGAAGATGTAGCGCTGGAAGAATTTTCAGATGAGATCGAAGAATGGATCATTAAGGAATTGAAACGCATCGGACTGGATACTGCCAGGAGTGTGTTGGCCCTTAACCATGAAGACTTGGTACGACGAACGGATTTGGAAGAGGAAACCATCAATGACGTGTTTAAAATTCTCAATCAGGAATTTGAACAGGACTAATTTTTGAATAACTACAAAAAAAGAGATATTTGAACATGGCGGATGACAAGGTAATGAGACTTAGCCAGGTAGCAAGAAAACTCAATGTAGGTTTATCTACTATTGCTGAACATCTTGAAACCAAAGGTTTTGAAGTGGAGCACAAGCCAAATGCAAAAATTACCATGGAGCAGTTTGAAATGCTGGCCAAAGAATTTGCATCCTCAGCGATGGACAAGGAAGAGGCATCAGGTCTGATTATTGGTTTAAAGCACTCGGACAATTTGGTAATAGATTCAGATTCAGAGTTATCCGCAAAGAAAAGGGAAGATGAGGAAGAAATCTTTATAAAGAATATCTCTATCGCACTGGAAGGTACGAAAGAAGCAGAACCTGCACCTAAGCCAGAAGTTGCCCCTCCGGAACAACCTGTGGTAGAAGAAAAGACACCTGAACAAGCGCCCAGTACCAAAACTAAACTGCAAGGCATCAAAGTAGTCGGCAAGATTGATCTGGATCAGAAGAAAGAGGAGAAATCTGAGGAACCAGAGCCTGAAAAGATAGAAGAGAAAGGGCTTGAGGAAGAGAAAGAACCAGAGGCACTAAAAGAGGAGCCCAGGGTGGTTATTAAGGCAAAAGCAGATGCACTCAAAGGATTAACTGTACTAGGGAAAATAGAACTTCCCAAAGAAAAACCTGTGGCTTCTTCTGACGATAAACCTGAAAGGAAAAAGAAGAAACGACCCCGTCGCAGGATAGCGCCTTCCGGAACCAAAAGACCTGATAAAAAGGGACGCGGTGATAAGAGGTCCAAAATTGAGAAAGAGGACGTTTCAGAAAAGGAAATACAGGAACAAATCAAAGCTACGTTGGCAAAGCTAAGCGGGGGAAAGGGCAAT
This sequence comes from uncultured Roseivirgaceae bacterium, assembly GCA_964580205.1. Taxonomy (GTDB): domain Bacteria; phylum Bacteroidota; class Bacteroidia; order Cytophagales; family Cyclobacteriaceae; genus SZUA-3. The sequence continues at coordinate 36,421 of CAZOJZ010000081.1, forward strand.
GTAAGCCGTTCAAAATACCGACGTGAAAAACGATCAGCAGTCGCCGAGGCAGAAGAGGAGAAAATGCTGCAACAGGCTGAGGATGCCAAGACTCTAAAGGTAACAGAGTTTATTTCTGCCAACGACCTCGCTACTCTGATGGAGGTATCGGTGAATGATGTAATTTCTACATGTATGAGCCTGGGTATGTTTGTTTCTATCAATCAACGACTTGATGCTGAATCTATTACAGTGATTTCAGATGAGTTTGGCTATAATATTGAATTCACCACTTCCGAAGACGAAGTTACCGTTGAGGAACATCAAGACACTGAAGAAGAGCTGCTGGACCGTGCGCCAATTGTTACTATCATGGGTCACGTTGACCATGGAAAGACCTCATTGTTGGATTTTATTCGAAGCGCTAATGTAACAGCCGCGGAAGCAGGAGGTATCACTCAGCATATAGGGGCGTATGATGTGACTACCGAAGACGGAAAGCGTATTGCCTTCCTTGATACACCCGGTCACGAGGCTTTTACAGCGATGCGGGCCAGGGGGGCGAAAATCACAGACGTGGTTATTATTGTGGTAGCTGCAGATGACAATGTGATGCCACAGACCAAAGAGGCCATCAATCACGCCCAGGTTGCAGGTGTGCCTATTGTGATTGCAATTAACAAGATGGATAAATCCAATGCCAATCCCGAGAAGATAAAAGAAGAGCTGTCCAAAATTAACCTCCTGGTGGAAGATTGGGGGGGTAAATATCAGTGCCAGGAAATTTCTGCGAAAACAGGAGTTGGAATAGAGGAACTTCTGGAAAAAGTACTGCTGGAATCTGAATTACTGGAGTTAAAGGCCAACCCCAATAAAAATGCAGTGGGCACAGTTATTGAAGCCACTTTGGACAAAGGCCGTGGGTATGTAACCACTATTATGGTACAAGCCGGAAACCTCAATGTTGGGGACGTGATGCTGGCGGGTTCCAATTATGGGAAAGTAAAAGCCATGTTCGACCATAGGGGTCATAAACTAACGAAGGTTGGTCCTTCTACACCGGCGGCGGTTCTTGGATTGGATGGAGCCCCACAGGCCGGTGATACCTTCAATGTGATGGATACTGAAAGGGAAGCACGTGAAATAGCCACCAAAAGAGAACAGATACAGCGGGAACAGTCAATACGAACCAAGAAACATATTACACTTGATGAGATCGGTCGCCGATTGGCCATCGGCTCCTTCCAGGAGTTGAATGTCATTGTTAAAGGTGATGTGGACGGTTCTGTAGAAGCTCTTTCTGATTCACTACTTAAACTTTCCACCGATGAGATTGAGGTAAATATTATTCACAAAGGTGTTGGGCAAATCTCGGAATCTGACGTACTGTTAGCAGGCGCTTCAGATGCTGTAATTGTGGGCTTTCAGGTGCGCCCTTCAAACGCCGCCAAACGTTTGGCAGATAACGAGGAGATTGAAATACGACTCTACTCCGTGATATATGATGCCATCAATGATGTAAGGGATGCTATGGAAGGTATGCTTGCACCTGTAGTAGAAGAGGTAATCACCGGGAATGTGGAAGTTCGCGAGGTGTTTAAGATCACAAAAGTAGGTACTGTTGCAGGATGTTACGTTACCGATGGTCTGGTCAAACGAAACAATCAAATACGATTAGTACGGGATGGTATTGTGATGCATACCGGTGGAATCGGACAACTCAAGCGATTCAAAGATGATGTGTCCGAAGTGAAGAACGGCTACGAGTGTGGTATTAGCCTTAAGAATTTCAAGGACATTCAAGTGGGCGATGTGATTGAAGGATTCGAAGAGAAAGAGGTAAAAAGAACCCTTTGAGCTTTTAATTTGGAAATTTAGGAAATTATTTGCCTCGCCTACCGGAAGGCAGGGAATTTGGGTTTTGGGATTCGGTGCTTCTAAATGTCTCTCCTTTTACAAATTATAGCCATCTTATTAACCTCCTTTACATTAATTGGGCTTTACAAGCCCTGGGTAGTGTTTTGGTGGTCTGATTTTTCCAATCGTAAAAAAGTGCTGAAATATTATGGCTCCGCGTCGGTTTTATTTTGGGCTCTTTACCAACTACTTTAACCGATGACCATTAACTACCAGCGGGTGACCCTCTGGCCCGGTAGTAGCGAATAAATAATCATCACCTCCTTCTTCCAATCCGCAATCCTTTCGAATGGTTTTGACATCTTTGATGAAGTTGCGAACAGTAATGTTGGCTTTGGCGGTTGGTAACATTTTGCGCAGTTGATCCGGCTTATAATTAGTGGTCCATTGAACTTTAAAAGAGCGTCCTGGAAAATCTCCAATTACTTTATCTGATGTGAAAAGGTGGCTATTGGGGTGTAACTTGTTAAGTTTAAATCTATTACAAATCAATTTAAAGGCTCCTAGTTTCATTATACTGTTATTGGGTTCATAAAGGTATTCCAGAGGCTCAGAATACTGTGGCTGACTAATGGCTTCTTCACCCTGTTTAAAACTAAAAGATTGTACTTCTCCCCCGGAACACAAGTTTGCCGCGGTAAATAGAACCGGACCCATAAATCCCTGTTTCAGAATATAAACCAGCTCCTTACATTCATTTTTAACAGCTATTACATGAACCTGTCGAACATTGCCCAACATCATACTAACTTCCTGAACGTCCAACATAGGACTAAGTTTTAACATTATTTGCTCCGTTTTGGTCCAAAGTTGTGGAAGTATTCCCGGAAGTGCCGGCTGACACTCTTCAAGTTTAAATCGCCGCAGATTACCAGGTCTGCGATCAGGGTCCAAATAGATAAAGTCGTTGGTGCCTGCTAGTGACGGTAATACCTCCATGGCGTCCCCTTGTACAACCTTGATATAATCAGCTCCTAATGCATGGAAATTGTGAGCTGCCAACCTACAAAGCAGCAGGTCCTTTTCTACATAAGTGACTTTTTCAAAATTCTTTCCCAGAAAGAAACTGTCCACTCCCAAACCTCCAGTGAGGTCTACTAAACGGTTGCCGGAGATTAATTGACTTTTATATAAAGCAGTTTGTTCGGAAGAACACTGTTCCAGCGATTTACTTTCACCGAAAACCATACGGGGCGTATTAATCCAGGAGGGAATTTTAATCCTGACTATTGTACGCGCTTTAATTTGCTGTACCAATTCCCTAAGCAAAACTCCCGGCACACCCTTTTGACTCAACATCAAAACCGCAGGATCATGGTTTTGGTGGTCCTGTATAAATTTTTGGGCAGAATCGCTTAATAGTCCAGCGATGTCCATAGGCAAGGCCTAGTAAACCAGATAATGCTTCATCATGTATTCAGCAATCTGCACAGCATTAGTAGCTGCTCCTTTTCTAAGATTGTCAGCCACTACCCACATGTTTAAGGTCTTTGGTTGGGACTCATCACGTCGAAGGCGCCCCACAAAAACCTCATCACGGCCTTGAGCATGTAGTGGCATGGGATATTGGAGATTATCGACATCATCCTCCAAAATGAGTCCGGGGGCTGAGGCCAGTAGATCGCGGACTTCTTCCAGGTCGAAATCTTCCTCCAACTCTACATTAATAGCTTCGGAATGACCCCCTAATACCGGAATACGAACACAAGTTGCGGTGATTCCAATACTTTCATCCTGGAGGATCTTCCTGGTTTCGTGGACCAGCTTCATCTCCTCTTTGGTGTAGGCATTATCCATAAACACATCGATATGAGGCAAAACATTAAGATCTATACGATAGGGGTATACTCCGTTACCTTCATTTCCCGCGCGTTCCTGCATCAACTGGTCTACGGCATCTTTTCCGGTACCGGTGACAGATTGATAAGTGGCAACTACCAGTCTTTTTAATCCATACTTTTGCTGTAGCGGGGCCAAAGCGAGAACCATTTGAATGGTTGAGCAGTTCGGATTCGCTATGATCCGATCGTCGATTCTCAGTACGCCCGCATTTATCTCCGGTACGATTAATTTATGCTTGGGATTCATTCTCCAGGCAGAAGAGTTGTCAATAACAATGGTACCTACTTCAGCAAATCTGGGGGCCCACTCCAATGAAGTATTACCACCTGCCGAGAAAATAGCAACATCCGGTTTAATGGATACCGCTTCCTCCATACCGATGACCTGGTAAATCTTGTTCTTAAAGGAGATCTCTTTACCTACAGACCTGGCAGAAGCAACTAAGTATAAGTCACTGGATTCCAGATTACGTTCATCTATTACCCTTAATATTTCCTGGCCTACCAACCCTGTAGCACCGACAATCGCTAATTTCATGATCAATTTTATTTACAGAGTTTGTAAAGATACTACAATTCTATACTTTCCATCACAACACATTTAACAAACAATTCATATGAGAATAGACCAATTATTGTGTTGTTTATTACTTCCTCTGGGAAGTTGGGGTCAGGTTTATGAGAATTTTTCCGATGGTGATTTTACCACCGGACCGGAGTGGACAGGAAATACCGGTTCATTCATTGTAAATCGCCAGGAACAATTACAATTAGACGAAACTGATACTGGAGTAGCGTATCTCAGCACGCTCAGTCATATTTCCGAGAATGCCGTTTGGGAATTCGATGTAGAGATGAGATTCAATCCCTCCTCCCAAAACCTCTGCCGAGTATATCTTATTAGTGATCATCCGAGCTTAGATAATGAATTGAATGGCTATTATGTTCGGATTGGAGGCTCTCAGGATGAGGTTAGCCTCTATCGACAGGACATATCTCAACATATTAAGATCATTGACGGGGCAGATGATTTTGTAGACACAACTGATGTAAATATTACTGTTAAGGTAACGCGCAATCATGCAACCTGGGCCTTATATGCAAAATATTCCAGTCAGAATAAATTCCAACTTCTAGGCACAATTGATGACACCAAACATTTCAGGGCCAACTATTTTGGATTTCTTTGTCAATTTACCAACTCGCGCTCCAAAGCGTTCCATTTTGACAATATTCTGATTGAAGGCAAGTCTTTTGTAGACACGGAACCACCGCAAATATTGTCCATCAAAGTACTTGACAACCGCAGACTGCAGGTCACTATGAGTGAGCCAGTCCAAGGCCTGTCTGCCAATCAATTCATGGTCGGGTTTTTAGGATCACCCATAGAACTGCTTCAGACTGCCTTTAATACCTGGGAAATGACCTTATCAGTACAATTACAAAATGGGACAACCTATACCCTGAAAGCTACCGGTATAAAGGATTTTGCAGGTAACACATCTACAGTATCTCATGATTTTGTCTTTTGGGAAACAGGATCCGCCCAAGAACATGATCTGATTATCTCCGAGATCATGGCCGACCCCTCACCTGCCATTCAGTTACCTGAAAAAGAGTACCTTGAGATTCACAACCCAAACACAATAACGTACAAATAAATACCGCTGTGTATGTTTATAAGGTACATTAATATTGTAAAGTACAATTAAATACATTAATAAACTTGACTGGTAACTATACCTATATTAGCTTTAGGTATGGCAACAGTTAAAGCAGTAGTTCGTAAAAGTAAGTCCAACTCCCAGGGCTTATCGTTGGCTTACATCCAGTATGGCCATCAACAGAAGTCCACCCTATTCAGCACCGGAATCAAAGTTAACCCCACGCACTGGAATGCTCGGAAGCAGTTAGTTGACAGCACCAGGGAAATAAAGAAGATTGTTGCAAATGCCGCTCTGATTAAGACGCTTAAAGCGGAGGACAATGTTTCAAACGCAATCATTTCAAAGAAAGCCTCTGAAATCCGGCAATTATCTAAAAGGCTGATCCTGGAAGACATAGTCCCAACGGTTTACCAGGTTAAGCTAGCCTATAACCGCCAGCAATCAGGTAAAGAAATTTTAAAGGGTGACTTCTTTGAGTTGTTTGATGAATATTTGGAAGATTCTAAACACAGGCTAAAGCCTGGCACCCTGAAACAGCTTAGGGCACTGAAAAACCACTTACTCAGATACCAGACATGGAGCAGACGGAAGGTAGTAGCAGAGACCATTAACAAATCCTTTGTAACCAAGTTTGTTAGCTACCTGATAGAAGAAAGAGGCATGGTCAATGCCACTGCAAACAATAATTTAAAACGTCTTAAAACGTTTTTAAAACACCTTCACGATGAAGGATATTTGGAGGATCGCAGCTTTGAGCGGGTGAAGCTGCTGCCTACCGCATCAGATAATGAGCGGGACATAGTTTATGTAACCAGTTCAGAGTTTGACACCCTCCGGAATTATGACCTTACAGACAACCCCAGGCTTGACAGGGTTAGAGATCTTTTTGTTTTTGGTTGCAGTACTGGACTTAGATTCGGGGACCTTATTAGTGTTGGCCCCAAACACATAATAGATGATTTCATTGAAATCACCACTCAAAAAACTACTCAACGCCTATCAATCCCCATCAACGAGGTAGCAAGATCCATACTTAATAAATATAGAAACAAAATACCTCAGATTAGTAACCCAAAATTCAACATATACCTAAAGGAACTGGCCGAATTAGCAAAACTAAACAGCCCTATTAATCGGATTACCTACAAGGGAAACCAGGCGACTGAAAAAACATTTGCAAAACATGAATTGATTGGTTCGCACAGCATGCGCCGAACGTTTATTACGCCTGGTAAGAAATATGGTATGACTTTAGAAACGATTATGCGGATCGTGGGTCACAGTAGTTATGATA
>CAZOJZ010000082.1:0-16342 GCA_964580205.1 uncultured Roseivirgaceae bacterium
AAAGTGGCTGTACCACTTATATTGGGATCTGATTTACTGTTCAATGGATATTCCACAGAATTTTCAGTCAGTGCGTTTTGTCCAATATCCCCCTGTCCAATTAGGGTGCCTAAATCACCAGAACTTAGATGGACATTGATATACCCATTAAATTCGATAAGTTCTGCATAGGTAATTGAGGTGTCATCATTTAACGTACTAACGCTGGTTGCACTGACCCCGGTTGCTCCATTAACATTGGTTAAGCTAATCAAAATACCTCCACCCTCGGCTGCAGTGTTTGCATGAATGTGCATAGGATGATCGCCAGCAGCATCTGTACCTTCCAATGCCACCTCCACTAAGGTTTCTCCATTGGCTCTTTCAGAAAAAGTAGCGGTACCAAATATATTGGGATCGGTTTTACTGTTTAATGGATATTCCACAGAATTTTCAGTCAGTGCGTTTTGTCCAATATCTCCCTGAGCGATCAGGGTTGCCAAATCGCCTGAGCTCAAATGAACATTGATATACCCGTCAAAGTTGATTAGATCACTATAAGATTCGGACGATACCTCGGTAACACTCATACCTGTAGAACCGTCAACATTGGTCAAATCAATTAAGATGCCCCCTCCTTCGGCCGCCGTATTCCCATGAATATGCGCAGGATGATCACCTGCTTGTGTACCGCTTAACTCAATGGTTATAACGGTTACTCCATCGTCCCGTTCGGCAAATGTTGCCATGCCGCTTATACCCGGATCAGATTTTGAAAACAACGAATATTCTACACTGTTTCCGGTAAACATTGGGGGGAGAGGTTGCACAGGTACACCATCATCATCGCTAGAACAGGCAAATGCAGTTACACCTAAAATACCTATAATCAGTATGCGCAATTTTCTTATTGGAGTTGATAGCTTATTCATTTTATCTTGGTTTGATTGTTAACACTTATTTTTAATGGCACTTTGATCCTCCGATGCTTAATATGAGCATTCGTTTGGTAAAATTCTTTAATGACCACTACGTATAAATCAATACTATACTTCAACTTAAAATGGTTGCGTGAGTAAACTCAATAATTCGAAATATTTTGAATTATTCAATGGGAGTACCCATGGTTGTTGCTTACCACCCCCTTTGTTATCTTTGTGGATTAGGATCGGCCAAGAAATCTATGAGTTGGGTCAAATCATTAAGCTTCACTGAAATAACTCTTATAGGCTTATTTCTGTTACTTTACGCCGGGTACTTGTTACGGGTTTTCCTGGTAACCACCAGGTTGGGGACCAGCTATGGCAAGGTGTTTATTAAATTGATTCTTAGGAGCGTTTATTTTGCGCTGCTAATAATTGCTCTTTTGGGTCCAAGTTTCGGGGAATCCACCCGGGAGATCAAATCAATAGGTAAAGACATTTATATAGCTGTTGATCTCTCTGCTTCAATGAACGCCTTTGACATTCAACCCACCAGGTTGGAAAAAGTAAAATTTGAGTTAAAAAAGATCGTCTCTGCCTTTAACAGCGATCGTATTGGTATAATAATATTTACCTCAGAGGCATTTGTTCAATGTCCCCTCACATACGATCAAAGTGCCTTAAACCTTTGGATAGAAACCCTTCACACCAACCTGGTTTCTACTAGCGGAACAGATTTTGCACCAGCAATGCAATTAGCGCTTGAGAAACTATCGGGTAAAGAATCAACCATTTCTCAACAAACCTCAAAAGTAATCATCCTGATTAGTGATGGCGAAGACTTTGGCGAATCCACCAGGGAGATGGCTGAAAAAATCGAAGCTAGTGGTATCAAATTGTACGCCATTGGTGTTGGAACAAACGAAGGCAGCACTATTGTTACCAGGGCAGGTATCAAACTTGACAAAGAAGGGAAGGAAGTAATTACCAAACTGAACTCAAGGAGCTTGAAGGATATTGCGAGTCTTACAGACGGTAAATACTTTGAGATAAATGGCACTAAAAATGATGTTAATCGTTTAATTAGTACTATCAAAAACATAGAAGGGGAGCTCAGGGATACTCGAAATGTGGATGTTTCAACCAACAAATATTATTACTTCCTAGGGGTTGCAGTAGCGCTAATTGTATTGGACTTTATGATCAAAATTAATGTCATAAGAATATGAAGTGGTTTTTTGGACTGGTTATAGCCGCGGTAACCCTGGGGTTTCCAAATAACATCGCAAAGATCAATCGTCTTAAATCCGAGGCCAGGACATCGTATTTAGCAGGGGACTACCAATCTGCAATTAAGCATTACGGGATATTGATTGATTCATTTCAAGTAAACGAGGAAGAAATCCTGATAAACTACGCAAATGCTGCATTCCTAATGACACAAGGGAATAACTCGCCTACTCAGGGCGTTGACGGTCCCGTTAACTCCGGGCCTGTACCATCAGGCGAACAATACGAAATCTACCAGCGACTGGCTCAGAGCACTTATACGGGTTTGGCCCAAAATGCGTCCTCCAGTATGCAATCAATAGCTTTTAATCAGCTGGGGGTGATGGCTTTTCACAGCGCCCCGCCCCCAAAACCCAGTAAGGATGTACTCCACCAGGCTCAAGGACTTTTTAAATCCGCCTTAAAAACTGATCAAAATAACCAACAGGCTCGCTTCAACTACGAATTGGTTACAAAAATGCTGGAACAGGAGCAAGAGAATCAACAGGAGCAAGAGCAACAGCAAGACCAGGAGCAGGAGCAACCACAGGATCAGGAGCAAGAGCAGGATCAGGAGCAAGAGCAACAAAAATCTGGTGAAGATCAAAAACAGGATCAATCGGGCGAGGAAGAAAATTCCGAACAAAAAGAAGGAGATCCCCAAAAATCGGACGAGCAACAATCAGATGAACAACAGGGCGAAGAGAATCAAAAGGAACCACCATTGAATGCTTCTCCTGAAAAATTGAAAGAACTCAAAATAAGTGAGGAACAAGCTCGTATGATCCTGGAAGCAATGAAAAATAGTGAAGTTCAATATATTCAGCAAAACCAAAGAAAGACTACCAAAACACCTGATAGTGGGAAACCAGATTGGTAGTCAGCTTATTACAATAAACTCATGACAATAAAAGTATGTATCATTTCTGCCGTTCGTACACCTATTGGCAGTTTTGGTGGGAAACTATCCGGATTTACCGCAGTCCAACTGGGCTCTTTGGCTGTAAAAGGGGCTATTGAGAAGGCAAGAGTTCCAGCTGCCACCGTCCAGGAGGTATTCATGGGTAACGTAATTTCTGCCAACTTAGGACAGGCCCCAGCTCGCCAGGTGGCAATCTCTGCAGGGATCGGCGATCATGTTCCCTGTACTACAATAAACAAAGTGTGTGCTTCCGGTATGAAATCAGCCATGCTTGGTGCACAATCAATCATGCTTGGACTCAATGATATTGTAGTTGCCGGTGGCATGGAAAGCATGACTAATATCCCCTATTATCTTCCAAAAGCTAGATTTGGGTATAAGTATGGGAAAGGAGCACTGATTGACGGACTTGAAAATGACGGATTGTGGGAAGTATACAATCAATTCGCTATGGGGAATTGTGCGGACAATACAGCCAAGGAAATGAACATTACCCGTGAACAACAAGACCAGTATGCCATTAGCTCATACAAGCGTGTAGCCGCAGCTACTGAATCAGGCTTGTTGAAAGATGAGATCGTCCCCATTGAAATCCCACAACGAAAAGGAGACCCCCTGGTGATGTCAGAAGATGAAGAATTCAAAAAAGTAAATTTTGAAAAAATACCTGATTTACGACCGGTATTCTCGAAAGATGGCACGGTCACCGCTGCCAATGCCTCAACCATTAACGACGGAGCGGCAGCTATGGTGCTTATGTCTGAGGAGAAAGCACAGGAGCTTGGCCTGCAGCCAATAGCGATCATTAGAGGATTTGCCGATGCAGCTCAGGATCCCTTGTGGTTTACTACCGCTCCTTCACTAGCCATTCCCAAAGCAATGTCCAGGGCGGGAGTAGTACCGTCTGACGTAAATTATTATGAAATAAATGAAGCTTTTTCGGCGGTGGTTCTAGCCAATAACATCAAATTAGAGCTTGATACGGAAAAGGTCAACGTTTTTGGAGGGGCAGTAGCCCTTGGCCATCCATTAGGGTGTTCCGGCGCCAGGATCATGACTACCTTGATTAATGTACTTTCTAAAAACCAGGGCGAAATAGGAGTAGCCGGCATCTGTAATGGAGGAGGTGGTGCATCAGCTATTGTACTTGAAAAAGTTTAATCCGAATTATACATTAGGGAGCGACTGTATTTTTTATTATGAGGACATTATTTTTTGTCAGTGTCATTACTAGTCTTGTGGTACCTGTAAAAGGACAAAACCTGGTGCGTACCTATTATGACTCTTTACATACGGTTTTAAAAGAAGAATACCAGATCATCGGCCAGGATTCCAATATGATCCATGGACCTTATATGAAACTTCATGATAACGGAACACCAGCAGTTACCGGGCAATTCGATAAGGGCATGAAATATGGAGAATTCAAAGAATTCTATGCTGATAGTTCAATATTGAGAATAACAACGTTCTCCGAGGGGAAACGACACGGTGCGGTGCGGGCCTATGCCAATAATGGAACACTGATTCAGACCGCCAATTTTCAAAGAGACACCCTTCAAGGAGCGCTGATCACCTACTTTCCCGATGGCTCACCAAAAAGTAAAACTCAATTCTCCAAAGGAAAACCGGAGGGGTTAATAGTAGAATACTACCAGAATGGTAATATTAAAAGTGAGATCATCTACAGTCAGGGTAAGCCTAACGGCATTTCCAAAAAATATTTTCCAAATGGAAAATTACGCTCAGAAGCAAATTACACCGATGGCCTGGTCAATGGATTTTTCCGCACTTATTACGATAACGGTCAGTTGGATACTGAATCTCAGTTAACCCTGGGGAAAAAAACAGGAATATTCAAAACGTTTAACAAACAAGGGCAAGTAATTCTTGTGGGAAGTTACCATGACGGATTACTTGATGGAGAGAATAAAGGCTATTATGACAACGGTGCCATTAAGCATTTCTACCGGTATGAAAAAGGGAAACGTAAAGGAGCGTCTTTGCAATATCACCCAGATGGCACGGTATCGGTAAAAGGTGAATTCTTGAAAGGCAAGCAAATAGGTGATTGGGAATATTACAATACCAAAGGGGAATTGATCAAGAGAACTACCTATGAACGGGGTAAGGTGGTAGAAGAGCAGGAACTACGTTAGTTATGAATTATGAATTATAAGTTATAAGTTGACAGCTGATTTTACGCTTAGCGCTTAATGCCTGACGGTTTAAGATTAGCGATTTACGATTTATGTTAACCAAGATTAAAAATTTCTAATTCCAAATTTCTAATTCCAAATTCTTAAATTGGGTTCCAATGATCGAGGCCATAAAAGAGACGCATTTTAGTTTTCCACAGCAAGAAGGATTTTACCGAGGTAAGGTAAGGGATGTTTATCTTTTTCCTGAAATAATCGCCATAGTTGTCAGTGACAGGATCTCAGCATTCGATGTGGTACTACCACAGCCTATTCCTTTTAAAGGACAGGTACTGAATCATATCGCAAGTAGGTTTCTCAGGGCTACCAGAGATATCGTTCCAAACTGGCTACTGGACACCCCACACCCGCAGGTAACTATAGGAAGGAGATGTAAGCCCTTTACCGTAGAAATGGTAATAAGGGGTTATCTTGCTGGTCATGCCTGGAGGGAGTATAGTGAAGGAAAACGCTCGATCTGTGGAGTACCACTGCCCAACGGGCTCAAGGAAAATGACCGGCTTCCGCAACCTATTATTACCCCCACCACTAAAGCTGCTACAGGGCATGATCAGGATATCTCCAAAGCCGAAATATTGGCCCAAGAACCGATTCCTGAACACCAATACCTTATGATGGAACAATACACGCACGAGTTGTTTTCCAGGGGCACTGCCATGGCTGCTGCCCAGGGACTACTTTTGGTTGACACCAAATATGAGTTCGGCACTTTTGGAGAAGACTTATTGCTGATTGACGAAATACACACACCCGATTCATCCAGGTATTTTTATGCCAAAGGCTATGAAGAAAGACAAAAAAAAGGTGAGCCTCAGAAACAGCTTTCCAAGGAATTTGTCAGGGAGTGGCTTATGGATAATAATTTTCAGGGACTACCGGGTCAGACGGTTCCTCAAATGACCACTGAGGTTGTAAAATCCATTTCAGAGCGGTATATTGAATTACATGATAAACTCATGGGTGAAGCATTTGTCGTTCCCCAAAACCCCGTTGCAATAGATGAAATTGAACGTAGTATTCTGGGTTGGTTTCAAGATACTACCATTTGTTAGACCCTAATTTAGAAGGCATGAAATATACCATTGACAAACAAGAACAATTTACCTTAATAAACCTCCATGAGGAAAAACTGGATTCTACCCTTGCTCCGCAATTAAAGTCTGACTTTGTTAACCTGAATACTGAAGGAACCAGAAATGTAATCCTGGACCTAAAAGAGGTGAAGTATATTGATTCCTCTGGGCTTAGCGCTTTGTTGGTAGGCAACCGGATTACCAACGAAGGAGGCGGTATTCTGGTTCTGACTACTATATCTGACCACGTATTTAAATTGATCAAAATATCTCAGCTGGATTCCATTTTGAATATTTTACCAACAGTTGAGGAGGCCCGGGATGCAGTATTTATGCACGAAATTGAGGGCGACATGAATGAGGATGAAAACTAATTGTCTTTTGAATTAACAATACTCGGTTCTAATTCCGCAGCACCTGCTCACAGCAGACACCAATCCGCTCAGATCCTACGCGTTGAAAATCAAACTTTCTTAATTGATTGTGGAGAGGGAACACAAATGCAGATCAGTCGTTACCGATTGAAGCTGAGTCGCCTCAAACACATTTTTATCAGTCACCTTCACGGGGACCATTATCTGGGATTGGTAGGTCTTTTATCAACATTACATCTCAGAAACCGGGTGGATGATCTATACATATTTGGACCCGCGGGTTTGAACGATATCATCACTATGCACCTGAAGTATACAGAGATGGTTTTAGGCTATAAGATTCATTTCAAAAGCCTGGACTCCGGTAATTCAGAAGTTTTAGTGGATAATGATAGCGTTACTGTTTCTTCCATTCCCCTGGATCATAGGATTCCTTGCACCGGGTTCCTCTTCCGAGAAAAAGTCAAATACTACCGGCTAAAGAAATCCCAAAATCTCAAAAAATTGACCCTGGACGATATACACAACTTAAAAAATGGGCGAAATGTTAGGAGACCGGATGGAACCATAAAATATGGACTGAATGAGTATACAGAACCACCACGAAAACCCAGGGCTTATGCCTATTGTTCTGACACTCGTTATAATGAGGACGTTATTCCCTATATAAAATCAATAGACCTTTTATATCATGAGTCAACCTTTTTGGGCGACCTGGAGCAGCGAGCACATGAGACCTATCACTCCACCGCCCGTCAGGCGGCATCTATTGCCGCTAAAGCTGAAGTTGTAAAACTCATCCTTGGCCATTTTTCTATTCGCTACAAGGAATTGTATCCTTTATTATCAGAAGCAACTGATATTTTCCCGAATTCACATCTCGCAGTAGAGGGACAGCGGGTTAGTATTGATTATTGACGACCATGGAAAAGAAGCACCGGCTATTCCTAATTCTTGGTGGATTTTTTATTACCAATACTTTGGTTGCCGAGTTTATCGGTATAAAGATCTTCAGTCTTGAAAAAACCCTGGGCTTGACTCCATTGGATCTCAAATTGTTTGGAGTTGAAGGCCTGGGATTTAATTTGACGGTTGGTGTAATGCTCTGGCCAATAGTATTTGTTATGACCGATATCATAAACGAATATTATGGAAAGAAAGGAGTACGCATGCTTTCCAACATGGCAGTGTTTCTGATATTGTATGCTTTTATAATGGTCTTGGTGGGCATCAATCTGGTCCCTAATGATTGGTGGCAGTTCCAAAGTGGGCTGCACCAGGATCCGGAACAGAGTCTTTCAGATATGGACCTGGCTTTTAGCAGAATCTTTGGGCAGGGTCTTTGGATAATAGTGGGATCATTGGTAGCATTTTTAGTAGGTCAAATCGTAGATGTTTTTGTGTTCCATCGTATTAAAAAAGCTACCGGTGATAAGAAAATATGGCTGAGGGCCACAGGATCAACATTGGTATCGCAGTTTATCGACAGCTACGTGGTCTTGATTATTGCTTTTTATATAGGAGCTGATTGGGACCTTGTCCGGGTATTGGCTATTGGAACGGTAAATTATCTTTACAAGTTCTGCCTGGCTATACTCTTGACGCCTATGATTTACCTGGGACATTATTTCATTGATAAATACCTAGGGAAGGAGATGGCGGATAAGATGAAGGAAGAGGCGACAGGGAGATCTGAGATCTAAGATGATAGATCTAGCTGTTAATTTCTAATTCTAAAGATATTGTCACAGATTACCGCCGTTGCAATAGCCGCATTGAGTGATTCTGCGCTGCCTAACCGGGGAATACTGACTTTTTTTGATATCACCGCCCCTAAATTTGCCGATATACCACGAGTTTCATTACCAATTAAGAGAATACCTCCATCACCGAATTTTGTGGTGTGTACATTTTCGCCCTTTAACGCCGCCCCATACACAAAAGGATACCCTTCCAAAAAGCTATGTAGGTCTGTATAGAAAACCCGAACGCGAGTGAACGACCCCATACTGGAATGAACGACTTTAGGGTGATAAAGATCCGCACAGTCAGGCGAACATAGCAACTTATGAATCCCGTACCAGTCCGCTGTCCTGATAATAGTTCCAAGGTTTCCGGGGTCCCTGATTTGATCTAAGGCAATGGCATATTCATTTGCATTTATTTCCAATGGCTCATTGGGTAAACACCTGGCCACTGCCAGCACCGATTGATTGGTCTTTAGTGAGCTTATAGTACTCAGCTGCCGCTCAGTGACCACCTGTAACCTGTCATCCAATTTTGCTGCAATTTCTTCGTTCTGCATTAGAAAGGATTCTGTGGCAACCAGATGAGTCACATCAAATTGAGATTTTAATAATTCCAGCACGCTTTTTGATCCTTCAACTAAAAAGCTTTGGGCTTTCTTACGGTATTTCTTTAATTGCAATGATTTAATATACCCTATAGTGCCTTTTGAGATCATACGTAGAAGGATACGAAAGTTAAGATCAAATCATCTCTTAAGCTGGCTACTCTTCATTATTACTCTAAGTGGTTGTATCGGAACCAGAAATCTGGAAGATGGTCAGTATCTATTGAACCGCCAGCAGATCAAAGGTAATAAAATTGTTGAGTCTGGAGACCTCTCTGAACTTTACCAGCAAGTACCCAATAGAAAAGTATTAAAAGTATTTCCTGTCTCTATGTATACCTGGATGTATCAAGTTGGCAGCAGCAGTTACAACCCGGAAAAGATCCAAAACAAAAAAGTCAAAATCTCTGAGAAATATGACCAAAAGATAGCGCATCATGCTGGAAATGAAACCAAAATGGCCAAGCTAGAGAGTCGTAAAACTTCGAAGCTAGCAAAAAAGGACGATGTGCTAAAAAATGGCAACTCATTTATGCAAAATGGGGAACCTCTGGCCATTTATGATACTGTATTGGCTGTTTCCACTCAAAAAAAGATGCAAAAATTCTTGGTATCCAAAGGCTTTTTTCATGGCACAGTTGATTTGGAAGTGAAAGCCAAAGGAAAACGTATTTCAGTCATTTACAGAATAGATGAAGGAATCCCATATACACTGGATAGTCTCCTGCTCATAACTGGAGATACTTTGGTAACACAATTAATTAATAGTACTGCAAATTTAAGTAAGCTAAAAAGGGGAGATAATTACGATACTGAAAAATTTGACCAGGAGATAATCCGAATAGATAACCTCATGAAAGACAATGGATACTTCGAGTTCAGTCGTGGGCTTGTGGAATTTGCTGTTGATACCACCATACTGGGAAATAGAAAAATTGCCATAAAAACCATTGTAAACACTCCGTCCAAAAGGGGTTATCACAAAGTATTCAAAGTTGACACTGTGATTTTCACCACCGATGCCAACGTCCCCGGCACCCAATTGCGCCGTAACCACCGAAATTTCAACCGCGTTACTTATCGATTCTTTGAGGAACTGTACGCCAAGAAAATCCTGGACAGAAGGCTTTTTATTTATCCCGGTAGTTTATACAGCAAGACCAAGACATTTAGTACCCAACGACAGTTGGCGAACCTAGATATGTTTAAGTTTGTAAACATAAACTTCGATACCACCGGCAATAGGTTTATTGCAAACATTTTTACCAGTCCACTTGATAGAAATCAGTTGACCCATGAAATCGGAATTAATGTGACCGCTAACCAACGGGTGCCCGGTCCATTTTACGTTTTCAATTTCAAGAACCGAAATACTTTTGGGGGCCTGGAGATCCTTGAGCTAAACGGACATATTGGTATCAACGGGGTAGCATCCTATTCCAAGGAAGGTGCTGTAGCCAACAGCCGGGAACTAGGTGGTAATCTCTCTTTGACCATTCCTGATTTTGTATTTCCGTTGGGAAACAGCATGAAATCTAAACTTGGTGAACTTAACCCAAGGACTCAGTTTGCCTTTGGATATGACTTTGTGAACAGGATTGATTTTACCCGGGACAATTTATACACTTCTGTGAAGTACTTTTGGCAGAGAGGACAAAGCAGGTTATTTACTTTTGCTCTTGCGGATTTAAATCTGGTTAACACCAGAGACATATCTTCAGAATTTCAGGATGAACTGAATAAAAGTGACAGTTTGGGCACTAGTTTTCATCGGGCGTTCAAACCTTCTTTTGTCAGCAGTATGTACTTGCAATCGATATTTGATTTCAATCAATATGGATCACACCGGAATAATTCTTCTTACCTAAGAACCTTTGTGGAAAGTGGAGGTACATTTTTGAACGTATACGGAACCAAATTCCTGGAGGAAGACAGTCTTGAAAATTACAAGTTCTTTAAATTCAATGTCGACTATAGGAAGCACATTCCATTGCCAATTCAAGGCGGGACTTTTGCCTATCGTATCAATGCCGGAGTTGGAGTTCCCTATGGAGATAATAAAATTCTTCCATACGAGAAGAACTTTTTTGCCGGTGGAAGTTCAAGTATTAGGGCCTGGGGTCCACGACGACTGGGTCCGGGTTCTTATAGTCCCCGTAATGAAAATGGTGATATTAATTATAACCTGGAACAGCCCGGTGAAGTGATCCTGGAGCTTTTCGCCGAATATCGCCAAAAACTCCTAGGCTTTCTCGACTGGGCGATCTTTTTCGATGCCGGCAATATTTGGACGCTTCGGGATGATGTTGGAGATGATGGACAAGTACGCCGGCCAGGAGGCAAGTTTGAAAGTGACTTTTATAAAGAAATTGCTCTGGGCACCGGTATAGGTTTTCGTATGGACTTTACTTTTTTGATCCTTCGTTTTGATATGGGCGTTAAAGTATATGAACCAGCCAGACCGGAAGGAGAAAGATGGGTGCTCTCCAAATTTAAGTTCGGCGGAATTGAAGGTTCAACAGATAATTCTGTTATCCTGAATATTGGTATTGGTTATCCTTTCTAGTGTCAAGTCAAGTTTGGAATATGGGTTAGGAGGGCGTAAATTTTGAGCAGGTCAAGGCGCAAAAAATGAGCATAACCATAGCTACGTGAGTCTTTTTGCAACACGGAGATGCTTAAAATTTACTCCGGATCACCCGTAGGTTCAGGCTTGACTTGACACTAGTACGCCAGAAGATCTAGTAGTCCCTGATATACCTTTTCACTATTTGGCAGCATTTCTTCTTCCAGATCAATATTCAAAGGTACCGCCGGAAGATTTTCAGCTCCAATTACTTTGACAGGTGCATCCAAATACTGCCAGCAATTAGTGGAAATCCGTCCAGACAACGACTCAGCAAATGAATTAAGTACCGGTTCTTCTGTAAGCACCATGCAGCGGCTGTGTGACCTTACCATAGTATCTATGGCTTCCCAGTCCAGTGGATTCAGGGTCCTCAGATCTAATATGCTAATTCTCCCTGGCAATCTTTCTGAAGCCGCCTTGGACCAATATACGCCCATGCCATAGGTGACCACCACCGCACTTTCACCCTGCTGTATATAATCTGCCTCTGCCTCCAACACCGTATTAGCTACTCCTAGTGGTATGATATAATCACCATCAGGTTCCAAAGTTTTAGCGGCTTCCGTTCCCGGCACTTTGGACCAATATAACCCTTTATGCTCCAGCATCAATACCGGATTTGGGTCAAGGAATGCCGCTTTAAACAATCCTTTCATGTCAGCAGAATTACTGGGATATACCACCTTTATCCCACGGATGTTTAAAAGCGTAGATTCTATGCTCCCTGAATGATAGGGCCCTCCCCCACCATAGGCCCCGATGGGTACTCTTATTAATGCCTGAACCGGAAATTTACCCATGGTCAAATAACACGATTTCGATAATTCCTCCACCAATTGATTAACTCCTGGCCAGATATAATCCGCGAACTGCACCTCAACAATTGCCTTGCAACCAACTGCTGACATACCAGCAGTTGATCCGATAATGTAAGCCTCCTGAATAGGGGTATTAAATACCCTTTCCACCCCGTATTTCTTGCTTAAATTGGCCGCTTCCCTAAAAACACCGCCAAGCCTAAGCCCCACATCCTGCCCATAAAACAAGGCCCTGGGATGATCAGCTAAAATTTCATCCAAGGCATGCAATGCCGCATCTACCATCAGTACTTTTTCAGCTCCTTTCGGCTTGCGTATGCCCTTTTCCTTCACTACAGGGGTGCGCGCAAATTCATGGGAATAAAGTTGTTTCCGGGGCGGGTCCATCGCTTCGCTGGCCTTTTTGAACGCATCCAGTACCTGCTGTTCTTCCTGCTGTTTGAGTTTATCGAGCTTATTTGAGCTAACACCGTAGTCCAGTAAACTACTGCGTAATTTTATTATAGGATCTTCCCTGGTATGAGCCGCAAGATTTTCCTCCCCTCTATACCATTCTTTTCGAACACCACTGGTATGGTGCCCCAGCAAAGGGACTTTAGCATGTATAAGTAATGGCTTTCTTTGTTTCCGAACAAAATCAACCGCCTTTTCCAGCGCTAAATAGGAGGTTATGAAATCAGAACCATCCACCGCCATTCGTTCCAGACCCTTAAATCCAGCAGCAAATTCAAAAGCGTTCATGGTACGCATCTCTTCTCCTGTAGCTGAAATTCCCCAGTCATTATCCTGCACCAGGTAAATAATTGGAAGCTCTTTTAATACTGCCATCTGAAATGCTTCTGATACTTCACCTTCGGTCAAAGATCCATCTCCCAGGGAACACAGAACTATTGGTTTCATTCGTCCTGTTAACAGGCCTTGTGAAGACAAATACTTAAGTCCGTGGGCCATGCCGGTTGCGGGAATGGCTTGCATACCGGTGGCAGAGCTTTGATGAGGAATTGTGGGAAAACCATGTTTTTTAATTGCGGGATGGCTGTAATAAGCACGTCCTCCTGAAAATGGATCATCCCCCTTAGCCATTAACTGAAGCATAAGTTCCAGCGGGGTTACCCCCAATCCCAACAACAAGGACTCGTCACGATAATAAACGGAAAGAAAATCTTTTGGTAACAGATGCATTGACGCCGCCAACTGTATGGCTTCGTGACCTCTGGAGGTACTGTGAACATACTTACTACAAATAGCTTTTTCCTCGTCATATAACCTCGCCATTCTTACCGAGGTGCACATTAGCTGGTACGCCTTAAGTAAAATAGTTGGCTTTATTTTATGCCCTGTAGTGGTGCTCATGGGTGGTTGTTTATTGTTTGCTGCCGGGAGCGTCAAGCGCTCAAAATTAGCAAAATACTGACAAAGCGTTTATTAATCTTAGCGCTTTTTGATAAGTTCACCCTATATTGCAGGAGACCAATAAAGTGGGGGATTTGGAAAAGAAAGATATTGCCAACTGGTTTCAAGATCTGCAAAACAAGATTTGTCAAGGGCTGGAAACAGTTGACGGTTCGGGTGTTTTCACACAGGATGTCTGGGAACGTTCCGGGGGAGGCGGGGGTAAGACCCAGACCATGGCTAACGGCGAAGTGATCGAAAAGGGGGGGGGTAAATTTTTCGGAAGTATACGGTAAAACTCCACAGAAAATACTGGATGCCTTAGGGCTCTCTAAGGCTGATTTTTACGCAACCGGTGTGAGTATTGTTTTGCATCCCAGGAGTCCCATGGTTCCCATTATTCATATGAATGTACGGTACTTTGAAATGGGCCCAGCATCATCAAATAACCGCGAGACCTGGTGGTTTGGCGGCGGCATCGACCTCACTCCCCATTATATTGACCTAGCAGATGCCAGTTATTTTCACCAACAATTAAAAATCGTTTGTGATAAGCACCATCCTACCTACTATGAGGAGTTCAAAAAGTGGGCCGATGATTACTTCTATCTTAAACACCGGGAGGAGACCAGAGGGGTTGGCGGCATATTTTTCGACCGGTTAGCCAATAACCATGAGTTTACCAAAGAATCCAGATGGGGCTTTGTACAGGACGTGGGGCTTGCCTTTCTTCCAATTTATGGACATCTGATGTCAAAGAATAGGAACATACCTTACGGTGATCGCCAAAAGAATTGGCAGCTGGTACGCCGTGGCAGGTATGTTGAGTTCAACCTGATTTGGGACAAAGGCACTAAGTTCGGTCTTGATACCGGAGGGCGCACAGAATCGATATTAATGAGCTTGCCTCCTCAAGCGGAGTGGCACTATAATTACCAACCGGAAGAGGACACCCTCGAGTGCCATACCCAGAATCTTCTTCGAAAGAACATCAATTGGATCGATGGAACAGCTATTTGAATTTCTGGACCATTTGGATAAAGACCTTTTGTTGTATCTACAAAGTCAAAACACACCCTTAATGGACACCCTTATGGCGGGTATTACCAGTAAGTACAACTGGCTGCCATTGTATTTATTATTACTGTTGGCTTTGTTTCGACAATTTAGATGGCAGGCTGTTTACAGTGTAGTCGCAGTAGTACTGCTGGTTATATTAAGCGACCAGATAACCTCTTCACTGATAAAGCCACTATTTGGCAGGTTCCGTCCCTGTCATGACCCTGAAATAGGTCACTTGGTCAGGATTGTAACAAAATGCGGAGGTCTTTACGGGTTCGTCTCCGGTCATGCCTCCAATAGCTTTGCGGTAACTACTTTTTTTTTGCTACTTTTTGGCAGAACTCATCGGTATGTTTGGTGGCTGTTGATATGGCCCATTTTTGTCTCCTATAGCAGAATTTATCTTGGCGTACACTATCCACTGGATATTTTGGGAGGAGCTTTGGTAGGAATTATCCTGGGTTACCTGGTTTTTGTCGGAACCAGTAAGCTCTCTTTGAAGCTTCCTTTTGGTTTCACCCCTGTCAGGCATGGATAGTCTGCTGGCATTAGAATCTTGTTGCTTGTTACATGTTGCAGGCTCTTTTGATTATTGGTATATGGTCTCCGGGTTTTGCGTTCCGGGTTCGGGCTGTTATCAGTAGCTGGTGGCGGATTTATTTCAGATGCTAAAATGTCTTTTTATTCTAGGGGAATAACCTATAGATTTCTTTCCTGTGAATAACCCGCACAAACTGTACGGTATTTCCCTCTATAAATAAACCGATTCTGTAATCACCGACTCTTATTCTGTAGGCATTTCTGTATCCCTTCAGTTTCTTAATTCTCAGGACCGATTCAACTGAGGGTGCCGACTCGACTTGATCAATTACTTTGGAAATTTGAAATTTAACTGAACGTGAAGTGATCTTGAATAAGTCCTTATTGAACTTGGATAGAAATTCTACTTCCATCCTACTTCAACTTCTTCAAGATAGTTTCTTTGGATACTTTCTTACTTCGATCGGCCTCTCTCATCATCAAACTTAAACCAATATCTTCCTTCTCTTCTTCAGTAAGAGTTTTGCTAGAGATACCCATTTTGCGAAAAAGCTTCGAGAGCAACTCAAATTCCGATCGATTCTTAGGTGTAATTACAATGGACTTCATATTATTTTATCAAAGATAGAAAAGAATATGTACAGTCACTAACATTGACCATGCTCTCATACTACCTTTGATTTCCCATACCTCGTAACTTTTAGCTATCTTGAGTAATGAATCATTTGTTGGCATCCATAAATAGAGAAAGAAGATGACGACCCTGGTAGTTGGTGCAAGTGGGGCCAC
>CAZOJZ010000083.1:0-3362 GCA_964580205.1 uncultured Roseivirgaceae bacterium
TTCAACAACTTCTTTACCTAACGGATCAAAATTGGAAATTGCCGGCAAGAATACCAATTCTTCTTCTTGTAGCTGGTGTTCTTTCCCTGATAACCTGACAGAATCAATACCAGTAAATCCATGAAAGTAAATCTTTATTTCAGTGAACTTGCCGGGCCAGGAGCCTTCGACCTCAGTCAATATCAAGGTACTTTCCTGGTGATTAAATATCATACTCCTTCGATAACTCAAACCATTCTGGTATTGATAAGAACTGCCGTCATCTTCGTAGTACAAGAACTCGCTATCTCCACCACCATAAACATGAAGGTGTAGCAGTGGCTCAGGTGTTTCCTGGGTGCTTTGAACCACGGACTGCATTGGGATCACACTTCCGGCCTTTATGAATAGCGGCAGATGGGTCAATGGAGCATCTACATAGACATGGCTTTGGCCACTGTGGAGCTCTTCGGAATGAAAATTGTACCACTGACCCTCCGGAAGGTAAACCTTGGTCATTTCCTTGTAACTCTCCACCGGCGCCACTAATATGTTAGGACCAAAAAGGTACTGGTTCTGGTATGACAAATGGTAGATCTCATCATCGAAAGAATAATCGATGGCCAGTGTCCGGGCTACCGGAATGCCACTTATACAAGCCTCGTAAAAAACGGAGTACAGGTATGGTATCAATTGGTATCTTAGATTTATATAGTTCCTGCTGATGTCCTCTACTTCCTCACCAAAACTCCATGGTTCGCTGTCCCTGCTATTCACCATGGTATGCCCTCTGAAAAATGGCGAAAAAGCGCCAATACTTATCCAACGGGCAAACAGTGCTTTTGAAGGTTCACCGACGAATCCTCCAATGTCATAACCCGCATAGGCAACACCACTTATCCCAAGGCTATTGACCATCCGCACACCTAATAGCATATGCTCATCGGTTGACAGGTTATCTCCAGTCCATACTGCGGAATAACGCTGAACACCACTATATGCTGCCCGGGTCAGGTTAAAAGGTCGTTCATCACCCAAATGTCTTCTAACTCCCTCAAAAGTAGATTTACACATCATAAGCCCATAAACATTTCGGCCCCGTTTTGTTGATCCACCCTCTCCTTCAAAGTCAAATTCGATTAATTCAGGAAGTTTTTGTCCCCAGGTAGCTATTTCATTCATATCGTTCCAATAGCCCTTAACGCCTTGTTGGGTGTACTTTTTTAGTTTATCACCCCACCAATTCCGGGTATCCGGTTTTGTGAAATCAGGGAAATGACACCATCCAGGCCAAACCTGACCGCTATAGTAAGTCCCGTCGGGGTATTTTAAAAATAAATCCTGTTCCACACCCTCATGATAAGCACGGTAATTATTTTCTATCTTAATGCCGGGGTCACACATTACTACCAGATTGAAACCCTGCTCTTTCAGATCCTTTATCATCCTTTCGGGATCCGGAAATCGGTCCGAATCCCAGCTGAATATCTTGTAGTTGTCCATATAATGAATATCAAGAACTACAGCGTCTGCAGGAATTCGTTTTTCTCTAAATGTTTTAGCCACATTGTAAACCTCGTGGTCCGGGTAGTAGCTATATCTACACTGCTGATAACCCAATCCCCATAAAGGAGGCATCTGCATGCGCCCCGTAAGATGCGTGTAGGAGGTTATTATTTCGGCAACTGAAGAGCCATGGATGAAATAGTAGTTCAAATCACCACCCTGGACGGTGAACGATGAAAATCGATCGTTTGAAGCCCCGAAATTAAAATCAGACTGATAGGTGTTGTCCAGAAATATTCCATATACCAATTGATTATGTAGGCCAATGTAGAAAGGGATGGTACAATATAGCGGATCGGCCCCGGCTGAATAAGCGAAGTGGTCAGTGTTCCAATTGGTATAACCAGTGCCTTTTCTATCAAGGTTTCCCGTCTTCTCACCTAAACCGATAAAGCGCTCACACTTTTGCATGGTTTTATAAACGGATTTGGAATCACCCATAAATGACACCCCAAGGCCGGGACAGTCCTCATTGAGCATTTGACCCTTGTCATCGAAAAAACTAAACCGGGTAGATTTTTTAATAATTTCAAGCTGTAAAAATTTCGATTTTAGTGAAATGTATTCTGTGTTTTCACTGACCTCAAACTCAGCTGCCTCCGGAGCACAAACCACCGCGTACGAAAGTTCATCGAAAAATTCATTTTGAGAAATCTGTATCCGAATGATATTGGGCGTGTACACAGTTGCCTGGAAATAGCCGTTGGTGGATCGACCACTTATACCATTGGCGGTATTTTCATAGGTTATTAAATCTCCCAGGCCCTGGTGCCTAATGTGTTTTAAACTATCCTCCTTTATTTCCATGGTAATTCATAATGCCGACGAGGCAACTTTTGAATTTGTCCCCTGTTAACTTATGACATAAAACCTTAAAAAAACATAAAAAATTTAGCTTATTGTTGGATGTTGGCGTAAGGATGGATTTCATAAGTCTTCTTTCTACCAAAAAAAGTATTTATGAGACGCAGGTATCTAAATTTAAAGTATGTTTGGTTGTCGATGTTTGCCTTGCTCAGTTTTCAATTTGCACAGGCACAGACCACGATAACGGGAAATGTCACAGATTACCAGACAGGTGAAGGCCTGCCTGGTGTGAATATCCTGGTGAAGGGTACTACCCAGTTGAAAGTTTAACTTCCGGAGACCTTTCATTTGGTGAAGGCGGAGTGTTATTCCGGGCTAACTTCGGATCTCCGGGACAGAATGATACTGAAACCGTAAGAGTAAAAGAAGGAGAACCTTTAGGTGATCTTTGGGGCCCTGTTTGGGATGGAACTTCCGTTAATACCGATGGTGTACCATTATTCACCGACGTCAATGGTGACGGAACGGTTTGTGACTGCGATGACGACCGGGCGGTGATTGGGAATGGACTTCCTGATTTTAGCCTGGGTTGGAATAACTCCTTCTCACTTGGTGGACGTTGGGATGCTAACCTGTTTTTCAGAGGCTCTTTCGGACATGATCTTCTAAACAGTTATAGAGGATTTTACGAAAACCTGGAATCCACTACAGTCGGCAACTGGAACATTGTAAATACCAAATTTTTTAATCCCGATGTTAAAAAGGCAGTAGTGAACAGTATTCATATTGAGAGTGCCAGTTACTTTAAGTTGGATAATATGTCTATAGGTTACACCTTCGATATGTCGAACAGTAGTGCATTTAGTAATATCAGAT
Source organism: uncultured Roseivirgaceae bacterium (assembly GCA_964580205.1). GTDB lineage: Bacteria > Bacteroidota > Bacteroidia > Cytophagales > Cyclobacteriaceae > SZUA-3. The sequence goes on from CAZOJZ010000083.1 coordinate 3,229, forward strand.
TGTACTTTGCGGGACAGAATTTGTTTACTATAACAGATTATACAGGGATTGATCCTACGGAAAGATATGTGGATACTGGGGAAAATGAGGATGATGATGATGATGCATTGTCTCCCGGTATTGAAAGAAGAAAT
>CAZOJZ010000084.1:0-23084 GCA_964580205.1 uncultured Roseivirgaceae bacterium
CCACCTTTGTAGACCCTTACGTTATCGGTAATCAGGGATTCGCCGCCTTCATTATCATAATAGCTGGCAGGATCCAGGAGGCCATCTCTTCGAATGGGGTTCAAATCATCAACATCCTGGAAGGAAAGAGGTCTGTAAATATCCTGTACCCACTCATTTACGTTGCCGGCCATATTATAAAGTCCGAAATCGTTCGGAGGGTATTCATAAATACCGGAGGTGATCATTGCTCCATCGTTCAGTTTTCCTGCGATACCAGCATAGTCACCTCGACCACGCTTGAAGTTACCCAGGAAGAATCCCATTTCTTTACCATAAGGGTTTCGAAGGGCATGTCCATCCCAGGGATAAATTCTTTGATGTGTTTGGTTTTCATCCAGCCACTGAGTTCCCACCAGGGCCTGAGCCGCATATTCCCACTCAGCTTCCGTAGGCAATCTATAATCTGGAAGTACTACGCCAGACTCTAATGGAATTCGTCCCCCTTGTTCTGCTGGAAGGTCCTCTAAACCCGACTCTTCGGCTAGTTTCAAGTTAACCATTGATGTTCTCCACTTACAATAGTCGTTGGCTTGCAACCAGCTAACACCGACTACCGGATAGAAGCGGAAACCAGGATACCTCAAGTAATGGTCAACATAACTATCATTGAAGGCTAGTTGCCCTTTCCACACGGTGGTATCAGGTAAGGCAGACTCATAGAATTCTCTGGTGGAGTCTAATTTTACATAATAGAGATACTCCAGCCAATGTATGTTAGCCACCTCAGTTTCGTCCATGTAGAATGAAGCCACTGTAACGGTCCTTTCCAGGTTGTCTCTGGTTGTCAGGAGGTCTTCTTCAAATGAGCCAAGGGTCATTCGACCACCTTCAATAAATACCAGATTCGGACCATCCGGTTGTCCGCTAAAATCATTTACAGGGAATCCCCCATCTTCATTATATGCAAGACCTGTTGCGGTACTTGCTTCTCCTGGGTTCTCAGCAGTTGGTTGCTTCTGAAAGAATTTGTTACAGGAAGTAGATAAAATCATGCTGAGGCCCAAAATAAGGGGAACCCGCAATCTGCTTGCCATTTTCATAACCTGTTTAAATTTACCTTTAATGTAAAAAACTATTCAATTCATAATTATAATGCATGCAATTTGGAGCATTGGAGAGTAAAATTAAATTAAATACCTTCTAATATTCCATGGATGTAAGATAATTCTCCAAAATGCAAACCGCATAACACCGTGCAATATTAATAATTACAAAACTCCATTTTTATTGTATTTTGTAATATTTATTTCCGGTTGATCTATCTGATACAGAATATCCTTGGCCTTTCGAATCCCTTCAACCTCTGAAATTACTAATACCAGTCGCTTTTGAGTCTCTTTTAGTCGACATCTCTGCGAATGACTGGAGACAAAAGCCAATATCTTTCCAAACATTTCTGACAGGTAATAGGTTTCATTATCGGACGGAAGTAAATAACACTTTACCGTTTCGTTTTTGATTATAAGTTTTTCGCATCCCAGACTTTGCGCAAGCCAACGAAGTCTCACCGTTTCGACCAGGTCAAGTACTTCGATTGGCAAGGGACCAAACCGGTCGGCCATTGCTTCACAAAACTTACTAATTTCAGTTTCATCAGAAAGATTGTCCAAACGACTATAAAGCTGCAACCGTTCTGAAACACTGGAGATATAATCATCAGGGATTAACAGTTCAAGGTCCGTTTCAATGTTACAGTCTCTGGCTTTGATTATTTCTAACTTAGGAAGTTCAGATTTAAATAATTCTTTAAATTCATCTTCCTTTAACTCCTTTACTGCTTCATCCAATATCTTATGATACATTTCAAATCCCAGATCGGAGATAAATCCGCTTTGTTCTTTGCCTAATAAATTCCCGGCTCCTCTAATATCAAGGTCTATGAGCGCCACCTTAATACCTGCTCCCAGATCGGAGAACTCTTCTAAGGTACTGAGTCTTTTTCTTGCATCGGAACTGAGTTGAGCGGGAGGTGGTGTTAACAAAAAGCAAAACGCTTTTCTGTTCGATCGCCCAACCCTTCCGCGCAGCTGGTGCAGATCGGACAGACCAAACATATGAGCATGGTTAATTAATATGGTATTGGCATTTGGTATATCCAGGCCCGATTCAATTATATTAGTGGAAACCAATACATCAAACATACCATTGATAAATTTCACCATAACTTTTTCAAGCCTGGTCCCTTCCATCTGTCCATGAGCGATTGCTAATCGGGCATCGGGCACCAGCCGGTGGACAATGTTTGAGACCTCATCAATATTTGCGATTCTATTGTGAACAAAGAATACTTGTCCTCCTCTTTTTAGTTCATAACTAATAGCATCTCTGATCACAGCTTCGTTGAAGGTATGGATTTCAGTGGTCACCGGTTGCCGGTTAGGTGGAGGAGTTGAGATAATACTGAGATCGCGAGCTCCCATTAATGAAAAGTGCAGGGTTCTGGGTATGGGCGTTGCTGTAAGGGTTAAGGTGTCTACGTTCACTTTCATTTCTTTTAAGCGTTCTTTTACGGTGACTCCGAACTTTTGCTCTTCATCAACCACCAGCAATCCCAGGTCTTTGAATTTCACGTCTTTACTAACCATACGGTGGGTTCCAATCAGAATGTTAGTTTCTCCCGCAGTCACCCTTAAAAGGGTTGCCTTTATTTCCTTTGGAGTCTTGAACCGATTGATGTATTCTATTTGTACAGGGAAATCCGCCAGACGATCTGTAAAGGTCTGGTAGTGTTGCATGGCTAAGATGGTGGTAGGAACAAGAATAGCTGCTTGCTTTCCGTTGACGACACACTTAAATGCAGCCCGAATAGCTATTTCCGTTTTGCCAAAGCCCACATCACCACATATTAAACGATCCATAGGATGAGCCAACATCATGTCACTTTTCACTTCTTCTGTAGCCTTGGCCTGATCCGGGGTGTCTTCGTAAAGAAATGAAGATTCCAACTCAGCCTGTAGGAATCCATCTTCATCAAATGCAAATCCTGAGGTAGATTTTCTCTTAGCGTATAGTTCGATTAGGTCCCTGGCAATTTCCTTTACCTTACGCTTGGCCCTTTTTTTCTTCTGATCCCATTCCTGACTACCCAACTTATTAACCAAGGGGACCATGCCTTCCTTGCCGCTATATTTTGAGATCTTGTGTAACGAGTGTACACTTACATAAAGAAGATCGTCATCTTTGTAAACCAAACGCAATGTTTCCTGTTCTCTCTCACCCACATGGACTTTCTCCATACCGGCAAAGCGGCCAATGCCGTAGTCAATATGAACCACAAAATCACCAGTGTTGAGTGTTCGCAGCTCCTTGAGGGTCAGTGCTTTTGACTTAGAATATTGCTTGCGTATTTTAAACCTATGAAACCTGTCAAATAATTGATGGTCCGTAAAACAAACCAGGCGTAATAAATGATCGATAAACCCCCCCCTCAAACTAATGTGTACATCATCCAATTGGAGGTTGGGGTCCAGTTCAGTGAATATCGATTTTAAACGATCCAATTGCGCCGGGGCCTCTCCTATTAACAGGCAGCGGTAATTTTGATTATGATAACTACGTAGTTGCTCAACAATCAAATCAAAATTCTTGTTAAATGAAGGCTGTGGTTGCGCTTCAAAGATCAATTCGTGGTCACTTTTCCCGTAAAAGCGGGTTCCAAATTGAATAAGGGTGAATTTGTTAAGATTTAGTTCGAGGGATGTGGATGTTTCAAACAGCATGGAAGGTTCAGATATCCCATGACTAATTGTCAACTTTTCGTGATAAGCCTCAGTAACTTTCTGAAAAGTGTTCTGACAGACGTCCAGAAGATGTCCCTGGTCTTTCACCCATATTTTGGTGTTAGGTAAAAGGAAATCAAAAAATGACTGACGGGTTTCTGTTTTTAAGGCGGTTTCAACATTGGGAATAATGCTGATTTTCTGTAATTGGTCAACAGATAATTGGCTGGCAGGATCGAAGGTCCGGATGCTTTCAATCTCAGATTCCAAAAACTCCATTCTGAAAGGTAATTCATTCGAGTAGGAGTAAATGTCAACAATTCCTCCCCGAATAGAGAACTGCCCGGCTTCATATACAAAATCAGTTTTTTCAAACCCATAATCCTGTAACTGCTCATTCAAAGAACTCAATTCCAGGGATGTCCCAATTTCTAATTTAAGGGTATGAGAAACCAACGATTTTTTATTAATTACTTTCTCGCACAAGGCTTCAGGATAAGTAACTATGCGTAAGGCTTCACCCTCTGATTGCAGTACCCTGTTCAATATTTCAGCCCGCATCAGCACATTGGCATTCTCTACTTCTTCATATTGATAGGGTCTTTTATAGGATGTTGGATATAAGAGTACTTCTTCTTCACACAAACTCTGGAGATCGTTTTGAAAATAGGCAGCCTGCTCATTATCGGATATTATATACAGGTGAGATGTGACAATTAATTTAGATATAGATGCACCAATGATGGCATCCATGCTACCTTTCAGCCCTTTGACCAATACCGTAGAAGCCTGGGAGTCTTGTAGTCGGATTGCCAGGGTCTGAACCAAACTATCCTCCAGATAGTTTTCTAAGAAAGAAGAAATTGTCAAGCAACAAAGGTAAAAAAATTAAAAATCCTGTGGCGTGAATGACACTATAATTACTTTGTTTTGATTATATTTATGATTACCGCTTGAGTAAAGTCAAGAACCTCTTAAAATGGGGGTATAGCCATAGTGCCATACCAGCTGATTGAATTGGCAGTACAAAGAACCAATGCAACCGAAAAAGAACATACAAGCTAAATACAGGGAAAGCAGTTTTCAACAAATTGAAAAGATGCACCCCTACAAAATGTTAATGATGCTTGCGATTGTAGGAATAGCAATGATCTTCGTATTTCTGGTAATTGCCTACACTGTTAGTATTCCCAATTACTTTCAGACATCAGAAGTTAGACTTCCCAAGATATTTACATTAGCAACTATAATATTATTGGGGTCTAGTTTTGCTTTGAACTTAGCAGTAAAAGCCTTCCATGAGGACAACATGCGACAGCTGAACTTCATGATTTTTCTAGTGTTGCTAATGGGGGTGATTTTCACAGGATGCCAATTTCTGGGTTGGCTTGACTTAAAGGAAAGTGGTATTTTTCTTGCCGGAAAATCGTCCGGGACCTTCTTATACGTAATCAGCGGCCTTCATTTGATGCATCTTTCCGGAGGAATCCTTTTTTTGTTATTGGCATTGGTTAAAACCTATAAGGTACGGCAGGATCCTGTAAAGGCTTTAATTATGGTTACTAACCCTTTCGACAGACTTAGGTTGGAACTGTTAACCGAATACTGGCATTTTCTTTGTGCTCTTTGGTTATTTCTTTTCTTCTTTTTTCTATATACTTTTTAACAAATCAATTTTCTGAGTAATCTAATCCCCAGTTCCCGTAAATCGGTGTCCGGACTTTCTATCAGGTGATAAATGAAAACCATTTCTTCAAAAAAAAATGGGGCCAGGGTCAGCCGACTCAAAAGCTCATCTTCGTTATATGGGCCATATGGAGTTTCACCGTGATCATTTACAAAATACACCATCCAATAGTTGCTTGCGGGTTCCTGTAAATACATTTCGAAATACCCATTGGAAATATTGAATCAAAGTCGAAATATGAATCAAGAAATAGAGCTTTCTTCTTCATCTAGAATTCCAATATGCCCACAATATCTTCTTGAAGGAATTTTCCTCCGGGAGCGCGACCTGTATAGTCAAAATTCAACCAAATCACCCCACTGTGATCTACATGATAGTAAATACTCTTGCCTTTGGATTCTTTTACAAAGAGTTTGTGACGGATTAAAAAAATGGCTTTATCCAATCGATCTTTAGAACCTATTTTTAATTCAGGGTAAATATGGTGGGTTGTTCGCACCAGTCGTACCTCTGATCCGACAAACTTTAGACAAGCAGCCATTAAAATGGCATGATCGTCACAATCTCCATTAAATTTCCCATCATATTGTTGCTGATTCATAGTTTCGCCCGCGGAGGCAAAATACTCTTCTCCAACGGGGTCCGAGACATAAATCCAGTTATTGTTGATTTCCTTAAACACAGAGAAACCTTGTACTAAGCTGCGGTTATGCTTATCAATATGCTTGCCAAAGTGTTTGGTCCCAATCTTAACCGCGAAATTCCGCACATCTGCTCCTTTGAAATTGACAGCTTCCGCAACCTTATAAGCATCCTGAAATGGTTCATAATCCTCAGCCATCAACGGGACCGCAACGGGATTGTTCTGCAAGTTGTAAAGAGAAACCACATAGTCCTGGAAAACATCCTGAAAACTATATCCTCCTCTGGCGCTGCTTACAATGATCGAGACTATGCCAATCCCAAGAAGAATTAAAACTAAATGTTTCAACCGTACTACTACATAGATCGATAGTCCAACTACCAGAACGGAAAAAAGTAAATGTTCCAGATGAATACCAACTCCAAGAGGGAGGTTTATTACCGGAAGATGTGGGCTCATTAAAAAAAAGAAGGGCAAGGCTACTACAACTGCTACCAGGTAAAGCAGGATGTTAATTAAAAACGAAAAATTCTTTTCCTTAATTCTATTATAAATCCTTTCAAACATCCCAAATTGATATTTCTTCACATTTACTCCAAATATAATAAGATTCACCCGACACAAAGCTCATCACTAGCTAATACTTAGGGCGTTTGACAAAGAATAGATGTGGTGAAAATGGAAAGGACTAGCTTGATTGCTCTTTCAAACGCATCATTACAGATAATTTTGAAGCGTTTTGTTTTAATAAATAACTACGCAGGTCTTCTGATTTTTCGTATGTCCAGTCCATAAGATCGGTGGCCTCCGGTTGTTGAAACAACAGTTGGTCCTTTGCAAATCGGATGTGCGTTCCATAGAACCATCCGGTATTCACCTCTCCGTTTATTTTATAGGAGAGATAAAACTTATGTACTTGAATTCCCTCAGAATGTCCCTTCATTATGGACTACGGATAGGCAAAGTTTGATACCACCATTACTGTTCAAATAAATCGAATTTACGGATCATTCCAAATGAAATATCAAGAATAATAAGCAGAAGTATTAAAAAAGTCTCCAGGAGGCAACCGGGAGACTTTTAAATATTAGCATTATTCCTCTTTAATTAGCACTGACGGAAAAGTCAAATGACTGATATTCCCATTTAAATTGTACCACTCCTTCTTTATCCACGTCAAATGACAGTTGTTCTTGCACCTGGCCAAGCTTCTTTGGTATTACCTTAATCCTTAATACATCATCAGCTTTGTCATAGTCATACGCACCCCATTGATCTGCTTTTTTGTTAAATATTACGGTCCAATCATCTTTTTCAGGAATGGTGAAAAGTGCGTATTTACCCGCGGGCAGTGGTTTACCGTCAATAGTCACGTCTTTGTTCACACTAAAAGTAGTGGCCTCATTGGCTCCTGTTCTCCAAACCTTTCCATAGGCTTCAAGTCCACCAAAAATGATCCGACCTTTTACAGACGGAGCCCCATAGTCAATTACAATTTTTAAGTCATTAACCGCTCCAGTGGCTGTTCTGGGAGGGCTAGGCCGTTTAGATTTATCATCTTGAGCAAACCCATTTGAAAATAAACCGGTAATTAATAAACCGGCAATAAAAAAATAGTTAATCCTTTTCATAGAAGTTTATTGTTTGAGTAACAAGTAAAATGTTTCACGAAATAACCTAACGGATGGTTACAATCTTTTAGGAAAGTAACCACGGCAATTAGATTTAGTGTATAACTCCGGGTCAAGGTAGACATTTAGTTTGATAGTCTATTGCTAACTTAACGTTTGTTAAAGTCACGGGTATCTAATTTGGAACCCAACCAGTAATTAAAATTCAGATAGTCCAATTGGGAGTTGGTAAGTAGCGCCGGTTTACCAAATAGCCTCTTGTACACTTTAACAAAAAGTGAAGGGTGATTACTCTCAGGCCTGGTACTAATATTGGAAAACAGCTTCAACACAACTTTTTCAAATTCCATTAAGTTTCCTCTCTTCTTCAAGAACCTTCTGCTGGCATCGACAGAATATTTTAAAACCGTAATATTGCCCAGTTCATAGTGAATAATCAAGTTTAGGAATTGGGCATACCCTATAATATCAGTTCTCCCGGAGCTGTATCGATGGCTAAGAACATCGTTAACGTCCTTAAGAGCTTTGCTGTAACTTCCATCCATAAAATATAAATAGGCAAACTGATAATGAAAAAGAATCTTGTATTCCCTGGGAACAAAGTCCTTGTTTTGATCCAGAAACGACCTGATTTTTGGTATCAGCCGTATTCCCTCAGACACCTGCCCTGAATCCCGGTATGTTTCCAATTCCACATTGTATGTTCGGATCAATAATTTTAAGGAAATGGGGTTGCTGCTTTTTAATTTTAATTTATGGGGAATGGCCCTGATCCTATCCAGTAATGGAGGTATTTGATCCAATTGTCTTTGATTCAGATAAAGCCCAATTTTATTGTTTATTGCAGTGATATAGGGGCTGGGGTCTTCACGAAGTTGGAAGGTATCTCTTTCTAAGTAATCAACCAGCTTATCGATAGATATTTCTGCTTCTTTGAGATTACCGGACATGGTATGTGTTACATACAATAAGTGGTAATATAAGATTCGGGCCTTGCGGGTTTGAGCCCGTGAGGGCTCTTTTAGGTATGGGTGTTCCAGGTACCTTAATAACCCATTTTCATCCTGGTCGCCAGAATTGATGGTTAATGACCAATACCGGCCCTCATCAATAAGGTGATTGAGCGTCCGTTCCTCCTCTATGATTATACCATCTAGTATTTGTTTGATGTCGCTTACTGCGTTCATATTGAGAAGAACCCTGCGTTTCCAATTAAGAATCTCCAGGTAAGCCAGTTGATCATCTACTCGTTTGGCCAGATTTTCCGCTTTACAGATAGTTTTGTAGCATAATTTCAGCAGGTCTCTCTTAAACAGGATCTCAATATCCAGTAAATGGGACTTCAACCTGGCATTGACTGAATTTGTCACATGATAGCCCCGTAAGCTTTTCATGATCAATTTGGTCAAGTAGTTCTTGGTTACGTGTAGTTGCCCAATGAAAGGTTCACTGGAGAACTTGCTTTTGACAATCTGTTCATCATATTGTTGCATTTGATTCATAGCTCCAAACAAGGCCAAATAGTTTTGCTCCTGCCCCTGTAGCTTGGCGAACAATTTAAAATATCTCTTCTCACTTTTAGTAAGGGACTTGATCAAAGAAAACAAGGCATCAGGTTTGGCCATAGAATACTAAATATAATATCAATATATAGTTGAAATAATTTAAATAATCAAGTATACTACCTTTTAGAAACCTACGTTTTAACTTTTTTTCATAAAAACCTCCAAAGGAAATGCCGTATAATTTGATATAATCAGTCAACCATTGTTTCACTAACAAAATTTTACAATTATGGCAAATGCAATAAACTGGTTTGAGATCCCAGCAAAAGATCTTGATCGTGCCTGCAGTTTTTACAGCACAGTGTTAAGCGGCGACATTCACAGGGAGGAAATTATGGGATTAAGAATGGGATTTTTGCCCCATGGACAACAGGAGGTAGGTGGTGCCCTGGTGGAGGGGGAGGGATATGAACCCTCAGAAAGCGGCTCATTGGTTTATCTAAATGGCGGGCCCGATCTTGCAGGGCCTTTGAGCAGGGTAGAGGATGCAGGAGGTGCCGTGGTGGTGCCCAAAACCAAGATTTCCGATGAGATTGGCTACTTTGCCATAATTAAGGATACCGAAGGGAATAAGATTGCTTTCCATTCACAACAATAGTATTTATATTGTTATCTACCGGGATTTGCAAACCCGGTAGATATTTTTCCACCCAAGCATTAGTCTGATGCAAGACTGCTTTGAACAAATCCAAAATGAAATGGAAGCCACTTATAAGGGGGTAACGGCAGGCAATATGATGCGATCGCCTGCTATAACTTACCGGTCCAAAGTGTTTGCTTTCTTCCATGAGAACGAGATGGGATTTAAGCTCGATCACAAGGCTGGGGATTTTATTGAAAAATACCCTAACTCCAGGTTTCTTAATCCTTTTAAAAATAAACCACCAATGAAAGGATGGCTGGTGGTACCTGGTGAATATCACAATGATTGGGCATCGCTAACGCTTGCTGCCTATCAAAATATGGCTGAAAAATAATATTGAAAAAATTTATTATAGCGGTTAACCTCAAATGATAATATAATGAAACGAATAATAACTTCAGTTTTCCTTCTCTCCTCCATCGCGCTTTGGGGGCAGGAAGGTGGTAAGTTAACTATTGAAGAAAAATCTGAGATTTCCGCCCACCTGGAGAAAAGCTGGGAAAGCCTTGAGTTTTTAGTCAAGAGTCTTACCAGGGAACAATGGATTTACAAATCTGTAGATTCGGTGTGGTCTATTGCTGAAATATCGGAGCATTTGGAAAAGGCCGAAAAGGAATTATTCAGTTTGGTAACGGACCAGCTTAAGATGTCCCCGGCTGAGCCTGATAAGGCAGCCGAAATAAGCGGTAAAACTGAATTGATGATGGACGCCATAAAATCCCGTGATCAAAAAGTAAAGACGAAACCTGAACTTGAACCCTCGGGTAATTTCGAATCTCCCGAAGCGTTTCTCAAAAATTTCGAGCAGCTGAGGAAAGAAACGCTGTCTTATGCCCAAACCACTGAGGACGAACTGCGGCATCACTTTATTCCATTCGGACCACTGGGGGATCTTGATGGATACCAAATATTGATGTTTATGTCAGGACATCTGGAGCGGCACATTCAACAAATAGAGGAAGTAATGGGCGATCCAAGTTATCCATCGGCCTAATCTAACTATCACATGAGATCATCTTAAGAGGTTAAAGCTGTGGGGATACAGTTAAGCAATTATTTATTGTCTTATTCTACCTGTAGGCATATCTGACCAAGGATTTTGTCCAACACATAAATATGTATTACGTTTATAGTTGAGAAACTAAGCAAAATGAAATATATATTTTCCAGTATCCTAACAGTATGTAGTGTTGTATTGACCGCTCAAAATGGTCATAATCTCACCTTTGAGGAGTATAATCCTCCTTCCACCCTGGTGGTTCCGGAGCACCTGTTAACCCGTGCCAAATATCCATTTATAGATGTCCATAATCACCAGTTTGGCATGCCAAATCAAAACCTCGATAAGCTGGTTAAAGATATGGATGATTTGAACATGGGGATAATGGTCAATCTCAGTGGTCGTGGCAGAGGTGAAACCAGCCATATGGACGGTGCCCTAAACAATATCGAGCGGTCAGATTTGAAATCAAGATTGGTTATTTTCACTAATATCAGTTTTTCAGGTATTGACGATCCTGATTGGGCGGAGAATACAGCGAAACAGCTGGAACAGGATGTGCGAAAGGGCGCCAAAGGTTTGAAAATATATAAGAGTCTTGGCCTTAGAAACACTGATGCCAAGGGAAAAAGAATTGCAATTGACGATCCACGAATTGCTCCTGTTTGGGAAAAATGCGGAGAATTGGGAATTCCGGTGTTGATTCACTCCGCTGATCCCGCACCGTTTTGGCAGGAACATAACAGTAACAATGAGCGATGGTTAGAGCTTAAGTTAAGGCCTAACAGGAAAAGGTCAGCAGATGATCCAGCGCCCTGGGAACAAATTATTAAAGAGCAACATAACGTGTTTCGGAATCACCCGGAAACGATTTTTATCAATGCGCATTTTGGTTGGTATGCAAATGATCTGTCACAGCTCAGCTCCTTGCTAGACCAATATCCAAATATGATGATTGAGTTTGGGGCAGTAATAGCCGAATTGGGAAGACAACCCCGGCAAGCTCGTGCATTTTTTATTAAATACCAGGACCGTATTATGTTTGGCAAGGACTCCTGGAACCCGGAAGAATATCACACCTACTTTCGAGTCCTGGAAACAGCCGATGAGTATTTTCCTTATTATAAGAAGTATCATGCATATTGGAAAATGTATGGGCTTGACCTTCCTGAAGAGGTACTAAAAAAGATTTACTACAAAAATGCACTGAGGGTTATTCCTAAACTGGATGCAAGCGTTTTTCCGGAATAACTACTACTATATTTGATATGGTGCCTGTTTTTTTAACTCGTGCCCTTTAAACCGGATTATTTAAACCCATGAAAAAAAGATGCCAATGGGTAAATGGAGCTTTTGGTGAATACATCAAATACCACGACGAAGAATGGGGGGTTCCTGTACATGACGATAAAATTCTTTTTGAATTCCTAACTCTGGAAGGGGCACAGGCAGGTTTAAGCTGGAGCACAATATTAAAAAAACGAAATGGATACCGGATAGCTTTTGCAAACTGGGACGTTGAAAAAGTAGCTGGATTTGACGAAGATATGATCCGGCAATTAATGATGAACACAAACATTGTTAGAAATCAATTGAAAATCAGGTCAACGGTAACAAATGCACAAAAATTCATTCACGTGCAGGATCTGTTTGAAAGTTTCAACAATTACCTGTGGTCGTTTGTCGAAGGCCAACCAATTGTCAATCAACACCACAGCGTACAAGAAATACCTGCCTCAACTGCAGTCTCAGATATCATTAGTAAAGATCTCAAAAAAAGAGGATTTAAATTTGTTGGGACAACCATCATATATGCCTATATGCAAGCGGTTGGTTTAGTAAATGACCACACCACCGACTGTTTTCGGCACCAACAAGTTTAACTACAGATTGCGTATCAAGGTTTTTCTGGATAAATAGAGGCTCCACATGCCTGTAAATTTAGCATCCTTGCTCAAGGGAGAAGTAAATAACAGAGATTGTCCATCTATATTTTGCACATTTTGATGTACCGGCTGCCCATTATCACTACTATATTCATAAGCTTCTATTAGGGAAGTTTCTTCCTTACGAAGCGTATGGGATAGTTCATTTACGAAGATTAACCTAAAACCATCATGGCCCGTTGCCATAGTAATTGAGTCCATTACAGATAGTCCCTCAGAAGTTTGCCAGTATGATAATTCTTTTGATAGCTGTTCCAGTTGTTTTACTATAATGTTCCCTTGGTCGTAAGCAGCGGTGATGATTTGATCTTCAGTAACTCTTTTTAATTGGCGATCTTTTATGCCATCTTTAATCATTTGCCGGTTGGCCTGTTTCTCACTGAGGTCCCCACAACTAAAAATAAACAACAGAGCAATATGGAATACTATTTTAAACTGTGCCATCTCCAAAATTAGCTAAATGTCAGGTTTGACAAAAGAGGTATCAAATATAATATACCTCGAAAACAAGCTTTGGAAAACATTTGTTAATTTTGGACATCATAGGAAAAGATGCTGGACAAATTACAGGCTATAGAAGATCGATTTGAAGAAGTTGGTCAACTTATCGTACAACCCGATGCTACTGAGGATATTAAAAAATACTCAAGACTTTCTAAAGAGTATAAAGACCTGCAAAAGATAGTTGATAAATACCACGAATATCAAAACGTATTAGACCACATTGAAAGCGCCAAAAGTGTATTGTCCACGGAAAAAGACCCTGATTTCAGAGAAATGGCCAAAACTGAGTTGGATGAGTTGCAACCGCAAAAGGACCAATTAGAGGAACTATTGAAAACCATGTTGATCCCTAAGGACCCTAATGATGGGAAGAATTCTATTCTTGAGATCAGGGCAGGTACCGGAGGTGATGAAGCTGCTATTTTTGCAGGCGACCTGTTCAGGATGTACCAACGTTTTGCAGAAAAATCAGGGTGGCGTTTGGAGGTTTTGGATCTAACCGAAGGCACAAGTGGCGGGTACAAAGAGATTATTAGTATGGTAACCGGTGCAGATGTTTATGGTAAATTAAAGTATGAATCCGGAGTGCATCGGGTTCAAAGAGTACCAGCTACGGAAACCCAGGGTAGAGTTCACACATCAGCTGCCAGCGTGGCAGTGCTTCCGGAAATGGATGATGTAGAGGTAGAGATTAACATGAATGATATCCGAAAAGACACTTTTTGCTCCTCAGGACCAGGTGGTCAAAGTGTAAACACTACTTATTCCGCAATCCGTTTAACTCATCTCCCTTCCGGGCTGGTGGTTTCTTGTCAGGACGAAAAGTCACAGCTGAAAAACCTGGATAAGGCCTTAAAAGTATTACGGTCCCGTCTATATGAAATTGAGCTACAAAAGCACCAGGATGAAGTCGGCGCTCAGCGCAGATCCATGGTAGGGAGTGGTGACCGGTCAGATAAAATACGTACCTACAATTACCCGCAAGGCAGGGTAACAGATCACAGGATTGGTTATTCAGTGCATAATCTACCTACGGTTATGGACGGGGAAATCGGAGATTTCATAGAACAACTTCAAATTGCTGAGCACGCAGAAAAATTAAAGGAAGGAACGGATTAACTGCTTTGAAGTATCAATTGTACTTAATGATCATTGCAGGACTGTCCCTGTTGCTGGTTGATTGTACTCCGGCGGAGGAAGAGATTACTCTTGATCCAAATGCCTTGTTAACCTTTTCAACAGATACCTTGTTTTTTGACACATTATTTACGGATACTGTTAGCATCACCCGTCGATTCAGGGTCTTTAACCCTCAAGACAATGCCGTCAATCTAAGTAGTATTTCAATAGCGAGCGGAGAAAGCTCGTTTTACAATCTGTTGATAAACGGTATCAAAGAAAAACGATTCAATGATCAGATCATTCTGGGCAAGGACAGCCTTCTGGTGTTGGTTGAAGTTACTATTCCTTCACGTGATGAAAACACACCCTTTCTGGTGGAAGACTCAGTAGTGTTTATGACCAATGAAAATATTCAAACAGTCAATCTGGTGTCTTGGGGTCAGGATGCCCATTTTTTTAGAAATGATAGCATTATAACTTGTAATACCATTTGGCCTGCAGACAAACCATATGTCATGTATGGTTCAATTTTGGTGGATAGCTTGTGCCAATTAACTATTGAGGAAGGGGCCGAGATATACATCAACAAAAACGCCACCATATTTGTGAAGGGGTCATTACTAGTAGCCGGATCCGCTGATAAACCGGTTTTATTTAGAAACATTCGATTGGACATAGAGCATGCGCCGGGTCAATGGACAGGTCTGGTATTCCTGGAAGGAAGTAACAATAATCAGATTGATCATGCTGTTATTAGAAACGCCGAATTTGGTGTTCGGCTGGGAACTCCGGACAACGATACCATTCCGGATCTTATCATTAGCAATACCATTATAGAGAACATGTCAGGGTTTGGGATTCTGGCTTTCACTTCTGACCTATGGGCTTATAATATGGTGGTGAACAATTGTGCTAATTTCACCGGGGCCCATTTCGCAGGAGGCAACTATGTATATCAGCACTGTACCTTTGCCAACTATTCCATAGGACTATTTAATGAAGCTCCAGCTCTTATATTTTCCGATAACCTTGAGCTTGACGATGGAAGTTTATTACAAGCCGATCTCTATACTCAACTTCAGAACAATATTATCTGGGGTGACCATCAAGACAGGGAAGAGTTGGTGTTCAATGCCTCTGATGGCCCTGAATTCCAGGTCCTGATGGAGCATTGTCTAATACGAAGTCAAAATGAAGATTTTGACATAAATAACAATATCCTGGACACTGATCCAGACTTCCCTCGGTTTGTTGACCCAACGGAGTTTAACTATCGGTTGGATACCCTAAGCCCTGCAAAGGATCAGGGCAGGCTATTGCCAATCAACACAGACCTTCTCGGAAACCCCAGGGATGCACAGCCTGATGTAGGGGCTTACGAGCGAATTGAATAAAGTGCTAGAACTGGTATCCAAAGGCTTCAATGTCCTTCTTGCAAATTGCCGACACCATATCCCGGGTTTCTTGGTTATAATAGGAGCTATAGGCTTGTTCAATGGGCGAGCATTGTGTATATAATAAACCAAGTTGGGGACAACCACACTTTTTTCTTACTATTTCAAGATCCTTTTCCCTGTTTTCAAAACGTCCAATGTAATCCACCATAATCTCCCCGAATTCATCAACAAGGTAATCTACGGCCTGATAATAGTATCCATGATAATGATAGGGAGATTTTGGGTCATCAGGTATTGTAAAAAATAGCTCTAGATATTTACTATATGAAGTCTCCTGATCGATTTCACCGATGTCTTTGCGGTATTGAAAAATAGAGATCATTCTATCCCAGGGATTTCTTACTAGAGAAAAAGTAAACAGATCATTCCATGACTCCCTCCCTATCCGTTGACGCATTTCCAGGGCGGTTAGATGGCTGGGGATTAATTGCTTTTGTACATTGAGTGCAGCATCCTGTAAGTCCGATTTTCCAAACACCGGTCCATAATGCTGGGAAAGCTCCGTTCGGATGCTACTGGAAGATGTGCGTGGTATGTCCACAAACCAGATACCGGACCTGCGAATAGCTGCCAGGCCACGTTGATAGTTGATGAAATTTGAAATTCGTGAAAACATCGGGCTTTGGCGTGTTGAGTAAATTAAGTATTCCGTAGCTTCAAGCAACGGAAAGCTGCTCGAAACGTAGCATCAAACTACGGAAAGCTGCTCGAAACGTAACTTCAAACTACTGAAAGTTGCTCGAAACTGGGCCCTGTAGCAATAATATGAATATATTACTTTGTATCATTCAGGCTTACCAAATATGAAATTTTACCAGAAAGAACTTCAGCTACCTCCATTCCCCCGGGGGTTCCATCTGATAACTGATATCATCACTCAGGAATTTAAAGATATAGCAAACCTTCAAACAGGTTTTCTCCAAGTATTTATTACTCATACTTCAGCCAGTTTATGTTTGAATGAAAATGCAGACCCAACAGTAAGAGAGGATTTCGAAAGTCATTTCAATAAAATGGTTCCTGAGAATATGCCGTTTTATAAACACGATTATGAAGGCCCTGACGATATGCCAGCGCATATAAAAGCAGCATTATTAGGCTCGAACGTGATGGTTCCAATAACCAATGGTAGACTTAATGTCGGGACCTGGCAGGGAATATATCTTTGTGAACACCGAAACAATGGCGGATCCCGGCGATTAGTACTTAGTGCATTTGGCGCTTAATTAACTTCCAGATTGGGTATTCGAAGGATGAAAGTGGTGCCTTTACCCGGCACTGATTGCACTTGAACAGTACCTTGTAGTTTCTCCACGGTTTCTTTTACAATGTAAAGACCAAGCCCGGAACCCTGAGAATCATCGGTAGCCCGGTAAAACATTTCGAATATACTGTCCAGATGCTCCGGGTGGACCCCTTTGCCATTATCTGATACTTTTATAACAGCATAATTTTGTTCAAAGTTGATCTGGATCTTAATAAAGGGCATTTCCTTTGAAAGATCGTGATACCTAAATGCGTTGGAAACCAGATTGTTAAATAATATTCGTAGCCTTTTGGGCTCCGAAAAGAAGTTCTTATAAGGTTCTATCTGGACGTTGGTTTCGATAGAGCCGGCAGTTGGTAAATATTTAAGATTGTCGAAGGTTTCTTGGGCAAGACATTCAAAATGTACCGGTTCAGGCGTTACGTCAAGACGGGCATTGCGAAAGAAGTGTATTATATCTGAGATCAGATCATCCAGCTTGTTCACACTATCTTTCATCATTTCAAGATAACCATTCAGTTTATGGTTATTGTTTTCCAGCATGGTCACGTTTACCAGACCAAGCAGGGAGGTTAGTGGGGCTCTTAAATCATGAGAAGCGCTGTAAACGAACCTGTCGAGTTCGGCATTTATCTTTTTCAGCTCATCATTTTTCTCATGTAAGAGCACTTTAGAGCGTTTCAGGTCAGAAATGTCCACAATTGCCCCGTCAAAAATGAGCTGTCCATTAGCGTCCTTGGTTCGAATACTACTTAAAAACCCCCAAAAAGTAGTCCCGTCACGTTTCAAGAACTCGACTTGTTCGTTTTTTAGGTGTCCTTTGGTGACCAGAGTGTTGGTTACCCTGTTACGATCAGATTCATTGGCATAAAGTTTTTCAGGGTTGATATTGATCGCTTCTTCAACAGTGAGCCCAAACATACGGGCGAATGCCTTATTTACATAAATGAACCCATTTTTAGGAGTACTACGATATATGCCTTCATTAAGATTCTCGTTGATAGAAATCAACAACTGCTCGTTTTCCTTTAGTCTGGCTTCGGTACATTTTACTTTGTGGTAAATATTGTCGGATTTTGGGTGACCGTTTGACCAACTGGAAATAGGTTTTGACAAGTATACATCAGTACCAGGAAGTGCCTTTCGATTATGCGTTTCAAAGAAACATATGAACGCCTGGCCATTTTCGGAGGATGGGACTTCAAGCAATTGCATGCGACAGAAGTATCCATCGGTCAACTGAATATCGGTAGTTTGATTCGCACCTTTAATGGCTTGTTTCAAAAGTTTCGAACACCTGCCCTTTATATAAGGATGAAGGATTTGATCCAAATCAACCCCGTGCTGTGGCGGACTGGTAAACACCGGAGCTTTAGGGCTCCCATTGACAGCCAATATGCCCATATCCTTGTCGATTATTACATAAGGGTGTCCAAACGGATTGATCAGAGATTTAGATAGAAGCTCTTTAAATTGTAATTGATTTTCCAAACAGTCTTTTAATATAGTTTACAAGGAATCTTCGTGCCTTTGATTAAGGTACTGAAACACTCTTGTCATACCATCTCAAATATTTATTAAAAAGTACATCTAATAGGTATTTGCTGAAATTGGGCGGTCGAGGATTCCATTATAGCAAAAACCATGTAATTACTATATTTGCTAAACACTCTGACAAATTTAAAACTATCATGAAATGAAAGACTTACATAAAGCACTGATCTTGCCATTATTATCTCTATTTTTCAGTGCATGCGGCTATAACCAAATGGTAACTTTCGATGAATCTTGTACCAGCCAATGGGCTAATGTAGAAAACGTCTATCAAAGAAGAGCAGACCTTATTCCTAACCTGGTGAATACCGTCAAAGGTGCTGCAACAACAGAACAGGATATACTTACCGGAGTAATGGAAGCCCGGGCCAAAGCCACAGCTACTACCATTGATGCCAATAACCTCACTCCCGATAGGATCGCCCAGTTTCAACAAGCGCAGGATGGGCTAAGCTCTGCATTATCCAGATTACTGGTTACAGTGGAAAGGTATCCTGACATAAAATCCAATCAGAACTTCTTAGAGCTTCAAGCCCAGCTTGAAGGCACGGAAAATCGAATTTCTGTTGAAAGGAAGAAGTTCAATGACCAGGTAAATTCATACAATTCATATATTCGTCAATTTCCCCGGGTATTGTATGCCGGCTGGTTTGATTTTGAGAAAAAGGGATATTTCGAATCCTCACCAGGAGCTGAGCAGGCCCCACAGGTAAGCTTTGACTAGCTACCATGAAATCCTTCGATAAACTGCTGGATGAAACCAGGATCGTTGCTGCCATTGGCAATGTTGAACTGAAAGCCACTGCTGAGGTTCGGGTCCATGTAGAGAAGAGTTGTCCAACAGACGTTATGGACCGGGCAGCTGAGGTTTTTGCCAATTTACATATGCACCAAACCAGGTATAGGAACGGAGTGCTCATTTATATTGCCTATAAAGATCACAAGTTTGCTATTATAGGAGATGTAGGAATTAACGACAAGGTGGGCCCGGATTTTTGGGAGCAGGAACAAAAGTTGCTAACCAATCATTTTAGAAAAGCTGAATTCACGGAGGGTATTTGCAAAACCATTGAAAGGATAGGGACAGAACTACAAAAATATTTTCCCTATGAGGCCGGAGACGTTAATGAGTTACCAGATGACATATCTTACGGCGACCAATAGATGAAGTCCCTATGGATCATCTTTATCTTAGTTACCAGCGGTGTACTAGCAGCCCAGGAATTTCCCCCACCACCTGATCCCCCCAGATTGGTTAATGACTTTACGGGATTACTGACTGATGAGGAACAGCAAACTTTGGAGCGAAAACTAGTGGCTTTTAATGACTCTACCGGTACTCAGATTGCTATCGTCACTATAAATTCCCTACATGGGTATGACGTAGCTGAGTATAGCTTTGAGCTGGCTGAGTCCTGGGGTATTGGACAAGAAGGTGAACACAATGGGATTTTAGTACTCATCGCACCTAATGAAAGGCGTATGTTCATAGCAACGGGTTATGGAGTTGAGGGCTTTGTACCTGATGCTATTGCAAAACGAATAGTGGAGGGAACGCTCAAGCCTAATTTTAGAAATGAATCTTATTTTGTGGGCCTTGACCAGGCTACTAATTTGTTAATCGGCCTGCTCAGTGGTCAATTCTCAGCCAAGCAGTTGGAAGAGGAGACTCCAGCTATTCCATTCCTTCTATTAATAGTTGTTTTTTTTATTGTGATAATCTTAATAAGTAAAAGAGGCAGGCGCCACGGAGGGTATCAGGGGCAGGGTGGACACACCTACATGGGGCCTTATCATGGCGGGGCCACTTGGACTGATTTCAGAGGTGGAAGGGGAACATTCGGTGGTGGAGGCGGGTTTGGAGGATTTGGTGGTGGTAGTTTCGGTGGCGGCGGCGCTGGAGGAAGCTGGTGAGTGCCGGTTATTTTCGGACCACTAAGCAGCCTGCCAATATATCATGTAGTCCCTGCTTTTTTTCAGTCAATCCAATCATAATATATCCGATATAGATAATAAAAGAAGAAAGGAACTTACCAAAAAACCGACCTGTGGCTCTGGAAAATGAAATTTGTTCTCCCTCTAGATCAGTAACCTTAAGATTAAGCAGCATTTTGCCCAACGTACCTTGATAGCTTCCGGATTCCAACACAGCATAGTATAACCAGGATGCTGCAAGACCCAACAAAGCAAACAAACTATGGTGTGGTAACTATAAGTGTGGACATACATCTTAAATCATTCACATTTACAGTTTTAAATGGCTCCAAATATATTAGGGAATGACGTTTTGCCAATGTTAGCAGCATTTTCCTGGTTAGCAGAAATCGTTCGGTACCATCTGGTAATAAAAATCGGCCAGACCCTAGTGGGACCACTTTTTCTTCAATGCCAATGTCACTGGCTATTCGGACAAAAAGCATTGTGCCGGATTTGAGGCATCTTGTCAATTCACCAAACATTTTTAAAAAGTGGAGCTCATTGCGGGCAAAATGAAGTACAGCACTGGCTATAATCAAGTCAAAAGTATGGTCAGCGTAGGGCAGATTTTCGATATCTCCCTGCTGAAAGTGATCTTGATCGAGGTCCTGCCGAAGGGAGCCTGCGATAAATTTCAATGCATTAATTGCCGCTGAGTCTATATCCATCCCATATACATTGTAGCCTGAATTTAAAAAATACATGACATTCCTTCCTTCTCCGCAGCCGGCATCCAAAACCTTCATCCCCGGGTTAAATTTGTTTTTTAGGACCTGATCCAACAGGTATATGTCGATATTGCCAAAATGTTGGTTTACGGATGATATTTCCATCAATTCCAAATTTCTAATTAATTCTAATTTCTAATTCCTAATTTTACAAGTTACTAATTGTATTTTTGAGTCCATGCGTATTATTCTAAGCATGCTTTCCCTTTTCTTGTTGGCGACTATTTTCCCCGGCAATGCACAAACACCTCTGGAACAAGCATTTGCCGAGTTGCAAAAGGGATCTGATCTGCCGGAAGAACTTCAAGCCACTCGTTCCGCCGTTTTCCTCAAAATCTCTTCAATGGACTCCACCACAAAGGCCACTGATTGGCAAGGGATGGCGGAAGAACTCCACAAAAACCTTGTCGCTATGCATATCGATGCGGTGGCCTACTATCGTTGGCAGGACCTCAATGCTGGGTTTGATGCCGCCAGTTCATATCTGGAGGTGCTAAAGGGCAGGGAAATAAATCAAATTATTCTTTTATCAATAGACCATGGGAAATTTCAAATATTTATCATACCCACCGATGATAACCCCGGGTTACTGGCAACTGACCGCCCAACCTGGCATACCAGCAGTAACTCATTGGAAGGTGCCATTGAAACGTTGGCCTCTACTGTTAGACGGGCCGGGTTGGACATAGCCAACTTTCTAATAGCAGAATCGCCGGAGTTTTTTATAGATACCGATATTTTTCTAAAGAATCGTTTTGAATCGTTTCAGCCAGACTTGAAATTGGATAAGCTGGCAGCTCCTTTGTTTTTTGGCAAAGACCCTGAAAATCCGGAGAACCCTGAAGACATGGACCTCGAATCCATCATGCACAGTCAATATCCATTTAGCTATGAATTGGTAAGTACTGATTTAACAGAAGACCTAATGAAAAAAGCTGGGTTTCAGTATGTTTTGCGATACTTGCACACAGACGAATCTACCTTGAAAATTTTGTTGGATTACACAGACCCGGCAAATAACTCTTCGAAGCCGGAGTACAAATTTTACATAAAGCATTTGATCACCGGCGACATATACCTCGGCAATACCTGGGACAGTCAGGCTAGCTGGCAGGCAGCATTGAAAATGCATCTGAATAACATGAAAAAGTCCTTAAAGGTTAAGTAAACGCTAAAATCTAACAAAATTATTCAACTTAATATAGTCTCAATCCTAACGGTCGGAAGATTATTCTGATTTACTTGTATAGACTTAAAAATATCAATTAATTTATTGTCCAATTAAAAGCTGCCTAAGCATAAATGTCCACAGTAAGGAGTAAAACGTTTGATCTGGTAATGTTGGTTGACGACAACGATACTTACAATTTTATCAACCGACGGATCTTGGAGAAAAAGAAGTTTGCCAAAAACATCGAAGTACAAAGCTCGGGAATTGGCGCTTTAAGTTATTTAGAAGAGCACCTTGAAAGCCCTAACAAATTGCCGGATATTATATTTCTAGATATAAAAATGCCGCTGTTGAACGGCCATGAATTTCTGTTTAAGCTAGAACAGATCTCGCGAGCTACAAATAACAATAAATGCAAAGTGGTGATG
>CAZOJZ010000085.1:0-3169 GCA_964580205.1 uncultured Roseivirgaceae bacterium
AAAATTATGAAGCTTCATTAAAACGTATGAGTCGCGCTAACGTTGTTATTTGCAATTCGGAGTCTGTAATATTTGAATGGTTACGCGACGCCAGGCATGCGCATTTTAAAGAGCTGTCATCCTTGGTCCAATAAAGATTCATCAAACACCAGCTTTCTTAAGTCACATACTCCTCAATGATACTGATCAAAGTAGATTTCTTGATGGGTTTCCCAACATGGGTATCACAACCTGCAGCCATACATTTGTCGATCTCTTCTTTAATCGCATGAGCTGTTAATGCGATAATTGGTGTCTGAGGCCGACCACTCTCTGCCTCAAGCACTCGTATTACCCGGGTAGCCTCATGACCATCCATGATGGGCATCTGGACATCCATAATAATAAGGTTATATGTATTGTTACGATACATATCTACAGCAATCTTACCATCTTCAGCTTCATCAATAATATAAGGTAAATTTTTAAGATATGCTTTAACCAGTAAACGATTATCTTCATTGTCTTCAACCAACATGATCCGTTTTTCCTCGACAGGTGTTTCATCAAGTGTAGATTCCTGCTGTTGATTGCCGCTATCATGGGCTTCTGGCATCTCGTCTTTATTTGAAAAAACATGAAGCAACTCAGATTTTTTGATTGGTTTGGTTAAATAACCATCAAGTTCTAGTTTGTTTATCCTGTTTATTTGCTGATGTAAGGAAACAGAATCGAGCATCGCAATAATTACCGGGCCTGAGTCTGATTGATTTGATTGCCGAATTTTTTCAGTTTCTTCATCATTGCATTTAAATAATATTTTATGGTCCAGAAATACATACTGAAATTTAGAATCATCCCACGCAGTAAACTCATCGGATTCAACACATTCTGCACCAAACGTATGAAGTAGATTGCTAATCTTGGTTCTGTTGTGCTGGTTACTATCCATAACCAACACATTCTTATCTTTCAGGAATCCTTCTAATGGAAGACCATCTTTTGTTTCTGAATTATTAACAGGTAAATTGGCGGTAAAAGAGAAGGTACTGCCTACACCTTCTTCACTTTCCACCCAGATACGGCCATTCATCATTTCAACCAGGCGTTTGGATATAGTTAGACCCAGGCCGGTTCCGCCAAATTTACGCGTCGTCGAAGAATCAGCCTGCGTAAAGCTGGCAAAGATTGCTTCCAGTTTCTCTTCAGGGATACCAACCCCGGTGTCGGTGACCGATATCTGTACCTCACCTGCATCAGTACCTTGCACCATTACAAGAATATGGCCGTCTTTGGTAAACTTAATCGCATTACTAATCAGATTAAGAATGATTTGTCTAAGTCGAGCCGGATCACCAGTGCGTTGCATATTTGATTTTGGTTCAAAGTCACTAATTAGCTCAACACGATTTTCAGCTGCCTTGATGGCGTAAATTTCAACCGATTCTTCTAAAACATCAAGTAAATCAAATGGAATATGTTCCAGTATCAATTGCTCTGCTTCAATCTTTGAAAGATCCAGTATGTCATTAACCAGACTCAGCAAGGTATCCCCTGCTTTCCTGAAGACATTGACATATTTATCCTGATCACTGCTCAGCTTTGTCTCAGAAAGCAATTCAGCCATGCCAATAATAGCCGTAAGAGGCGTACGTATTTCATGACTCATACTTGCCAAAAAATCTGATTTCATACGCGATCCGTCAACCGCTTTATCTCTGGCCAGAGCTAATTCCTTAGTCTGGTTTTCCACTTGCAGTTCAATCACGATATTGCGTTCTCGCAACTCCTTTTCGCGCATATCTTTTGCCCTGACTAGTGCCATGAGCAAAAGTGTTATGCCCAATCCAATAAACATGGCAATGAATATCGATTTCTGATTGACATCGGGCCAATAGATATCTTTTGATATTGATAATTTGACAGAATATAAGGGGAATTGAATCGAAGTATCTTCACTGAAGCTGGATGCCCTAAATCCACTTCTGCTATCCAGCGAAGGGCCACTGGTAAAAATTAATTTTCTACCACTTAGATTGGATGATTCACTGTGCAAATCAACCATCAGGGTTTTGGAAAAATTGGAATATTCGATCAATTTTTCCGGATCTATCAATAAACAAACTATCCCCTGAATTGAGCCTGTCGAACCCCCATCATCAACTATGGAATAGTCTTTGTTCAACAAAGGTTTAAGCAAGATGTAATACATGCTTGACTCCAGAGTCACAACGGTAACAACAGAGTCACTACTGCCATCCATAAGTAAAAATTTCAGTATATTTTCGAAATTCTCATCCTTTAGTATATCGTTCAGGTCTGTTGCTGTTTGTGGATTAGTAAATCTTGAATTCTCTAACTTTAGATCAGGTTCTGAAGTTTCGTTATCTTCAGTCTTCTGAATATGGGAATAAAAAATACCTTCTATGAAATCTTGTTGATCCAGTATTGCTTTTACTGACGATTGAAATAAATGATCATCAAATGACTTATTTACTGTAATCAATGATGCAAAACTATTGATGACGTCATTGCTTGCCTGGACATTATGTGTGGCAACTTCTCTTACTTTGGAAGACTCAAAGGAAAACTCTCTTTTATTCTCCTCTAAGGCACTATTCCATGCGATAAATACCAGTGTTAGACCAAGTGCAAGGCCTGAAAGCAAAGCAACAGCATAAATCAACCATTGAGGAGATTGCTTATTCAGATTATTGTCCATTGCTTAATAATTATCCTTCTTCGTAAACAATTTCTATATTGGAAAGATAATCCGATAGCTTTATGACATTTTCGTTAACGATTTCCAGCATGTTTTCCCTGGCACCTTCTTCTATAGCTGCACCTATCGCTGTCATATCATGAAATCCATAACCACCGCCGACACCTTTAAGGTTATGACCAATAGACCTGAGTGTTTCAAAATCCTGATCCCCTAATGCCTGTTCAAGTTTTTGCAAATCTAATTGCCGATTCTCCAGAAAACCAGGAATAAGATCTTCCAGATCAATATCTATCTTAACGACTATTTTATCTTCACTCATTTAAGGATACCTATCATTTGTTTATGTGAATCTTACGATTTATTCTTGCTACGAAATTTATCTGGTTCAATACTGTGAGTACCTAATAGTTTATAAAATTCTGTGCGATTCCTTCCCGCTATTTTTGCTGCATTTGCAACATGGCC
>CAZOJZ010000086.1:0-3799 GCA_964580205.1 uncultured Roseivirgaceae bacterium
AGTCTATTGGATGGCCAGCGAAGACCACGATTTTGCTGAGATCAACCACTTCAACCTCTTCGGTAAAGAGTACACCTGGGAAACTCACCAGAAAGGGGCCGTTGGCCGGTTCGATCCCGGAGGTATTTCTGAGATCCTGGATCAGCTTAAGGACTGTCCTGAATTTTTCAGGGATGCCTACACCAATTGTAATACCCTGGCCGATGCCACCAGAAGCATCGTGAATCACTTGTTTGGAGATTATGGCCTGGTAATAGTTGACAGCGATCATCCGGAGCTGAAAAAAATGTTCGCACCGGTCCTAAGGGATGAACTGCTACACCAAAGCACTTATCAAAACGTGTTGGAAAGCACTGAGAGGTTAAAGGCCAATGGGTATAAAACACTGGTTAAGCCACGGGAGATCAATCTTTTTTACTTGAAAAATGGTCTACGCGAGCGAATCGTCAAGAAAGGGGAGCGCTATGAAGTATTAGGTACAGACCTTACTTTCACTGAACAGGAAATACTAAAGCAGGTGGAAGAGCACCCGGAATTTTTCAGCCCCAATGTGGTGATGCGGACCCTCTATCAAGAGACTATCCTGCCAAACCTGGCTTACATTGGAGGGCCGGGGGAACTCACTTATTGGATGCAATTCAAATCAAGTTTTGATCATTATGATATCCCATTTCCCATACTCTTTCCACGCAACAATGTGTTGGTTGTCAATAAAGCCCAAACCAAAAAGTTCAATAAACTTGAGCTAAGTCCTTCTGATCTTTTTTTAAGCTCTAATGAACTAAAATCCACATTTGTTGCGCGCAATGCAAAGTCAAGTCTGGATCTGGAATCCGAAAAAGGCCGCATTGGGAAGATCTTCGAAGAGATAATCGAAAAGATCAAGATGATTGACGGATCGCTTACGGGCTATATTAAGGCAGAAGAAAGTAAGGTCTTAAAAAACTTCGATCAAATTGAAAAACGCTTAAAAAAGGCCGAAGAACGCAATCAGGAAATGGCAATAAATCAGTTAATGGGTCTTAAGGAAAAGTTGTTCCCCAATGGAAGTTTGCAGGAAAGACACCAGAACTTTCTAAACTTTTATATAAATAATCCCCAATTCAT
This sequence comes from uncultured Roseivirgaceae bacterium, assembly GCA_964580205.1. GTDB lineage: Bacteria > Bacteroidota > Bacteroidia > Cytophagales > Cyclobacteriaceae > SZUA-3. Next base: position 1,108 of record CAZOJZ010000086.1, read on the forward strand.
CGAAGAACTGCTGGAGCATTTAGATCCCTTTGACTTCAAATTCCATGTCCTCTTTGAAGAAGGGTAAAGATGTATTGCGTCAGATCTATTTGGCCAGACGTCAAGCGCTTTCCTCTGACCAAACAAGTGTTTTTAATCAGCAGATCTGCCAAATATTGATTGAGTTCATCAGCTGGGACCAGATTAAAGTATTGCATTTGTACCTGGCTATTATCGGTAAAAACGAAGTAGATACATATCCCATAATTAATCACCTGCGCACTACCGGTGCGGGCATAAAAATAGCGGTGCCGAAGTTGGCGCCTGAGGGCAATTTACTGTACCATTACTTTCTTACACAGGCTACCCAATTGCGTACCAATAAATGGGGAATCCCAGAACCGGTAGCAGCTACACCTGTGCCGGTAGAACAAATTGACCTGGTGTTGGTGCCAATGCTGGCATTTGATAAAGCAGGGAATCGTATTGGCTATGGCAAAGGTCACTATGACCGATTTTTAGCCCAATGCCGGCCAGATGCTCAAAAGATCGGTTTATGTTATTTTGACCCGATGAAACGGATTGAAGTAGAGCCAACGGATGTTGCAATGGATGTGGTGGTGACGCCGAAGCAGGTGTGGGAGTTTTGAAGGCTGCACCAGTAAGTTTAACGCTTACTGGCCGGCTACATGATTGTGTGTTCGTTTTACTTTTGCTTCATAAGGTGTTGGAATTAATAAGCAGTTACAGGTGTGTCAAAGCCTGGCTCAATGGCCATAATCATGCTGGGGCTTATGCGAAATATCAGGGCATTCATTTCATTACTTTTAATGAAATGGTCGATACCGAGGAAATCAGTTACGGGTGACCGGATTTGGTCGTGAGGGTAATCTGGCGCTTACCCTGAAAGGAGATTACTAAGAATTTTTAGGGCAAAAGTGATTACCAATGTTATCATGCTCCAATCTGACTACGGCATTTCCCTTTTTGCAACGTCCTTGCACGTGTAATTAATTTAAATTTACACGTGTGATTATACGTGCAATTAATTTTAAATACATACGTGTTAGAACTTATGCTGGTAGAGCTGTTTGCTCATTTTTATTAATTGTTGAACCGAACCAAATGGTAGCACATGGTACCAAGTAACTTCTACGAAGAGTATTGGTTTAGGATTTGACAACGCTAGCAGAAAACACGGTAGGACAGTGCCAGATTGGTGACTAGATGCTAAAGGTTCCACTGTGTTTGTCCCCTAATGTTACTATCGTGATTTTCAAGTCGTCCTTCTACAAGCGTTAATACTTTAAAAGCTGTGTCAAATGCTTTTTGAATATCTTTTTTTTCATAAAAATCATCAACCTCTGTTAAACCTGCCAAGTGAATCTTATTCCGTCTTTCCCTTAATTCTTCTACTTCTTCAAAAAGTATATTGTTAAGAATTTTTGCCCTTTTGCAGGCTCTGTTTATGTGTGCCAACGGTTTATATGCTGGTAATTTATCAGTATTTACACCCAATCAAGCCATTAAAGCTTCACAAGACTAAAATTATTAAATATCCATTTACCTTCATCGGCAACAATGAATTCTAATTCCTAATTTCTAATTGAATTCCTTATATTGTAGCAAATCAAAACAATCCCTACTATGAAAGGCATTTTTAGTCTCTTGACTCTATTAACACTCACCTGTACCTCCTGTCAGGCTCAACCCGATAACATTCCGTCCAAAGAAATACAAATCGCCGGTGCCGTGCTGGCGGCACCTGAGGAAATGCGAGAAGGGGCGCAAGTCCTGGGATATGATGAAAAAGGAAATTTTGTGGAATTAAAGTCCGGGACCAATGAATTGGTATGTATAGCAGATGATCCCAATAAAGAAGGGTTCGGTACTGCCTGTTATCACAAAAACCTGGAGCCATTTATGACCAGAGGCAGAGAGCTCAGAGCGGAAGGAATAGATGGGCAGGACCTGTTTGACAAAAGGGAGCAGGAAGTAAGTGATGGTCAACTTAAAATGCCTGAAAATGCATCTACGCTGCACATTCTGACCGGCACTGAATTTTCAGAGGATTCAATGGCGGTAGTGGATGCCTACTACAGGTATGTGGTCTATGTTCCTTACGCAACCCCCGAGTCCTCAGGACTTCCGGCAAAGCCAAGAGCTCCCGGAGAACCCTGGCTAATGAATCCCGGGACGCACCGGGCACATATTATGATTTCTCCGCCAAAGCAGTAAACCCTATCTGAAATCTTTAATCGTTGATCCTTGTTCAGTGTTCAAAAGGATACCACTACAAGTGATTTAAGAACCAATTGCTATTTCACGAACACACTCAACAGTATAATCCACTTCTTCCTCGCTGGTGTACATCGACACACCCAACCGAGTCACTCCACCTTCTTCCAATAGTCCCAAAACCTCAATTGCCCGTTTTGCATAAAAGTGTCCGTCCCAGGCACATATACTCTTTGAAGCTAAAAACTTGCACACTTCAATCGGGCTTAGGCCATCCAGTGTAAATGAAATGGTGGGTGTATGCCATAGTGGATCTGGTTGCGGTCCAATGATTGCCAGTCCAGGAATGGCAGCCAAGCCGGTATACATCATTTGATACAACCCATACTCCTGGGTTTGGATGGTCTTCATTGCGTCCACCAATTGTGACCTTAGATCATCCCCTGCTCCAAATGAAGCCAGATAGTCTATGGTC
>CAZOJZ010000087.1:0-2014 GCA_964580205.1 uncultured Roseivirgaceae bacterium
CCTCGGCAATATCTCCTTTATAGAACCGGTCATAAGCGGCATAGATGGCCTCTTTTCTGGACTTCCCAGCGTTCAACGCTTTTTCTCCTTCTTCTACTAATTTGTTCAAGGTGTTTAGCAAATCTTCCTGAACAAAAAGCGCTCCTGCCTCCGGGGCTTCCCGGTCTCCTTCATTGACCAGGAATATAGACTTTGAATATGGCCACTCCCGGATTCGGTCCTTATGTCTTTCAATGGCATTTGCCGCCTGAGCTTCAATTGGATAACCCGATGCCATCTGAATGCTTGGTTCCAGAACATCTTTCAAACTCATACTGCCATACTCCGCCAACATGGTCATCAACCCTCCGGGTGTACCAGGGGTTACAGCTGCCTGTGGACCAAATTCTGGAGGGAATTCTAATCCTTGTTGGGTGTAAAATTTTACTGTGGCACCGGTAGGAGCAACTCCCAAGGCGTTGATTCCAATTACCTCTCCAGTATGCGGATTAAAAATCAAAGCCTGTGTCTCCCCTCCCCAACTAAGTACATCCCACATGGTAGAAGTAGCTCCCAACATAGCACAAGCAGCATCCACCGCATTTCCCCCCTGATGAAAGATGGCGGCGCCTGCGGTAGCGCCTAATGGTTTACCAGTGATAGCCAACCAGTTTTTGGCATGTAAGACTGGTTTTTGGGTCCGTTGTCCAAGAACCACTAAGCAAAATGACAAGGCAAGTATAACAGACATTAATTTTTTCATCGCTTGAATGTTTATGGTTTCATAAAAGTCCTTCTCTTAATAGTCATGTAGTCTTTTTAATTTGAAGTATCATGCTTTCCAAAGTGAGACCGGGACCAAAAGCAAAACAAAGGACCTTTTTGCCATGGTCACCGTTATTCAAGTTATTCCAAATTTCCTTTAATACAAAGAGAATGGTAGTGGAGGACATATTGCCATATTCCTTTAGTATTTGTTGGGAAAACTGGACATCAAAGGCCGTAATGCTCAAGGTTTGCTGGATACATTTAAGGATTCGCTTACCCCCGGGATGGATGGCAAAATAGTCGATGTCAGAAAGTTGCCAGTGATGTCGGGCTAACAGTTCATTGGCCAATCGGGGAATATGCCGCTTTATCAGGTCTGGGACATTTTTAGAAAGTCTCATTTCAAAGCCGGAATCCCCTATTTGCCAACTCATTTCTGAATAACCTTCATAAACCAAAGCACAATGCTCGTCTATAATTTCAAGACCCTGAACTTCTTTGGAATTTTCTACCATCAACGCTGCTGCACCGTCACCAAACAGGGCATTACTGAGCATGAAATCCGGTGTTGAGGCCTTTTGGAAATGGAGACTACAAAGTTCTACACAAACGATCAGCACTTTGGCATCCGTGGTGCTTTCACAAATTGCTTTGGCCATTTTTAAAGCGTTAAATGCGGCATAGCACCCCATATAATTAATACCCGTTCTTCGGGTGTCAGAAGGTAATCCAAGTGTCTCCACCAGCTCAATGTCAAGCCCGGGAGCGTAGAGCCCGGTGCAGCTTACGGTAATTAAATGGGTTATTAACTGCCTGTTTAGGCTGGGAGGGAGGCAATCCTCTATGGCTGCAACAGCCAGGGGAAGTGCTTCCTTTCTGTATATATTGTTTCTTTCAGCAGTGCCTGGAAATGGAGTGAAATCAGGCTGATAGAACTGGTAGTCAGCCGGTGGTGATCCATAATCTTTTAAAACTGAGTAGCGGTATTTTATACCTGTGGCTCGGTACAGGGCCATTAATCGGTTCTTGGACTTACCTTTCAGTTGATGTGCCCTGGCCATAAATTCAGCGATCATAACCTGGGAGGTACGATATTGGGGATTAGCAATCCCGATGGCGGTAATGAAGGGCTTCATTTTATAATACTACTGTAAAAAACCTTAACTTGTTTTTACCGGAAGATATATTCAAACTAAATGACGAGATCTACCTGGCTTCACCTGAGGGTTCCCTTCTCTTTTTTCCTTCTGCCAGTGTTTTTGTTTGC
>CAZOJZ010000088.1:0-2128 GCA_964580205.1 uncultured Roseivirgaceae bacterium
GCCTGCCGTCAGATCTAAGCGCTATAACCAATGGCTCCGGTGAATTTCTTCTTTGGGAATTTCCGTTAGCGTTCTGGATGGAATCATTAGGGTATGATGTTACTTATATTTCCAACCTTGACACCCATAATGATTTTGAAAGTTTAAACCGGGCAAAAGGATTCCTATCAGTAGGCCATGATGAATACTGGACCCAGCAGATGTACGAAAATGTCACTAAGGCCAGGGACCAGGGCCTTAATCTATTGTTTCTGGGAGGGAATTCAGTCTTTGGAAAGATTGGACTTAAACCGTCAGAAAGTGGCAACTACAATCGGGTTTTTGGCAGGATCGAGTGGTTTCCAAATGAACAGGATCTTATGGGTGCTAGTTCTTACGGAGTTGGATTGGCCGATTGGACTTGTACCATGCCTGAACACTGGATCTTCGAGGGGACAAGCATGGAGAAAGGCGATGTCATTCACGATTTGGTTGGATGGGAATACCATGGATATCCGTTGGGAGATATTAAAGGAATTCAGGTGTTAGCTGAGGGAAATATGTTTGAACCCAAAGAAGGAAACTTATACGCTGCTACCTATTACGAAACTCCAAAAGGTAATTTCGTTTTCAATGCTGCTACCTGTTGGTGGAATATGTTATTGTCTTCTCCACCTGGGTTTGCTTATCCTCAAAATCATAAAGGATTATTTACAGATCGATCGGTAGATTTCAGGGAAAATGATACCCGGGTTCAAAAAATGACTCAGAACATGTTAGATCGGATTGTCGAGCAAAACTTATAGGTTGAATCGTCACTAGATACGCGCAATAACTCTTTCCAATTTCGCCCTGACCTGCGCAGCTAATTCAGCAAGCGCTTCGTTTTCCACCGCCTGCCTGGAAGCCGTTCCTAATGGGCAAAAAGAATTCTACGCCGGCAAGAAATTCCTTGGAAAATTCTTGATATTGTTCAAAGATCGTAAATAAGCTGAATAAAAATGAAAACATCTAACTTGTTCTATTCTCTAATTTGTCTTTTGACCTTCATTCTTTCATCTTGTGAAAAGGACCCACCATCTTCAGGACCGGATATTTATGTTACCGACAATCAGTTTAAAATTGTTGGATACCTATCTGGAGGATTTGATCAAATTGATCAACTCGAACTGGACAAACTCACCTACCTTAACCTGGCTTTTGCCAATCCGGACCAGCAGGGTAATCTGGTATTTGGTGGCGGGAAGGTAGATATCAGGTCTGTGGTAAAGAGGGGCCATGATCACCTAAGATCTATTTGGAGTAAATGGGCATCCGTTTGATCAGGTACCTAAAAGTCATGTCGTAGGCATTATCATTGGGCCAAACCGACTCTTTGGTCTGGCTCCGAACTGCTTCGCCACTATCATTATACAATACTAGATCTACAATGGTATGATACTGTACCGTAGTGGATGAAGCACTTAGGGAGTAGCCACTTATCTTATTCCAACTTTTGCTCTTGGCTTGCCCGTAGGTAGACCCAAAGCTGGAGGTTCCGGATTGGTTGATGGTTAAAGTGCCTTGAACAATGTACTCAACACCCAAAAAATTAGCGAGCTCAGGGATTGCAAACTGGTATATATTTTCACCATTAATATTGTGCTTCATCAAAGCGGCATTGACTCCTTGAGGATCCAATATCTTCAACACTCCCACATGACCCTTCAATAAACTAAAGAATTCGCGCTGAACTTTTCTCTCCATGATGTCACCCTTTAACTGCGCCCCATCTCGGATATAGTTAAATGGTAGTATCGCTACTTTGTTGTGATGATCGGCTAAATTTGTTCCATTGCTTCCCTGAAAATCTGGCTGGACAGGATTGAAAACCTCAATGCGACCACTGGCAAATTCAATTTTGCTTATTTCTGTTTTCTTTAATGTGTATTGAATGGTTTCATTCTGATGAACAAATGTGATGGTCTGGTCATCTACACCAACAACTTGTCCCTGTTTAACCTCTCCCGTGGTCATTAGGACTTTGTCCGTTCGCGGTGAAGGTGCTTGTGCTTGTGTAAAAAGAGGTATTATAAACACCAAGAAATAAACAGCTGCTTTCATAACAAATCTTTAAAGAATGTTGATATGGTAATTTTGAGGGCGAAGT
>CAZOJZ010000089.1:0-4546 GCA_964580205.1 uncultured Roseivirgaceae bacterium
CACTATCATATGCATCATCAATAATTAAATGCGACTGCCACTTATAGAGCCAATCGCCGAATTACGCTCAGAGTTGCTTCAGCGAAGAGGTCTTGTGATACTGACTTGGAGCTGACATTAGAAGATGGATAATTAACTTAGGCGAGATTTAAAGAAATGGCCTAATTTTGGATTACTTTTTAAAAAACTAAGCCATTGATAGAACCACGATAAAAACAGCTGCGGCATTGATACCATAATGAATGTTGCTGTTATCACGAGCTTTCGATCGGATTCAGAATCTGATTCTAAAACTCGTAACAGCTTATAAATATCAGCTTGATAAGATTTTACAACAATGAAGACACGGCTTGTTCAAATCGAATTCATCAGCATCTCTTTCCATTTAGGAAATTCAATTAAAATAAGTAGCAAAACAAACAGCAAAAACATAAACACCAAAATCAATGTCATTGGTCTCGTGGATTGGGAAGTATTGTAGTCGAACTCTTTTACAAACCTTCCCACTAAATCTCTTCGTTCTTTGTGTGCACCTTTAGGGAGATGGGGCCTATGGGTAAAAAGCCTTCCCATCGTCATGTTGAGGCGCATGCGAACATTGACGGCCCAACCCGATGCTTCTAAAAGGCCACTCATATCCCTTTTACGTATCTTTATAAAACCTGCGATTATGCTGGGTAATAAAAAAACCATCGCCAAACCCAACAAAGCAATCAGGACTTGAACGGGTTTCACCTCCGAAAGGGCTTTGGTAATGTAGGCAAAAGACGATCCAAGAGCTGCAATCGCGAGACCCCCACCCAACATAAGGTCTCTTACTGTCCCAGATGCACTAGCAGAAGAAGCCGTTGATACTAACTTTTCTTCGCTGGACTTAGTCATCTTTTCGATTTGCTTCCGTACAAAATCAGCGAATTTGTGGAAAGGCGCTTTCACAGACTCCGACACGCTAATAGGATTCACGACGATATCCACAACCTCAGCATCCCATTCATGTCCATCCACGGTAAAGAAAATGCCGCGTTTCCCAACACATAATCCCTCTGCACTACCCGACGTTACGGGAGCTACGATCTCAAACTTAATGTCTTTATCTTGGCGACCGGTAACCTCAACATATAACAGATACATCGAACTGCGCTGGCTTAGCTTTTTGTGGGCTTGGCGATCCCCAACGCCCATTGTGAAAGTAATTTGTCTTTCATTAATGATAAGCGTGCCCATTTCAAAAAGGGCTCGGGCGTTTGGATTATAAAGATCTGCGAAACTCACAAAATTGTTTACTAATATCATCAACCATCTTTGATAAAGGATGAGTTTTTCCAAATTTTGTATCTGGTTTAAATCATTCGCAACCGCCAAATCTTTTTTAATCAGCGCATTAGCCTGCTCTCGATAGGGCCCCACAAGATAAGATCGCAGTCGATCTCGACCCAATTTTTCGACCGTATTGCCTTCCTTGTTTTCTAACCATACCCGGTAAGAACGAAAGATATTTTTTACTTTACGCCACTCGTTTTCGTTAAGCCGTTCGACGGAATCTCCAAGAGCGCGGCTTAAAACCTTCTCCTTAAGTTCGAGCAAGGAATCCACATAGATGGGATTAATTTCCCCTTCGAAATTTAATAACCCTTCTGAGTTAGGTGAAGCCAAGGGGCCATCCTTCAGACGATCTATCATCTTGGCCGTATCCGTAAAATCAATTTCTTCAAGCTCCTTCTCACGAAGCTGCATCTGTGTTGCGGCTCTCTTATCGAACTTGACTAGTGCACATTGCGCAAAAAATTGGTCCACCTTTTCTTCTACATTTCTTACTAAATCATACGCTTTTCGTGTATCGATTCCCCACGGCATAATTTCGGTGCACTCTTGGCCTTTAGGAATCTCACCCTGGGCTTCCCATGCTAAATAGGTTTCTGCCTCGTGGAAAAATTTCTTTAGTTCATCTTCGCTAATCCCTGGGTTACCACAAGCGTCCATTTGAGAACCCACTGTATCCATAATGGAAGTAATAAATTGTGCTAAATCAGCATTAGATGTAACTTCCGGAGGAATAATACCATCACCATTATTTGCCGCGCTCGACATAATACTTTGCACATCTCGAACCTGCGCAAGACTAATTTCATTTTTACCCGGCATGTTTAGATTGGTTAAAATAAGCTCAGCAACTGCATGCAACTTTTGGCCTTCAGGACGATGTATATCGATATCTTGAAGCCTTAGGACATCGGAACCTTCGGATAAGCGGTGGTGATCGGCAAGAACCTGAATCAGCCAAGAACATGCAGTCTTGAGCTCAGCAGGCCTGATGCGGCCGTTCCTATCTGTATCCACGTAGGCAGTGAACGCCTTATCGCAATTAAGACTGTCAGTGGGAATACTGGTAGCAGCCCAGTAGACTTCATCAAGAACTTGAATCTTCTCCAAGTCCTCCGCATTCTGAATTCTAAGTTGGTAACTGCCGCCATAATTTCTAAAGATCAGGCGTGACATGAAGAAATCTCTTCACTATCAAACACGTCATCTTTAGTAATATCTGTTCTTATCATAATTCTCCTTAGTTAAACTCAGAAAAGTATTACAGGCAAGCTATAAAAAGCCCGTTATGGTGCAAAAAATAGAACGCGTACTTTCAAGCCACTTCACGATAGTATAAATTGAGCATACCTCCAAGGAGTTCTCTGTGTTGGATTGGATCATCGGTTGAAATTGCCACTTGCGTCGGACCAAGCAGACGGTTACCAAGGCCCTGGTGATTTCTTTCTGCGTGATAGTGCGCAATGTACTTATTGAGCGCGCGACGAAGCGAACGCACACCAAAAAGAATCATACTATCCGAACATTCGCCCTATATGGAACGCACAAATCGCTCCGCGAATGCGTTACAGTTGGGTGCTCGTATAGGACACAGAACAGACTTCACACCCTCTCGTTTCAGATGTCCTCTGAATGCATCTGTATATTTTGTATCGCGGTCCATGATGAGACACTCTTTGTTGGAAAGAAAACCGTCGCTCACGTCTGTCAGGTTGTGGGCCACCTGCTTCATGAATGCACAGTTGGGTGTTGTGGTCAACCCTGTAATGCACACGGCACGCGTTGAAATATGTATGAAAACAAAACGTAATAGGTCACCAGGCCACGGGGGGTCCATACCTAAACCGTAAAGAAATCCGTAGCAGTCATAAAATCCCAATGCGCTTTCAAGAAAGCCTTCCACGAGGTGCGTTTCTTTCGCTCCGGTGCTGGTTCTATGCCGTGCCTTTCAGTATATTCTTGACCGTATTTGGTGCAATGATGTAACTGAGATTGGCGAGTGCGCTTTGGATTCGGTCATAGACCCAAGCATCGTAAATGGGAAAGTTCTATTAATAATACATAGATAAATAACTATATTAACTTGATGTCGATATTCTTCTTAAGTTGGGGTAGTTGGTATTTTGGGCAATTATGCTTTGAATCATTAGTAATTTTTATAATGAATTGGGATGGATTCAAACATAATCAAACTTGAATTTTTCTGTATATTACGTGTCGAAGTGTCAGATCAAATCTAAACTTCTACAAATTAATAAACCGATACGAATTTTCTAAACTACATCACTTAATCTCAGCCGAATATTATCGATTGCTTAGGCAACGCTCCTTTGCGTCTTGGAAACAGGCAACAGCGGTATAGTTAAATAGTTTCGAGAATTCGTATCGATTTGTGAATTAACTTGTCAGTACCCGTTGTGTATCTATTTATTGCTGGCCTTTATTAAATTCCAGTCGAAACTAACGAAAAGTATGCAGCAAGTCTTACGATTATTACATCTTGATCTCTTTGAAAAACGAGACCTGTTTGCTTTATTAGAGGCCGGATATACGTGAGCAGTCGTACCAATTACCATGAAAACGGAGTGCTTGCATCTGAGGAGGAGTCCATATACGGACGTTCAAACATAAAATTATTATTGGTGATTTTGGATGGTGCTAAGGAGCGTGCTTATCCGCGCGCTCCTTATTTTAGAAATGGTCTGTCCCCATTAGTAAGCTCACCCATTGGGTATTGCTCAGTGTTTGACCTTTAAATCTTAATTTTCATCCAACGGCATGAAATATGAGACCATGACATAGAAGAAGGCAACAAAACCGGGATCGGTATCATGTATTCGTTTAACAAAAGCCCTTTTCTTTTCCCGCTCATTTGTTTCGGGATTAAACCAAATCCAGTGAATTTCCCCAACTTTCTCTCCCACTTTATTCATATCGGCCAATGCGTCCTCAAATGAGTAGTCATCTCTCAGGTCTGCACTTTTTTGCGTCGCAAGACTAATTCCTAATCTTTCAGGGTTATAACTGTGTGCAAAAATAACTCCTTCATCACTAACGACCATTACATGTGTTGCACCATCAACGAATTCGCTTTTATTTGTATTGAATTCATAAAAAGCCTTATGAAGACCTTCTTTCTCGATCAAAGAAGCTGCTTTATCAAACATAGCCTTGGCTACACTTCTTTTTTCTTGCTCACCAAGATCTTCGGCCTGGCACACTGGCA
>CAZOJZ010000090.1:0-6083 GCA_964580205.1 uncultured Roseivirgaceae bacterium
CCCGTAATGTATATATTGAAAATAACGATACTTGAGAACATTTACTTTAGTAAATACGTAAGTATGGTAATTTAATATTAATAATATGTTGATAATCAACATGATGTATATATATATCGAATCTGCCAGGGATTCAATTCGAGAGGCTACATTCAATCTGGCCAGTCCTGATCTTGCTCGGTTAGATGAACCAATGGCGCCCCTAGGTCTAATATAATATATTTATCGCTGTCAATCAATCGATTAAATGATTATACAAACACTCGATTATTAGTGAAAGTGCACACTGAAAGTAACCCTGAAACATCCTGGTGTTCCTGGAATTTATAGTGAACCGGGGCCAGGGGGCCTTTATGATTAACCACAGAAGTATATTTATTACCTTTGTGGTTAGGCATAATTGAAACACCTTACAGGGATGGAAGAAGCTAAAGTCTTTATATTTCTTATACTGATGGCAATTTTGGCAGGGGCTTGTTCGGACCACAGCCCTGAGCTACCGCCAGTTATCGGGGTACCTCCGCCGGGAAGTTCCAAAATATGCAAAGTTCAGGAAATGGAGTTTAGAAATGAGAACGATGAGATTACCGGCATTCGCAACTTTAATTATAATGTCAATCAAAATAACAGAATAGAATCCATCTCCATTGTAGAAGGGCTTAATTTGGTTCCAATATCCCTGCGATTTGAATTTCGCTACCATGAAAATAAAATAATTCCTGCCAGAATTGATGAAATCTTCGGGGCGGACATATTGACCAGCACCGAGTTCAAATTTGACCCACAGGGAAACCTTTCTGAATTTATACGGTTTGGATTAGCCCCACCTTTTACCGGTCCACCTGAATCCCACGTTTTTTTTTATGAAGAATCTGAAGAGGCAAACGATTCTATTAACGCCCGGATTATCACCTTTGATATTGATCGTATGACACGGAACTGGATTGATGTGCTTCCGGCAATTTTTACCACTGGTGGACAAAGGATTACCCGGTTTGAAATAATAACCTTCAGGGGGGATTTGCTTAACTTTTGTGATTTCAGTTATAATGATCAAGGTCATTTGGAAGGCATTATTTGCAGGAGTGTTGATGGCATATTAAGTGAAGTATGGGACTTTACCTACAAAAACAATCGGTTGGTATCAGCATTTGAGCAGCTACCAAATTTTCGTGCAATTACTGATTATGAATACGATGATAATGGGAAACCGCTAAGTGTAGTTTCCACAACAGATGGACGATTTAATTGGTCGGCTGATTATTTCTATATCTGCAGATAATCTCTAAAACTCCCTTCGTTCATCGAATTATCAGGATTTGATGTTTGCTTACATTAGCGGAAGGATATCCACGCACTAGTAATATATAGGTTCCCTCAGCCAGGTTTCTTAGGTCTAGCTTAATCTTTGATCTATCTTGTAGTTGGGGCACCAGAATTTCTTTGGCGGAGATATCAAAAAGTCGTATATCAGCAGGGCTATGGGATATTTCGGCTAGTGGAATAATCAAGTGGTCCGTCGCGGGGTTCGGATATGGGTCTTTACTCAAATCCATCACCACCGATTCAATAGAGGAATATGCAAAACGCCCGTCAAAATCGACTTGCTTGAGTCGGTAGTAAGCTGTCCCTGGATAGGGATTAAGGTCCTGATAGGAATAATCCAATAAATCATTGCTGATACCTGCTCCAGGTATAGTGCCCAATGGTTCCCAAGTCAATTGACTATAAGAAATAGTTCGCTCCACTTGGAAATAGTCATTGTTTGTTTCAGAGGATGTTTGCCAATCCAATTGTACTTTGTTTCTTCGGGCAGTGGCTTTGAATGATTTCAGGGCCACTGGCAAAAGAATAGTCCCCTCAATCCTCAAATTGTCAAAACGAATAAATTCAGTATCCGATGAATTGATGGTTTCCAGTCTTACTTCGATGTTGCTTCCGAAAAGCCCGTTTTGCACTACTGTAGCCGACCCCCAGTCAGCATCATGATCCCGGCAGTCGCCGCTGTTTATTCCATCATCACCGTATAAAGTATGACTACTGCAGGAATCATACAGTCCACACCAGTTAAGAAAGTTCTTAACCAGATTCCACTCACCACCATCAATTCGATAAAGAACATTGACGTAGTCCTCATTGGTTTGATCTGCACAGGCATCCAATCCAAAATATGGCCCCTCGTGATCTCCGGATTCCGATATGTCCAGTGAAAACCCAATATTGCTAAATCCTGAAATATCAATCTCCTCTGTTTGGAAAAAGACCACTTCGTTAACATCCCGGGCTTCTAAGGTACCAGAGCGAATTTCCCACCAGTCTGCAGTATCGATGCATGCAACACATCCTCCGGTGATCCAGTCTGGATTGGGATTTGCCACATTGTTATCATCAGCGGTTACAGTGCCATCGGGGTAACCATCAAAATCCTCCAGCCAAATGGTAACCTGACCAGCAGCTTCTGACCAGCAATTCAGTGCGAGAACCAACATCAACAATCCACATCGAGCCATCACCATAAGGATGGAAAGATAGGTGGTGACAGTTACAGAAAATGAGACTGGCCCTGAATGATTTCCGCTTTGAATTTATTTTATAACCTGGATCTTTGAGATTGCTGGATAAAGCCATTCTACACCACGATTCGTAATTACTGCATCATCCTCCAACGGTATTCGAAGCTTCTTACCTCCCCATTCGGGAATTTTGGTATAAGCGAACAACTCGATTGAAAGTAAATTGGTCTCTTTGAGTTCATAAGTGAGTCTTAAGGGATTGAAGAAAGCGATTGAGGGGCCAACCCCATGTCCCCAATTCCCTACTGAGTGACACCCTATGATGACATCGGTAATATCTTCTGAACTTGGTTTATTAAACTCTTCCATCCTATTAAATCCCGCAGATTCAAGGGCTTGATAAATCTGATCCTCCGCTTGCTGGGCAGTAATACCCGGATTGATATTATCCACAATTATTTGTCTGGCCTTCATCCCCTGATCAAATGCCTTTTGAATACTAGCCGGTATCGCTGTTTCACCCTCTTTCAAGACATAGGCAATCCTTTTCATGTCGGTATAGAAATTCATGAGCACTACACCCCAGTCCAGCATTAGCACATCACCTCTTTGAATTATTCTGTCGGTTGACAAAGCTTCAACTCCATCTGGCCCGGTAATGTAAACTGAAGGCATTCCAAAAGATGAACCCAGATTATGTTTAAATAATTGATCCATCATCCACCAGGCGACCCCTTCCAAAGTGGTAACACCTGGAGTGATTACTTCATTCGAGAATGCCCTTTCAGCGATTTGATAAGAAAATTCGCCGGCTTCAGCAAAGGCGGCAATTTCACTAGCTACTCTTCGCGATCGGAAATCTGAAGTTAGTTTTTCGGCAGATACGAACCGGGCTGAATATTTTGCTCCCAAAATTTCCTCAAGCTCTATCCTTTCCGAGTATGAAAGACCATCCGCACTACCAATATTCCTGGAGGTATTTAGCCCAATGCTCTTAGGGTCCCTGGCCTGCACGTAATCCTTTAATTCACTTTCTGGCCCGAAATAATCGTAATTACCACCTTGTTCAAGTAGATAACCACTAATGCCTAATGCAGCTCGTTCTATGTGCTCTGTCCCTTTGTCGGTAAAGATATAGTATCCATTGGCGGTGGTATACCCTCCACCCATATCAGGATGCAAGGGGTCATAATTACCTTCTCGATTGGTAATGATCCACATGTCGATGTTGTTTTCACGCATAACCTCAGGAAGTATCTGATCAAACTTGTCGGCCCTGATTTGATTCATTTTGCGCCACCGACGGAAAGCTTCTTGCCCCTGGCAATCAAGTGTAATGATCCAAGTCAGACCCAAAAGTAGTAACTGCATGATTACAAAATGTATCCCTTTATTCATAGTGGTAAAGTATAAAAGCAAACCATAATTACATCCACAAGCGTTGCAGTATAATTTCTTATACTAAACTGACAATTAAGCTAAAATTATTATATTATTGCAGCCTCTGAAATAAACCCTGTATGCCAGGTCTTACTCAAGTTACCAACTAAACTTACTATATGAAACCCTATTTTTATGCTGTGTTTTGTGCAATAACCTTTCTCTTTTTTATTTCATGCGACCAAACTGCTGATTCCCAGGAATCTAAAGAACTTGAATCGTTAAAATTTAAAGGTAAAATCGCCAAAACCTATGAAGAATCTGAAGAGTATTGGCCAAAGAAGCAACGCCCCCCCTGAAGGTGCTCCCAACGTAATAATTTTCTTGTTAGACGATGTGGGATTTGCGCAGGTGGGGTCATTTGGCGGATTGATTGAGACTCCGAATATTGACGCGTTGGCCGCCAATGGCTTACGGTACAATAATTTCCACACTACCGCTTTGTGCTCCCCGTCCAGGGCGACGCTGATGGCTGGTAGAAATCCTCATATGATAGGTTTGGGCAGCCATGCCCTTACCGCCATGGGATTTCCCGGTTATAATGCCATAGTCCCACCTACCGCTAAATCGGTAGCTAACTACCTTGAAGAAGAGGGTTATATAAACTATGCCCTTGGTAAATGGGACCATACGCCACTATATGAAGTATCACAGATAGGACCATTTGATAGATGGCCAAGCGATGAAGGATTTGCACACTCGTATACTTTTATGGCCGCTGATGTACACCAGTTCATCCCGGTGTTGTGGGACGACCACCATCCGGAGCCCTATAGAAAGTCTGAACATTTGGATAAAGACCTTGCTGATCGGGCCATTGAGTGGATCACCGGCCATAAATCATTAGACAAAGAATTACCTTTCATGATGCTTTGGGCTTCTGGATCGATGCATTCCCCTCATCATGCGCCCGACGAGTACATTGCTAAATATAAAGGCAAGTTTGACATGGGGTGGGATAAGGCCAGAGAGCAGATTCTCTCTAGACAAATTGAATTTGGAATTGCTCCTGAAAACACCAGGCTTTCTGCTAGATTGGATGTGATTCCTGCATGGGATTCATTAAACGAAGACGAAAAGAAATTATATACCAGGCAGATGGAAGTATTTGCCGCGCAAATGGATCACGTAGATCACCAAATCGGAAGAGTCGTGGCCACGCTAAAACGAATTGGCGAATTTGATAACACTTTGATCATGGTGACGGCAGATAATGGGGCCAGCGGTGAAGGCGGGTTACAAGGAACTTTCAACGAGACTTATGTTCTCAACGGTATGCAAACGCCATTCGATGCCAACATGCGCCACTATGACAACTGGGGCCAGTGGGACACTTATCCTCACTACCATGCTGGATGGGCCATGGCTGGAAATACGCCTTTTCCATACTTCAAACAAGCAGAGCATCGAGGTGGCCAGCAGGATGCACTGGTAATTCATTGGCCCAATGGTATTAAGGGAAAAGGTGAAATCCGTAGTCAATACCACCACATCAGCGATATTGCTCCTACCATCATGGAAGCTGTGGGCATTGAAATGCCAAAAGAATATCACGGCATAGAGCAGCAACCATTTACCGGGGTCCCCATGAATTATTCATTCAATAATGCCGATGCGCCCAATGCTAAAAAACGACAGTATTATGAAATGTTTGGCAACCGTGCTATTTGGGAAGATGGATGGAAAGCGGTGACCATCCATGCCAACCGAATGCCTTGGGAAATCAATCTAACGGCACCCTTTGAAGACGATGTGTGGGAATTATATCATGTGGCAGTGTAGGGATGGACTCAGGAACCCAGGTGGATAAAGCATACGAAGGAAGCACATTTGAGTTCACCGGTGCGTTGGACCGGGTAGAGATTACGCTGTTTGACTAGGGTAATTGGATTAGTGCAGGAACTATTGAGCCACCTCTGTATGTAGTTAAAATAAAAGACTGGAAGAAATGAAGAGAATTAAATACATAGTATTTACTTGGCTGGCAGTACTAATACTACCAGCATGTTCAAGTGATGATAGTAACATGGTAGCGCCTATAGGTATTGGAGATCTAATTTTAAGTAGTATCGTAGGCACCTGGATAGCTACTAGCGCGGAATTTACCACCACTAACGCCAATCCTGTACA
>CAZOJZ010000091.1:0-2291 GCA_964580205.1 uncultured Roseivirgaceae bacterium
GCCGCTGCCTTTCTGTTTTCTACCAGCACCACTCCCAGCCCTTGGGTACCTTCCAGTAATTTGACCACCAAAGGCACTCCTCCCACTGCTTTGATCACCTCATTGACACCCCGGCTGTAATTTGTAAACACGCTCTTGGGCACATTCAGGCCCGCCCGCGCCAAGATTTGGAGACATCGGAATTTATCTCTGGAACGCATTAACGCCTGGCTTTGAACAGCGGTAAAAATATGCCGCATCTCAAATTGACGAATAACTGCAGATCCATAGAATGTAACAGAGGCCCCAATTCGAGGTATAATAGCATCGGTTTCATCCAAAGACCGCCCCAGATAGTGAATCGAAGGGTTTTGCTTTTCAGTGATCAGGTTACATTTTAAGTGGTCAACAACCTCAACCTGATGCCCGCGCTTTTGTGCTGTCTCCTCCAGACGTCTGGTGGAGTACAAGCTGTTACTGGTTGAAAGAATGACGATTTTCAAGGACTTTTCATTTTGCTTCGATACGAAAGATTGGATCTGGCAACATCTACAACAAATTTCCTGTAAAGGAATTTACGACCTAGAAGTATGGGAAAACTTAAATTACCCCGATAACTCAAAGAGAATTCTGTAAGTGTTTCTTTTCCGAAAATAACGATTGGCGTCTTGATTACAAACCGCTTTTCACTATCTCCAAAACTGTTTTTAATGGAACGTTGTTTATAGTCTTCGAAATAAAAACTTTTGTTATCGTAGTTAGGATGCGTTGGATCCAGCAAAATGAAGTGCAAAAGCTTCTTTCCTTTCTTTTTAACTATTTCTATATGATGACAATGAATGGCACTTCCGTCTGCTCCTGTGTCAATCTTGGCATCAATATCCCAAAGGTTCATCTCAGGTAGATCAATTTTGTCATAACGACCAATAACTGTTTTGGTAGTTGACTTTGTCATCTAGCTGATTAGTATAAATCTTTGGCGTTGACCACCTTTTGATTGATCAATTCCCTCAGGACTATCTCTGTCATATCACTTTTAAATTCAAATTCATCTCTTATGTCCAAAACATAAGCTTTCAACCGCATTTTCAAATAGGAACGTCGTTGATGTACTTCATTAAAGAAGAGCACCTTAATTGGTTTGTTGAGATATATGTATTTTGAAACCTGAGCTGCTTCCAGAGCGATTTTACGGGCCAGATCGGTATCCACAGTTATGGGAAGATAAATCTCTGCTACTACCTGACAATCGGGTTCCCCGGCATTAACATTGGATACTGACTGGTTCATTACTTCCCCATTGGGAACACTTACCAGAGAGTCATCAGGAGTGACTATCTGAGTAGACCTCAATCCGATTTCTACTACCTCACCGTAGTACTTACCAAATTCAATCTTATCACCAACATTGAATGGTCTGTCAATAATAATAATAAGTCCTCCGAATATATTCCTGAGTATATCCTGGGCGGCAAACCCTACGGCTATACCTATCGAAGCGGCTACTGCTATCAGTGTTTCAACCGGTGGATTTATTACACCGCCAATAACTACATAAATCGCCAAAATCCATCCCAAAATTCTCATTACCGGAATAAACCCTTTCACCGTGATTCGATAACGGACACTGCGCTCAGCAAGAATATTCAGCAGTTTGGTAAGTCCTTTAATGATCAGATAGGTAATCAGAAGAATAATTAAGGACCGAATAATCTTGCCTACTGAAATGACCTTCAACACCGATTTAGGATCCACTTCGTCCTCGGTCCGTGATTCTTTAGCAGGCTTCGATGGCATTGATGAAGCTGTGTTAATTACAATTATCACCGTGTCAGTTTGATGAATAACTACCGTGTCCGAACTGGACAGGTAGATGTGTATTGCAGAATCTGCATGAACCAGGGTGTCAGAATCTGTTTGTGCCCATCCATTCAATGGCGACAGCCAGGTGAGCACTATCAGTACCAGCTTAAGACATATATGCCTGCTTGGTTTCATTAGTGAATGATATTTTTATCCTTCAATAGATTCACCACCTGCCGGAATAATAAAGGATTGATGTAAAATCGTCCTTCCTTATGCACAATTATGCCGTCATCGAATAAAGGCAGGATTATTAGTTTACTTTTTTTCAGGGCTTGTTGAAACACTGTGGAATGATCTTTAATAGTAATTCCGTCATGTAGAAGCATGGCATGTAAAGTAAAGAGTTTTTCATCTGACAGCTTAGTTAGAAATGAAAAATCTATAGCTTTTAATGATCTGAGGTACATCGCATCATCATCGATCTCTTTTATCGCACGAAGCCAATA
>CAZOJZ010000092.1:0-2295 GCA_964580205.1 uncultured Roseivirgaceae bacterium
CCTGGATTGCTGAGTTCATGGAGGAGTTGCCCTTTGAAGTGAATGAAGGTAACATAAACATTGTTGATCATACCTTTGATTCCAATAGTCATGCAGTGGTTCTTTCTTACTACCCAAATCCTCTTAACGTAAAAATGCCCATAGGAGTGTTTACATCTGACAATGAGTCTTTAATCTGGGAATTGGTAAATGATAGGATAACCAGCTTTCTTCGGGGTGGCTGGAATTATGAAGTACTTAAAGCAAACCAAAGAGTTTTACTGGGAAATTTGTCCCAGCGGCCGGACACTAGATGGGAAATTGATCCGAACCAAATAATTGAATTGCCATCGGTTGTTGTAAAGCAATGGACATCCGGACATTATACGTTTAACAGTTATCGCGGTAACCTCAACCAGGAATCCATTCAGTCGCTGGTTAAGTTGTGTGAAGACCAATTGGATGGTATTCAGCAATTTACCGGTTCAAGCTTCAAGGGACAAATCAATTATTACCTGTATCCTTCTACCGAGGTTAAAGGACTGATGACAGGTTCTACTGAGCAAAGTCACTGCAATTTTGGAAGTGCAGAAGTGCACACCGCTTTTGATGATCATTTTTCAGAACGATACATTGGAAAAGAAAATCAACTCATTCTAAGAGAACTACTGGGAGAAGCTTCCCATGAGGCTCTGGAGATAGGTCTGTCTATTTATTTTAGCGCTCAATGGGAAAAGCAAGGGTATCAGTATTGGGCCAAGCATCTGATTGAAGGAGGAAATTCAATGACGGTGGCACAACTACTAAATCCTGTGCAGTTTAAGAATTCTTCCCGTCTGATCAGGGAGGCACTTTCCGGTAGCCTGGTGCAATTCCTATTAGACACATGGGGAAGAGACCAGTTCTTAAACAAATATGCAAACTGGCAACCTGGTGACGATGAGATGAAACAAATTACCGATTCCTGGTGGTCGACCATGAAGAATAAGCATATTGTTTATAACCCTGTTGCCAAGAAGAAATTACCATACTTACAAGGATTCAATTTCACCCATGAAGGATATCAAATTTTCAATGGCTATGGCTCGAAGATGGCTGCCAAGTCTCTGGAACGTGTTCGTGAACTGGGATCCAATGTTGTTGCCATAGTTCCATACAGCTGGATGGGTAACCCCCGAGTGCCTACAAAGCTACGATTTAGCCAAAGGGCCGGTAGTGAAAATGACGAGAGCGTGATCCATACAATTATTCAGGCTAAGCAATATGGCTTATTTACCATGCTTAAACCTCATGTTTGGGTATCCAACAGTTGGCCCGGCGAGGTGGAAATGACCACAGACCAGGACTGGGATTTATTTTTTGAAAACTATTATCAATGGATCAGTCACTACGCTTTGATGGCTGAGATGTATGATGTTGATGCTTTATGCATTGGGGTAGAATTTGCCAGCGCAACCTTGGAACAGGAGAGCCACTGGAGGGGTCTTATTACTAAGCTTCGGAATATTTATAGCGGGAATCTAACCTACGCCGCAAATTGGGGTGATGAATTTGAAAATGTGACATTCTGGGACCAATTGGACTTAATAGGACTGAACTGTTACTATCCTCTTTCAAATAAAAACCAGGCCAACCAAAATGAATTGCAGCAGGGATTTGAGAGAGTTCTGAATAAAGCAGATAAGGTTAAGTCCAGGTATAATAAGCCATTGCTGATCACAGAAATTGGTTTCCGCAGTGTGGAAGCACCGTGGATAATTCCACATGAAGAAGCAGGTGATAAGAATTTCTCGGAGGGCGATCAGGCTAAAGCATACGCAGCTGTTTTTGAAGTTCTGGCAAAATCTCAGGTGATCGATGGGATTATTTGGTGGAAATGGCCAACCAACATGGAGCATAGGAGTGAGGAGGTCAGACGTTTTGTTCCATATGGTAAAAAGTCAGAAGAGGTTATTGAGCATTGGTTTAAGTTGAACCCGGGTTATATGCCGAACCAGGTTCCCGGAACTCATAAAAATTAGCGGCTTCCATTTCTGAAAGCCGCTTCAACCAAAACTTAAAAATAGACGGGCAAAGATTTGGGTCTAGTCAGTTAACAATCAACACAGACAAAAAAATTGTTGGGAGGTGGTACCCTATCAGGGATTGTGGATACATCGTCATTGAAATAGATAGAAATGGCATAATGGGACCCATGTCAGGTGAATGGAAAATTGAAAACTACCATGATAATGATTTAACGATGGTGTATGAAAAGATGAGTAAGAAAAGGAAGGTACAGTTGATTCGTAACTGACTAAACCCAAATCTTTGCCC
>CAZOJZ010000093.1:0-7485 GCA_964580205.1 uncultured Roseivirgaceae bacterium
CAGTAAAAGTGGGGAATGTGTTGCTATTGGAAGATCCATTATTAATATACAGCTTATTTCTTCTGCGTTCCGGTTGGTTGTCATACAATTCCCGGGTGACGTAAATATCCAGCCAGCCGTCATTGTTTACATCGGCAATAATTACCCCTGATGACCATCCGTCATGCTCACTAATACCGGCTTTTTCAGTGACCTCTTCAAATTTCATATTCCCCAGGTTGCGGTAAAGCCTGTCATCCACCAGGTTGCCGGCGAAAAAGATGTCCTGAAGGCCATCGTTATCAAAATCCCCAACTCCTACTCCCGCGCCCCCGTAATAATTAGAGTATATTAAAATATTATGTTCCTTGGTGTCAACAATTGTATTCTCAAATGAGATACCAGTAGTTTTACTCTCCAATAAAGTAAATAATGGCTGGTTGTGCTGCGCCCAAAGACATACCGGGCATATTGATAACGCCAGAATTAATACGGAAAGTTTCTTCCTATACATGTCTCGATACCTCAGATATTTAACTTTCAAACATCAAGTTTAAAAGTTTTAGCTCAATTATCCAGTGGAGATCGGTCATTTTTAGGAAATAGTGAATGGCACACTTACATAATAAATTCTATTGGCCCTATTCCCTACGGTTTTATTACAAAACTCAGGCCGTTATTTATTGATTTCGCATATTTACTTTGATCAAATTGATAATAAAAAGCGCCCTTTCTCGAGAACCCTTTTTGTTTTTCCTGAAGTTTAACCAATACGCCCATGGAAAGCAGTTTCTTGCTAAAGTTCCTGGCGTCCATTGTTGTTTCATATATTGCTTCGTAAAGCTTTTGCAATTGAGGCATGGTAAATTTGATCGGTAGCAACTCAAATCCAATGGGCTGATGGGAAGCTTTATGACGTAAATGAATTATTGCTGCTTCCACCATTTGATTATGGTCAAAAATGAGATCAGGTATATTTGAAATGGGAAACCATTCAGCGCCAAATTTATTAACCAATTCTTTATTGTGGTCATGAATTTTAATCAAAGCGTAGTAGACAACAGATACTGTTCTTTCAGCCTTGTCCCTTTTAATTTCCCCAAACACATGTAACTGCTCCATATAGACATCGCTCAAACCGGTAAGCTGATGGAGGACCCTTTCTGCGGCATTTTTCAAATTCTCATCTTTTCTCAAAAAGCCACCCATCAGGGACCGTTTCCCCTTTTCAGGTTCGAAACTTCTTTTAATTAATAACAGTTTTAGCTCATTTTCGTCAAACCCGAATATGATACAATCTAAGGCAACCAGTACGTGGGCTTTATTTGGATATTGATCAGTCATCAATTAGTTCTAAATAGTTTGATTTTTGCACAATTGTCTATCATACAATTGTTGCTGATTTTTTTTACAATTAACTATTTATTTTATACCTTTCGTTAAAGCTTTAGCGTCATTTTAGCATTGTTTCAATGTTACATCACTTGTTATGTGAAATATGCGAGTTATTACCAAATCTATTTAATACTAACCAAATCTATTTATGATGAACAAACAATTACTATTACTATTGGTAATGTTCTTTGGAGCCGCTCATTTGTGGGCCCAGAGTACAGTTACCGGTACGGTGACGGACGATCAGGGAGAAGGACTTCCTGGCGTTAATATCTTGGTTACCGGTACGCAGCAGGGTACTGTTTCCGATTTAGACGGAAATTACAGTATCGATGTACCTGAAGGAGGATCATTAACTTACTCCTTTATTGGTTTTCTGGACCAGCGCCTGGAAGTTGGCACGCGAAGCGTGGTCAACGTGGCCATGGATGCAGATGTACAGCAACTTGGAGAAGTTGTAATAACAGCCTTAGGCATAGAGCGTACCAAGGAGGCGCTGAGCTATTCAGTGACCGAAGTGGACGGAGCGAGTTTCACGGAAGCCAGGGAAATAAATATTGCTAACTCTCTTGCCGGAAAAGTGGCCGGGGTAAACGTGAGTAATATTTCCACTGGTCCGCAGGGATCCACCCGGGTGATCATCCGGGGTAATACTTCACTTGGCGGCAACAATCAGCCACTTTATGTGGTTGACGGTGTGCCCATAGACAATACCTCCTTCGGTCAGGCCGGTCTTTGGGGTGGTTTTGATGAAGGAGATGGTATGTCCAGTATTAATCCGGATGACATTGAAACCATGACTGTTCTTAAAGGAGCTAACGCCGCTGCTTTGTATGGATCTCGGGCTGCCAACGGGGTGATCCTGATCACTACCAAATCCGGTCAAAATCGTAAAGGAATAGGGGTTGAATTCAGGTCTAACTACACCTTTGAGAAGATTATCAACCATTTTGATTTTCAGGACCAGTATGGTCATGGAAGAGACGGCAGAGCACCTGTTGATGCTGCCGAGGCCTGGGCATTTGGAAACGGCAATAACTGGGGCACCAGGTTGGATGGAAGTTCCGTAGCTCAATTTGATGGTGTAAGCCGCCCTTATATATTTCAGGCAGACAAGAACTTAGATCGCTACTATGAAACCGGGTCAACCTTTACCAATACCATAGGTCTGACAGGTGGCAATGAAGATCATCAAGTACGGGTGAATCTATCGGCTTTGCAAAATGATCATATCCTGCCTAACTCTGGTTTTGATCGTTACAATGCCAGTATGTCCTATACCGGTAAATTTGGAAAGCTGAAATTTACATCAAAAGTTTTATATTCATTTGAGGATTCAAATAATCGACCACGGCTTACTGATTCACCAGGAAACGGGCATCAGGGGTTATTGACTTTACCTAATAACTACAATGTGAACGATTTAATAGGCAATCCTGAAATGCCAGGCACAGTACCGGTAGGAATGACCACTCCAGACGGAAAAAATGCCGGGTGAGGAAATGCAGATTTCCAATAATTTGTGGAATGTAAATCCCTGGTTTGCTGCTTATCAGTTTGACAATGACACCAAAAGGGACCGACTTATTACCTCCCAATTGGCCAGGTATGATGTAACTGATTTTCTTTATGTGCAAGGTCGTTTTAGTATGGACTATTTCTCACGTCGTAGATCCGTACTTACTCCTACCGGTACCGGCTACCAGAGAAATGGAAGTTTGACTGAAGAGCAAAGAACCCAACGGGAAGTAAACCTGGAAGGGATCATTGGATATCATGATCAATTTGGAGATTTGTCCATCAACGCTTTTGTAGGGGGCAACCGTATGCGCAATAAAGGCGAGCGATTAACCCTGGGTGGAAGTTCTTTTAATATTCCCTTTTTCTATACATTCTCTAATTTACAGAACCAAAGTCCCAGCTATGGTATCAACGAGGAGGGTATCAATTCTGTATTCTATTCAGCTGAGGTGGGATGGAGAAATTTCTTATATGTAACTGCCACTGGTCGCCAGGATTGGTTCTCTACCCTCGATCCTGACAACAACAGTATATTCTATCCATCTGTAGGGGGTAGTTTTATTTTTACCGAATTAATGGGTAACAGTGGTATATTAAGTTATGGTAAACTGCGTACTTCATGGGCCCAGGTAGGTGGGGATACCGATCCATATAGATTGCTTCTGACCTATAATTTAGGACAGGGTCATTTGGGTCAGCCGAATGCTAATATTGCCCAAGGTTCTATTCCCAATTCGGCACTCACACCTCTGACATCAACGGAGTTTGAACTTGGATTTGATTTGCAGTTTTTTGAGGGTCGATTTGGAATCGATTTCACTTACTATGATCAAGAGACTACGAATGATATCCTTGCCGCTACAGTTTCACAAAGTTCAGGATTTGGCTCAACTACCATCAATATTGGAGAAATTACCAATACAGGAGTTGAGTTATTATTTACAGGAACTCCGGTTCGAAACACCAATTTTAGCTGGGATGTTAGTTTGAATATGGCATGGAACGATAGTGAAGTAGTTCAGTTGAATGAGGGATTGGATGAAATCCGGGTTGCCGGAGGTCTGGGCGAACCCCGTTCTCGTCAGGCATTTATTTTCCATGTAGTGGGCGAGCCATTTGGCACCATCAAAGGGTTTACCCAGGAAATGATCAATGGTCAGCCGGTATTTAACCCGGACAACGGTCAGCCGGTACGTAGCGCCGGTACCTCTATCCTGGGTCAAGGAGTACATAAGTTTACTGGTGGTATAACCAACACCTTCAGATGGAAAAATTTCTACGGTGACTTCCTGATTGATTGGAAATCTGGCGGACAAATTTATTCAGGTACCAACGTACGCTTTACTCAGCAGGGAGTACATCAACAGACAGTTAGACCTACCAGTGGTCTTGGTTTTGTTTCAGAAGGACGTGAATCACTCACCATTACCGGTGTCACTCCTGAGGGCAACCCTTTGACCATGACTTTGGACCAAACCCAAACTGACGGGTTCTGGGGAGCTTATGGTAACCTTTCAGATCGTTTCATTCGTGATGCATCTTTTGCAAAATTAAGACAACTAAGTATTGGGTATCGATTCCCACGGCATATATTGGAAAATACACCTTTCGAGTCTGCAAGTCTGTCATTTGTAGGAAGAAATCTGGCGGTTTTATTTGACGACATAGAAAACGTCGATGCGGAATCAACTTACAATAATTCGAATGCCCAAGGCTTGGATTATTATGGGTTGCCGCAAACCAGATCTTATGGATTTAACCTGGTTGTAACATTTTAATGTGTGATTATTTAAGAAAGTAAAATTATGAATAAATTATATAAGTATTTTATTGTCGCATCCATCATGTTAGTATCAATAAGTGGGTGTGACAATGAGGAGTTGACGGATTTAAATGTTAATCCAACTCAGGCGAATGAAGTGGACTGGCGATTCATGCTAACTACCGCACAGGTACAGGCAGCAGAAAATCGTTATTCTAATGGACGGGTGCACCTGAATCTTGCCGCTGGTTTGATTCAGCAAATGGCCACCATGCAGATTGGAGGAGAAAGAGGATCCGGGGATAAATACATGTATCATCTGGATAGTTTTAATGCACTATGGGATAGGTATCCAACACTGGTACTAAAAACAATTAGCGAAGTAATCCGCCAAACCGGACCCGATGGTGCAAGTCCTAGTTCAGTTAATTTGCAGCACGTGGCTCAGGTAATGCATGCCCTTTCTACACATCTCCTGACTGATATGCACGGTAATCTTCCCTACACCGAGATGAATAAGGGGATTGAGGGAATATTTTTCCCCAAGTATGATCCCCAGGAATCCATATACAGGGCCATGCTGGCCAAACTGCAAACTGCGGCTAATACTATTGGCACTGGTACTGATGATATTGGAAGTGCGGATGTAATATTTGGTGGCGACCTTGTTAAGTGGAGAAAGTTTGCCAACTCATTGATGTTACGTCTAGCCATGCGTGTTTCCAATGTAGATGCGGGAACTGCCCAACAGTTTGTTCAAGCGGCTATTTCAGGCGGTGTAATGGAGAGCAATGATGATATGGCGTGGATACAAATGGCTGATGGCCCTTCGGATTGGTTCAACAAAAACGGCTTGTCCAGGGCCTTGAATCCCTTTGACTGGGGTGCCAATAACATGATAAGTAAGACCCTGGTAGATTGGCTGTATCAGAACGATGATCCACGGCTGGAAATCTATTCAGCAAGGGGTCCATGGGAAGGTCCCTGGGATTTTAATCCTGATAATCAGGTAGGAATGCCAAATGGTCTGGATGAAGCTATGATGAGAGATTGGCTGGGACAGACGGAACCGGTAGACAGGGAAGGTCAGTTTTCCCGTTTGAACCCTGAGCTATTAGATGACGCCGATCCGTTTATCTTTATGACTCACGCAGAAGTGGAGTTCTTGTTAGCAGAAGCTGCCATGAAAGGATGGCACACTGGTGATCCTGTAGAGCACTACAATAATGGTGTTCGATCTTCCATGAAGCAATGGGTAATATTTAATCCTAGTAAAACCATCACCGATGCGGAAGTTGATGCGTATTTAGCTGCGCATCCGTTTGACGGTTCCATGGAGATGTTGCATACCCAGCACTGGGCAGCCAACTTTATGCAGTGGTTTGAAGCTTATGCTAACTGGCGTAGGACAGGGTTCCCGGTATTGACTCCAACTAATTATCCCGGTAATTATTCCGGAGGACAAATATTCAGGAGAATTGAATACAGTACTGTGGAAATAGCCAATAACGAAGCCAACCTTGTATCCGGAGGTACGTCGCCTGATGACGTGATGACCAGAATTTGGTGGGATGTGAATTAGTATTGGTAATAATTTAAATAATAAGAAGGGACTATCTGATTCAGATAGTCCCTTCTTATTATTGGCAAAATCGAAAAACGATAATTAATTTGCACATTAATTATTTTTTACGAAAACGAATATTTGGGGTAATCACTATGACTAAAAGTTTATGTGAAATATTGTATGCAAGATTTACTTGTTCAAGAGGATGTTGCATTGTTTGGCAAGCATTGTATGCCAAATAAGACCCTGATGGCTGTGGCAATTTCATTTTGCCTTCTTAGTTGTGAGAAAAAGCAATCGGAACTGGTTTGGAATCAATCATTCTTTCGAATTGGATCCCAGTCCTCCCCGCGGGCAGCAGATCTCAATGCGGATGGAGTTTTAGATATTGTCATGGGTACCGCCGGTAATGGAGAAATGTCACAGACCGATCAGGGAGTACTGGCAATCGATGGCCAAAATGGCGAATTAATCTGGCAGCAGGCTGCTAACGCAAGTGTAGTGGGTTCAGCTTCGTTTCAAGATATCAATGACGATGGTGTACAAGATGTATTTATTGGCGGCCGTGGTAGTTTTTTGATTGCCTTGGATGGTCGAACCGGAGAGGAAATCTGGAAATACAACTATGCCTACACTAATGACTCCATCCTGCAGTATGCCAGGTATAATTTTTACAACAGTGTCTGGGTCCCGGATCAGAATGGCGATGGCTTAGAAGAACTGTTAACCGTTAATGGAGGTAATTTCGGTGCTCAAGCCG
Source organism: uncultured Roseivirgaceae bacterium (assembly GCA_964580205.1). GTDB lineage: Bacteria > Bacteroidota > Bacteroidia > Cytophagales > Cyclobacteriaceae > SZUA-3. The sequence continues at coordinate 6,985 of CAZOJZ010000093.1, forward strand.
GATCAGTGGATGACCGCTACCCGGGGATATTGATGCTTTTTGATAGTAAGACAGGCAATATCCTGGCGGCTGATACTATGCCCGATGGGCATGAATCTTATATGTCACCCCTTTGCTTTCAGGATGCGGTCAGCAAGGAATGGAAGATTGTGTTTGGCAGTGGGGGAGAGACCATGAGTGGTTCATTGTATGTAAGTACTCTTCAGGAATTATTAGACCAAAATTTGGCCGCTGCCCGGATCATTGCCACGGAACAGGATCATGGTTTTATTGCTCCTCCGGTACTGGCTGATCTTAATCAGGATGGCACCTTGGATATCATAGCCATCTCGCATGCCAGTACCATATTTGCCATTGATGGGAATAATTACCGGACTTTGTGGAAACAGGAATTTCCCGGTATGGAGTCCAGCAATGGTTTTGGAGTGGGGCATTTTACCCATAGGGATCGGATAGACATAATGGCGGTCATGGACAGAGGGACCTGGCCGCAATATACCA
>CAZOJZ010000094.1:0-1596 GCA_964580205.1 uncultured Roseivirgaceae bacterium
TCTCGTAGAACCCGATCTCTTGCTTCAATAACTTCTGTTTTGATATTGTTTGGCAGTTCTTGATTAACTATTCTCACAGTGAGGCGCCCGTCTAAATCATAATAACTAACGTCCTCGTCACTAATTAGTCCAAAATGCCTCTGCTTGATCTTATCCAACTCAAAGGAAAATAATGAAAAACGCCTGTTAAAAAGTAGCTTTTCTGACATTGAATTAATTATGTCATAGTTACCTTCTTGAACGATAATTAGTTCTTTCCCGATTTCCGGACAGAACAATGAAACAGAGCTGTCATTTACATCAAACACCCTTCCGTTGTAATCTTGAGATTGGCCACTATTTGAGTCGGTGTGATTGAACCTTACAAAATCACCTGATTCTACCATAATATCTTGAAGGTAATATAATTAGTCTTTTTAAACACAAATTCTGCAAATCATAAAATAAAAAACAGCCACAAATTAAAGCATGGAACAGTTTGTGTTTGCTATATTAGTCCCAAAAACTGACACTGGAGTAACTTGCCGGTGCTAGGTTGATCATTAGGCCCTGTCATCGGGAAGGTGGATCGGGTAGTTCAATATTATGTTCACGTAAATAATTGATCATGGCATCTCTATTAATCGGATCGGTGGATCTCCCAAAGAGCTCAAATCCCCTTCTGTCATGGAATATGGTGAAGCCCCAATTACGTGTATGGATGAATATGTCAATTCTATTTGGATGTGCATTTACATTGAGTATATGATGGGGGTGTATAATGTGGTAAAGTTTATAAAGGTCTATCAACTCTCTATCTAAAAGAGAATAAATCCTTTCGATTATTGGGTGCATACTCCCCTGATCGGTTCTTTGCACTTGTGGCTGTGGGGTTCTTGGAGTTTCCATGATATTTGCTAGTTGAAAATATAATATTAGGGATAAATTATGCAGGAGGCAAGAATGACAACATACGCAATAAACGCATTGTGTTTTACAGAAGTAAGACCAGCAGAAAAAAGGACCAACAGCCACACAGCACCCCAAGGTTACGTGTTTCCGATTATTGGAACCTAAAGACTGCTGACGGTTATGTATTTCCCATTGTAATAGATGACAATCTTTCTGCTAGCGTTCAATATCACCGAATCCGGTAATTTATAGTTTTCAATAATAAGTTAATTTCTTTATTGATGAAATTCCCGTTGATTTTTTATCGTCGTAACACATTTTCCATTCGGATGTAGTCAAATGTTGGTAGAAATGTTGCAAACGAAATTTTTTTGAACTCTTTTTGTAAGTTTGTTGATGACGTCAACGATAGTAAGAAGAAAGCGAAGTAATATTAACCTCCCATCAAATGAAACTAACACTCAGACAAGCAATTTTAATTAGGGATGACTATGAGCACGTAGAAGGTGAAGACGTTCAATTAGATGGCTCGAGTTTTATAATAAATTCTCTCTTAATTGCTCCATTTGATGAGAAGCTCCGCAGTCAATTTCTTAGTGATTTCTACGACAAATATTTTGGCAATGTAGATGATATTTCACTAGCCGAATCATTGAGTCCTAAATTTTACACTGTACTTGCACTATGCCATTATAAGGGATCAAT
>CAZOJZ010000095.1:0-2453 GCA_964580205.1 uncultured Roseivirgaceae bacterium
TCTCAGGATTTAACCGGAAAAATATTAAGCAATTATTTGAGATCAATCCGCAAGAAGCATTCTCCATCAAAGTCCGAGGACTATAAATTTCCGGATCAGTTATTATTTGTTAATCTAAATCAACTTACTCAATCCTATGCCGGAATACTGCAGCCCGGAATAATCTCAATCGAAGAATATGCTCGGATGTCTTCGAGCCATCCTCTTCAAATTGTCTCGACCTCTGTGAAATATAGTGCAACTCATACCAAAATTTACCCTTTAATCGATGTCCAACAGTTGCTATCAAACGACTGGTATTAATAAATACCTCATTACCGCTATTGTTTTTTTGAAAAAACTCTACTGCCGTTTTAAAGTATATCTTTTGCTTAAAAACAGTAAAGTCCCGGGTTCGAATACCTAATTGATACCTTAGGCGGCTGGAGAAATCCTCCTTAGAATCCCCTTGGTTTGGATCGTTATAGTTAAAGAATCTTTGCTCAAATCGGAGCCTGTGGTTAAACTTTAATATATGAGTAGTAGGCCAATGCAGTGTCGCTTGTTGAAATAGACGTATCTCAGTTATATTGCTCACGCTTTTGTTGTAAGTTTGGAACAGGCCTACTCCACCTGCTAAATCTAAGCTGTTATACTGAAAACGGAAAGTTGGACGTATATATAATTGGGTCCATCCTTTGGAAGAAAGAAGTCCTCTAATTCCAAAATCACCTCCAACTGCGGACCGGTTTGACACAAACAAATAGGTGGTGAAATCCGTCCAGGTTTGAAAATCAGTCTTATCCTCCTGCGCCTCAGCTACATTTGTGAAAAATATACTGGTCAGGAAACAGATTACTAATGTCCGCCTAAACATGCTTCCAACTTTTCCTGGTCATTGCACAAATCGTAATGCGTAATATTCGTAATTCGTAATTGAGTTATCGTCCCCTTCTTCCACCTCCACCTCTATAAGCTCCTCCTGAAGGTGCCGATCGCTGATATGACTGAACCCGTTGTTGCCCTCTGTTTCGGTTTTGATAGGATTGATTTACTGAACTGGGAACTGATTTATTACCTGAGTTCTGCCAGGAACCACTAGACCGCTGTTGCCAGTTTCCTGAATTGTTTTGGCGGTAGATATTACCACTTTTATCTGAGTAGACATTGTTTGGTCTATTTGCCGGCTTTGCTCTGGAAGCATCTGTCACAGGCCTGGTTGCAGGTCGGGCTGCATTCGAAGGTTGGGAAGGTTTGGTCGCCGGCCTTGCTCCTGTTGACGGTTGCGCAGGCCTGTTTGATGGCCGGGCAGCTGTTGATGGCCTTTGAGCCGCTCCGGTTCTGGGTCTAACTCCGGTATTTTTAATGCCAGTTGTTCTATTTTTGTAGGCATTTGAAGGCAGATTATTGGGCCTTTGAGGATTGTTACTGGCACGGTAACCTGCTCTTCTACCAGCTGCATAACCATGTGCATAACCTCTATTATACCCATGTCTGTAACCATGATAATATCCATGCCGGTATCCGTACCGATATCCTCCCGGGCCCCACCAGCCATTATAACCACCGGAATGAAATGAGAAGCTGAGCCAACCAAAACTGACCCCATAAGAAAATCCCCATCCAGTCCATGGATTGTAATGAACCCCGAAGCCGTAAGTAACTGGCCTGGGATAATAATAGGCTCCGTACCATGGTCGATAGTAATATCCGGTTCCATAAATAACCGACCCGTAATATGGATATGACCCATAATATCCAGGTGTGTATCCTACATACACTACCTCTGGAGTACTATCATATATATAGACATATTTAACATTATAAACCGATGAACTTGGCGGGATATCCTCTACGCCTTCTGGCACCACTACGCTAACCGCCCAGGGTCCTGATGCTTGTGATGACTCAAACCATATTCCTTCATCAACACAGTAGTATTTGTCTTTGCTCTGAAGCACTGTCTTGTCGGCATTTGAGGCAAATAACAAATCTGTTCCCTCTATCTTTTCAAACTTAGGGTTTCCATCATATTTCACTTCTACAGTGGCAGTCTTTCGATCGACTTCTGCCGTTTGCGGAATTGAATTTTCCAGGATAGCTTCTCTTGCTTCTTGAGTTCCTGCAACGTTTGGGCGAACATTAGCAAGGTCTGAATCTTCAGGAATGTTCTTAAAATCTTCAGGTAATTGGTCAGATCGGACAAAAGTCCAGGAACCACTTGTCATAGATTTCGATTTATACCACCTCCCCGATACCAATACAAAATACTCCTGCAAATCAATACTCATTATAATATCGCTCTCCGAATTATCAACAAACAGCAGATTGGTATTGGTCACCGGGTTGAAGGCCGGTTCACCATCAGTTTGAATCAGCTCAGCAGGTTTGGTACTTAGAATCACTTTTGGGGGTGAAGTTTCCGTAGCAGATGAGTCTGTTTCCGATTCAACATCGGTAAAAGCTTTATCGGC
>CAZOJZ010000096.1:0-2020 GCA_964580205.1 uncultured Roseivirgaceae bacterium
TAGCCTGGATGGAGGAAATACCTGGAAAAGCATGGGATTGGAAAATACACGTCACATCCACAGAATTATTATTAACGAAGATAACCCAGACATTGTAGTTGTTGGTGTAATAGGATCGCCATGGACGGATCATTCTGAGAGAGGAGTTTACAGAACCACTGATGGTGGCGAAACATGGTCGAAGGTTCTTTATAAAAATGAGCGAACGGGTGTAGCTGATATGGTGGTCGATCCTTCTAATCCAAATAAAATATTTGTGGCGATGTGGGAGCATCGTCGATGGCCCTGGACCTTCAAATCAGGTGGTGAAGGTTCTGGTCTATATGTGTCTTTTGATGGTGGAGAAAACTGGACGGAACGAACTAGTGATGACGGCCTGCCAAAAGGTGAACTAGGTAGGATTGGTTTGGGAATAGCCAAAAGTAATCCCAAGATTATTTATGCTCTGGTCGAATCAAAAAAGAATGCGCTTTATAAATCAGTAGATGGTGGAATCAAATGGAAAAAGATTAGTGATAAGCCAGAGATTGGCAACAGACCATTCTACTACTCTGATATATATGTTGATCCAGTAAATGAAAATCGGATTTACAGCCTTTTCTCTTTGGTGAATTTAAGTATTGATGGAGGCAAAACTTTTACCACGTTGCTCCCATATTCAGGTGTACACCCCGATCACCATGCCTGGTGGATTCACCCGGAAGACCCAAACTATATTATCGAAGGTAATGACGGAGGGTTAAACATATCCAGAGACCGAGGAGAGAACTGGAGATTTATTGAAAATCTGCCTCTTGCTCAATTTTACCATATAAGCATAGATAACGAGGTTCCGTACAATGTGTATGGAGGTATGCAAGACAACGGATCCTGGATCGGACCTGCATATGTATTCAAATCTGGAGGTATAAGAAATTCTTATTGGCAGGAATTATTTTTTGGTGATGGGTTTGATGTACTTCCTGATCCTGATGATAGTAGATATGGCTACGCAATGTCGCAGCAGGGCAATGTTGGAAGATACGATCGGGAAACGGGTTTTGTCACTTTCGTAAAACCTACTCATCCCGACCCGAAATTGAGATTGCGTTTCAATTGGAATGCAGCCATCGCCCAAGATCCATTTGACAACAATACCATTTATTACGGCAGTCAATTTGTGCATAAAAGCGCTAATAAAGGTGAGAGCTGGGATATCATTTCGTCCGACCTTACAACTAATGATCCTGAAAAACAAAAACAGCATGAAAGCGGTGGATTAACTATTGATGCCACCGGAGCAGAAAATAATACTACCATCTTAGTCATCGAACCTTCAACCCTGGAACAGGGCGTCCTTTGGATTGGGACTGATGATGGTTATGTACAAGTAACCAGAGATGGAGGTGAAACATGGAAGAATGTTACACCTAATGTAAGCGGATACCCAACTGGTGCCTGGATTCCTCAAATTCGAGCCTCTAGCCATAGTGCGGGTGAAGCCTTTGTTATTGTCAATGACTATCGTAGAGGTAATTTCAAACCGTACTTGTATCGCACCAGTGATTATGGTGCAACCTGGACTTCAATGGTCAATGAATCACAGATAGCTGCATTCACACTTAGTTTTGCTCAGGATCCCATTGCACCAAACCTAATGTTTCTTGGAACTGATTTTGGTTTATACGTGAGTATTGACGGGAGTAGCAATTGGACAAAATGGACAAATGGTTATCCATCTGTCCCCACCATGGACCTTGCCATACATCCTCGGGAGCATGATCTGGTAATTGGAACATTTGGTCGGGCTGCTTGGGTCCTTGATGATATTCAACCACTTAGGGAAATATCTTTAAAGGGGACCACCATAATGACGAAAGCAATACAGGCATTTACTCCCCCTGACGCCTATTTAGCCTCAAATCAGCAAGCGTCAGGTACTCGATTTGCAGCCAGTGCTATTTATTCTGGAGAAAATAGAGGGCGTGGTGCTCGTATATCAGTTATGCTAAACAAGCCTGAGGAAGAAACTAAAGAAAAA
>CAZOJZ010000097.1:0-4056 GCA_964580205.1 uncultured Roseivirgaceae bacterium
CAGCATTGAGAAGAGGATCGAGAATGAAATTTATCCCAGCATTGCTATCGGCATAGTGGATAAAAACGGCGTCAGGTATTACAATTTTGGAATTACCAGGGCAGAGGGGAAAGAGGTTGATGAACATACCATCTATGAAATAGGGTCTATCACCAAAGTCTTTACAGGCATTCTGTTGGCACAACAGGTCATCAAGGGAAACGTTAGCCTTGACGATCCCATAAATCAATACCTGCCAAAAGAAATAGTAGTACCTGTTATGGGACCAGAGGAAATAACCCTTGGAAATCTTTCTGACCATACCTCCGGATTACCACGGATGCCTTCGAATTTCAAACCGGAAAATCCTAAAAACCCCTTTTCAGATTATACAGTGGATCAAATGTACTCCTTCATATCTACCTATGAACCTACCCGGGAAGTTGGGGCAGAATATGAGTATTCCAACTTAGCTCAAGGATTACTGGGACACCTACTCGCTGGAAACGCAGGCCTCTCCTATGAGGAATTGATGATAGAGAATATTGCTTCACCGCTGGCTATGGAAGAAACCAAAATAACACTCGATCAAGAAATGATTGATGACATGGCTATTGGGCATAGTAGTGGGGCTGAAACGGATAACTGGGACATCCCAACATTGGCGGGTGCAGGAGCCATACGAAGTTCGACTGCTGATATGCTAAAGTTCCTGGCAGCTAATCTAGGATTTACCGAGACATCTTTACAACCCAGTATTGAACTATCTCATGAGATTCGACATGGAAAGGCAGGTAATATGCGAGTAGGCCTTGGTTGGCACGTAAAAAAGGGTGAGGACGGAGACGTGTTTTGGCACAATGGCGGAACCGGCGGGTACAGAGCTTTTGCCGGATTTGTAAAAGAGGTGGGTAAAGGTGTGGTTCTGCTTACTAATTCATCTACCAGTGTTGATGACATAGGATTTCATCTTTTAGACCCTGGTTCTAAGTTAAGCGATGTCAAATCCAAGGCAGATGCAATACAAGTACCCGAGGAAACATTAGAAAGCTATGTTGGCAATTATGAATTGCAACCCAATTTCAGTATTGTCATCACAAGAGAAGGCACGCAGCTTTATGGGCAAGCCACTGGACAAGACAGATTTGAGCTGTTTGCAAAAAACAGTAGAGAATTCTATTTAACAGTGGTTGAGGCGCATATTACTTTCCAGGTCAAAGAAGACAAAGTCGAAAGTCTGACACTATTTCAAGCTGGACAGGAATTGGTAGGCAAGAGAATCGACTAATCGTTACCGGCATCAATACTTTCAATTCGGATAACTTATTTTTTCGCATACGCCAGTTGCCCAACCTTCTTTTCACCTCCCTGACCCGCATACTTATCTACCATCGGTATCTTTTCCATAAACCCTACTTCTACCATTGGATACCCAAAGTCACTGGCTACCGTGCCCTTTATTCTATAGAAGCCCCTTCCTTTAAAAGGATATTTACGGGCAGAAGGTGGGAAGTGTGTAGTGTCAAAAACCAATCCTTCACTGTCATAAAAAGTGCCAAAATGCATCAATTGGTGATTCTTGGTACTGGTATCTTTAGTGGTTACCAAATAACCAACCAAAGTGACTGTTTTATTTAACTTTTCCCGGAGCTCACGTGCCTTTGTGTTACCCATATCAAGGGTGGGCAGCAGCCTGAAAGGGTCACAAAGAGGAAACCCAATAAGCTCGATCTGGTCAAAAGCATTAGCATAAGGATAATCTTCCAAGGGGGGTAGGGTATAGGATTTGGGAGCAATATTAAAAAGGTCCAGAGTGGTACGGGTACGCAGTGGTTGGTTAAAATACCGGTGTGCTTCCCATAGTAATGATCTTTTGTCTTTTCCTGTAAAACGAAAAGCATCGATTCGAATCAAGATGCGCAGTTGCTCCAACCCAGCGGGAATCCTTCGTAAGAAATTGTCCAGGCTGGCATAGGCGCCGTGCTCTTCGCGTTCCCAGGCAATGCTCTGGCCCAACTTGCTTTCCAGGCTTCTCAGGTGTATAAAACCCATATAAATAATGGTATCCTCAATGCTGGTCAGGTATTTACTGTTATTTACACAGGGCGCTTCGATAGTGGCTCCGCTCATGCGGGCTTCATGAAAATAAAACTCTGTGCGATAGAAGCCTCCAAAGTTATTGATAACGCCTACCATAAACTCCAGGGGGTAGTGTGCTTTCAGATAAAGGCTTTGATAGCTTTCCACTGCATAACTGGCGGAGTGCCCCTTGGAAAAAGAATATCCCGCAAAGCTCTCTATTTCAAACCACACCCGTTGACTCACTTTGTCAGGATAGCCTCTTTTCTTACAGTTTTTGAAAAACTGCATTTCCACTCGTTTAAATTCTTCACGGGAACGAAACTTTCCAGACATGCCCCTCCGAAGTATATCAGCTTCAGCCAATGAAAGACCCGCAAAATGATGGGCCACCTTAATCACATCTTCCTGGTACACCATCACTCCGTAGGTTTCAGCCATTAGCTCATCCATCTTGGAATGAATAGATTGGTAGCTGCCGCCGTTTTGCACCAGGTGGTGGCGCTCGATGTAGGCCCGCATCATACCTGATCGGGCCACCCCGGGGCGGATGATGGAACTGGCAGCTACCAGTGTCAGATAATTATCGCACGATAATTTACCCAGCAGCATGCGCATGGCTGGTGATTCCACATAGAAGCATCCCATGGTGCGGCCCGTGCGGAGTAAATTTTTTATGGCCGGGTCTTTTTTGAAGGTTTCAAAGTCGTTGATGTCCAACTCTTGCCGTCGGTTTTCAGAGACCAACGCCACGGAGTCCTTAATATGGCCCAAGCCTCTTTGGCTCAGAATATCAAACTTATAAATGCCAATGTCTTCGGCATTGTGCATTTCGAAATGAGTGGTAGGATATCCTTTAGGAGGGAAATCGGTAGCGGTATAGGCGTGGATAGGTTCTTCAGTGATCAGTATTCCTCCGGCATGCACGGATAAATGGGAGGGGATCGAGCACATTTTCTCGGCATACCGAAAAATCAGGCTGGTTACCTGGTCTTTTTTCGATTGAGGATACGCCACCAACTGATCGATTTCGCTTTTGGGCAGCCCAAATACTTTACCCAGTTCTCGAATGGTGGACCGTTCCTTAAAAGTATTGTGGGTACCCAGTAATGCGGTGTGTCGATACCCGTAGGTATCAAATATGTATTGGGTGACAGCGTCCCGGTCTCTCCAGGAAAAATCAATATCAAAGTCAGGCGGTGAACTGCGTTGTGGGTTTAAAAAGCGCTCAAAGTACAGGTCGAGCTCGATGGGGTCAACATTGGTTAACCGGAGACAATACGCCACCAGACTGTTGGCCCCACTGCCCCGGCCCACATGTTCAAACTGTTGCTGGCTGGCAAAAGACACAATGTCGTGACTTATAAGAAAATAAGCGGCAAAATTCCTTTCGCCGATAATCTCCATCTCTCTCCTCAACCGCTGTAAGGCTTTTTTCTGGTAAGGCTTGTGGCAGAAGCGAGAGGCAAAGCCGTCCAGCGCCAGCGCTTCCAGCTTTTGAAGATCTTGCTGCCTGCTGCCAGTAACTACGGATTTGTTTTTATCAGTTCCAAATTCAAACTCGATACTACACTGGGATAATAGTTTTTCAGTATTGGCAATTATTTGAGGAAACCGTTGAAACTGTTTTTTGAGTTGACTGATGGGTACCATTACCTCTTCGGTGCTGGCTTGCTGCTCCGAAGACAATTTGCTCAATATGGTGTTCAGGTCGATGGCCCGTAAAAGCCGGTGGACGTTGTAGGTACTTTTGTCTTTAAATGTGACCGGATGCCAAACCACCAGTTGGCGGTGGTTCCTCGAGTATTGGCTGGTGATTACTTTATTTAGGTCTTGGGTGCGGACCCCTATGAATTCATAGTTTCTCAGGTTTTCAGGGGCCTGTCCCCACGGATAGATGATAAAAACATTTTCGAAAAGAGGAGCCTTGCTAAGTAAAGGTAAGGCCCGTTGATTGTGATGAGACAGGTACCGGTTTAATTCCTGATAACCCTGGTT
>CAZOJZ010000098.1:0-4137 GCA_964580205.1 uncultured Roseivirgaceae bacterium
AAACCCCTCGACAACATTTAATACATAAATTAGAAACACATGATTTCACGCAGACACTTTATAATAACTGGAACAGCCTTATCGGCAGCAACTATATTGCCAATACATTCAATGAGTGTACACAACATTTTGGAGAGCAGAAAGTTTACCCTATGCCTAAATGCCGGCAATATAGGGGTGCAGGCCAGTCAGCATGAATTGTTTAATATGGCTGTAAAACATGGATTTGAGGCTATTAGCGTTTATGCCTCCAGCCTGTCGGAAATGTCAAACGATGGAATCCAGGCTTATCTGGTTGACATGAAAAGTAAAAATATCCAATGGGGATCTGCCGGGCTACCGGTAGATTTCCGGAAAGACCAATTGACCTTCAAAGAAGGAGTAAAGCCACTTGCTGGTTATGCCAAGGCTATGGAAAAGGCAGGGGCCACCAGAATGAACACCTGGATACTTTCCTTTGATCACAGCCTGACCTATCTTCAGAATTTTAAGCAGCATGTGTCAAGGCTTCGTGAAGTTGCCACTATATTAAACGACTATGGAGTTCGCCTGGGTTTGGAGTACGTAGGACCCAGGACGTTACAGGCAGTTGGCAAATATTCATTCATACGGACTATGGCAGAAACCAAGGAGCTAATAGCGGCGATTGATGTCCCTGGCGTAGGCTTTGTTTTGGACAGCTTCCACTGGTATTGTGCTGGTGAATCCAAAGAAGATTTGCTCACTTTGTCCAATGATGATATTGTGGCAGTTGACCTGAACGATGCCCGAACCGGATTCACTGCGGATGAACAAATCGATGGCAAGCGCGAACTACCTTCTGCTACTGGTGTGATTGATCTTAAAGCTTTTCTTTCAGCCCTGATATCTATTGGGTATGACGGTCCGGTCAGGGCCGAGCCCTTCAATCAACCCCTCCGGGACATGGATGATGCCGACGCATTAACGGCCACTTATAGTGCCATGAAAAAATCATTTGACCTGGTGGAGTAGCTAGATCTGAGATCTGAGGTCTGAGATCTTATAATTGGTTGTTAATTTTTCGGTGGCAGATGGCTTTAATGTTTGTTAAAATTGTCTAGGTTTTAGAATCTGAAGGACATGACACTATCTTTCGAAGAAAAATATCAGGCTATTTTAGAAAAAGACAGTCACTATACCCAGCGCTATACGTAGATGGTTCAAAAAACATTATGGGATGACATTTCATTCCTATCAACGAAGAATTTAAGGGCCGAAGAAAAGAATTTAACCTTAATCTACAAACACCTGGAACTGAGTTTCAAAACAAGGTTTGGAGTGCCTTGAGGTCCATACCATATGGAGAAACACGCACCTATTCACAACAAGCAAGCCTTATAAGTAAGCCGCAATCAGTACGGGCGGTGGCCTCAGCTAATGGAAAAAATCGAATTGCCATCATCATACCGTGTCATCGTGTGATTGGCAAGGACGGAAATTTGCGTGGGTATGCAGGAGGTTTAATCAGAAAAAATGGCTTTTGGAATTGGAAAACCCCACCCCATATCTTTTTGACTAACTAATGCAAGTCTTCCCATGCCCCACGTCTTTTGCTAAACTTTTTGTATTTTCCAATATAATAAGCCAAACCTCAAACTCATGAAGTATTCTTGCTCTCTGTTGATGCTTAGTCTGTCATTAACCTGGTGTCTTGCACAAAGCCAAGAGATTTCCGAGACTCAAGATATTGATGAATTCACCAAAAGCATGCAAAAGCAAAGCGGGTTCTTCGATTTTTACTGGGATGTAAAGACCGGCAAGATCTGGCTGGAAATAAAGCAGTTGGATGAAGAATTCCTGTACGTAACCTCGTTGCCTGCAGGAATTGGTTCGAACGACATCGGATTGGACCGTGGTCAACTTGGCGGGGAACGTGTAGTTAAATTCATTCGCAGTGGCCCAAAAATCATGTTGGTACAAGTCAATTATCAATACCGTGCATTGAGTGATAACCCCGCAGAACGAATGTCGGTTGAACAGGCTTTCGCACAATCGATTATCGGAGGTTTTTTGGTAATTGCTGAGACGGAGGGGAGGGTACTTGTTGACGTTACTGATTTTTTACTTCGAGATGCCCACGGCTATTCATTGGGACCAGCTCACAGCATAACACGAAGGCTGCGTGAAACAAATCAAGGTATTTATCGCTTAGATAAGAACCGCAGTGCAGTATACCTGGAGCGAACCATAAATTTTCCCGAGAATACGGAATTTGAGGTTACTCTGACATTTGGCTTAAATGACAACGAAAAAGAATATGGTAGTTGGGCGGCTTCGGTGGTGCCTTCGGCGGAGTCTATTACCATTCGTCAACATCATACCTTCATCAAACTACCTGACGACGGATATCAAATGCGCGAGCTGGATCCAAGGAGTGGATACCATGGGATGAGCTTTTATGACTATGCCACTCCCATTGATCAACCATTGGTGAAACACTTCATTCACCGGCACAGACTGGAGAAGAAAGACCCTTCTGAAGCAATCAGTGAAGCGGTTGAACCGATAGTGTACTACCTCGATCCTGGTGCACCGGAACCGATCAGGTCCGCCTTAATTGAAGGCGCAAGTTGGTGGAACCAGGCATTTGAAGCAGCGGGGTATAAAAATGCCTTTCTAGTAAAAGTGCTCCCTGAGAATGTTGATCCCATGGATGTCAGGTATAACGTCATTCAATGGGTACACCGATCGACACGGGGCTGGTCCTATGGCATGACTGTTTCAGACCCCAGGACAGGCGAGATAATAAAGGGGCACGTTAGTTTGGGTTCATTAAGAGTCAGACAAGATTTTCTTATTGCCCAGGGTTTAGTTCAGGCCTATGTAGAAGGAAAAGAACAGGATCCTCGTATGTTGGAAATGGCTTTGGCACGCCTTCGGCAGCTTTCTGCCCATGAAGTTGGGCACACCCTGGGTTTGCTTCACAATTATGCCGCCAGTACCAATGACCGCGCTTCGGTGATGGATTACCCCCATCCATACATTATTTTGGATAAAAACGGAAATCCAGACTTCTCAGGAGCGTATGATGACAAAATCGGAATCTGGGATCAGCGGGCCATTCTATATGGTTACCAGGACTTTCCAGAAGGTACTGATGAAGCTCAGTCCTTATTAAAAATAATTCAAGAGAACATCGATAGCGGTCTTCGTTATATCACCGACCGGGACGCCAGAGCAATGGGAGGGGCACATCCCCAAGCTCACCTATGGGACAACGGCGAAAACCCGGTAGAGGAAATGGAGCGACTAATTTCATTGAGAAAAGTTGCGCTGCAACAGTTTGGTGAAAACAATATTCCCCCTGGCGCCGCCTGGTCAACGTTGGAGGAAGTGTTAGTGCCTTTATATTTAGCACACAGGTACCAAACTGAGGCAGTAAGTAAGCTGATTGCAGGTCTTGACTATACCTATGCCCATCGTGGTGACGGACAGGAAATAGTGCAAACCATAGATAAGAAACGCCAATTGGAGGCCCTGGAGGCTCTGTTGTATACATTGGATCCGGATGTATTGGCCATCCCAGCGCATATTCGATTGCTAATACCACCCAAAGCACCTAATTATCAAAGGGGTAGAGAAAGCTTTAAAACCCGAACCGGAGTCACCTTTGACCCCATAGCAGCAGCAGAAGGAGCAGCCAATCTGGGTATTGCTTTGCTGCTTAATCCACAAAGGGCGACCCGCCTGACGCAACAAAAGATCATGGACCATGGGCAACTGGGATTGGATGAAGTGATAGACCTATTAGTTCAAAAAACTTGGAAAACTTCCGTGAAAGATCCCTATTATCAGGAGATCCAGCGATTAACAGGCCAACTGACATTGCAACATCTGATGCGCCTCGCATTAAATGATACCGCTTCCTTCCAAGCCTGTGCCATTGCCAATCTGAAAATACTGACATTGGAATCCTGGCTTCGCCAGCAGATGTCATCCAGTGTGGCAGAGAACCAGCGGGCCCATTACCAATATGGCCTGACCCAAATTGGCCAGTTCAAAAGTGATCCGGAATCACTCGACCTCATTCCGGCACTTTCCATGCCTGACGGGTCGCCCATTGGGTCCGAGTTTGGATGCAGTTTTTAGAAATTAAATATTGTTGTAAAAGACCTG
>CAZOJZ010000099.1:0-3796 GCA_964580205.1 uncultured Roseivirgaceae bacterium
TAGCAACATGCTACGACCAGCATACCCAAATTTAGTTGGTTTGTTTTTAGGATTTGCCTCGCGTGCCGGGAGGCAGCTTATTTGGGATTTTAAAGTTGTTCTCTCAATTTTTCCGCTGTTGAAAATATGTGCTGCTGAATCAGATTAATCTCTTCTTCGGTACTACCAACAGCTGCTGTATTGCCCGGCCACCCGTATAATTGCCTCTAATGATTTTTGAACATCTTCCTCCGTAGTGGCCCAACTACTTACACTAATCCGCATGGCGCTTTTACCCTGCCATTTGGTTCCACTGGCCCAACAGGTTCCATCTGCTTGAATAGCCTGGATTATCTCATCGGTTCTTTCTCCAAAATCAACAATTACCTGATTTAATACCACTTCATTAAGTATCTCATAACCTGCCTGTTGTAAGGTTACTGCCATGCGTTTGGCGTGTCGGCAGCAATCTTCTATTAGCTTGGCCACTCCCGATTTTCCAAGACTGTATAAGGCGGCATAGGCTTCTACTCCCCTTGCTCTACGAGACATGCCGGGTGTGAATTGGTACGGCCCAGGAGCCCTGGGAGGGAGATAAGCGGCATTTACCGACATAGCCGCTCTCAACAATTCAGGGTAACGACAAATAACCACACCACTGTCATAGGGAACATTTAACCATTTGTGCAGATCTACTGACCAGGAATCTGCAAGCTCTGCTCCTTCTACCAGGTGTCTTTTTTTTGAGGAGGCAGCAGCCCATAATCCAAAAGCTCCGTCAATGTGTACCCAGGCACCTTTTTCTTTTGCTATAGGTATGATTTGACTTAAGGGATCAACTGCTCCGGTGTCCACATTGCCCGCTTGCAGGCACACAATGGTCGGTCCATCATCCAATTCAAACATGTCTGACCTGATCCGTCCCTGATCATCTACTGGCAACCTAACCACCCGTTCACTGCCCAGGCCCAGCAGAGACAATGCCTTCAGTACGCTTACATGAACTTGTTCACCAACAATTACCTTAATTTCAGGGGCCCCAAACAAATCTTGAGCTTCTACGTTCCAACCAGCCTGCTTCAGCAAAGCATGTCGGGCAGTAGCAAGTCCGGTAAAATTACCCATAGTGGCGCCAGTCACAAATCCAACTCCTGACTCACCAGGCAAACGCAACAGTTCTTTTAACCAATTCCCGGCCACTAACTCAAGTTTTTCGCCTACCGGTGAGAGTACCTGCAGTCCCGCACATTGGTCCCAAGCACCTGCCAGACAATGTGCAGCCAATGCAACAGGCAACGTACTGCCAATAACAAACCCGAAGTAACGCCCTCCGGCAGTGGCCACCGTTCCGGGAGATCCAAGTTTGTGCAATAGATTCATCACCTTAGCGGACTCAGTGGTTCCCAAGGGCAGGCCAAAATCAAAGCCATCAAGGGCTGCTATTTGATCTTGGGAAGGAAATACGGGCCTGGTTTTTAGACCATTCAGGTAATCCACTATATGACCAGTAGTAGCTTGCAGTAGGTCAGAAAGCGCTGCATCATTCATTGTTAATTGCCCATTGTTAATTGTTAATTGCTTCATCACTGGGCATTTCACGTTGGATGCGGTTTCTAAATTCTCCCAGCCATTTCCAAAGTTCTCTTTTGTTTAAATCCACTTCGACTATTGCCACAGGGTTTTCTTCGGTGCCTTCAACTATGAGTTCCCCTTTCTTATCAAAAACTCCGGTTTTCATGTCATAGGTCGATGAAACCAGATATATCTGATTTTCAATAGCACGCGCTTTGCTTAATGTTAAATCGCCACCCCAAATTGGCATAAAAATAATCTCTGCTCCTTTCGAGGAAAGTGTTCGTGCCGGTTCAGGAAAAAATACATCCCAACAGATCATCATGCCGATCTTGCCAAAGTCCGTTTCAAACACCGGAAAATCATCTCCGGGCGTTATTCCCCCGGCAATTTCCTCACGCGGTAAGGTTGCTTTGCGGTACTTTCCGGCCAACTTACCATCTCTGTCCATTAAAACAGCGGTATTATATACTACCGCACCTTCCCGTTCCAGGATCCCAGCTACTATGTACATTTTATGCTTTTGGGCAAGTTGACCAAGGAAATCGGTGGTAGGTCCAGGTATAGGCTCGCTTACCTCTACATAAGATTTGTCAGTACCCACTATGGTGATCCCTTCAGGAAGGCAAACAATATCAGCATTTTGATCTCCTGCCTCATCTATGTATTTCTTGAATTGTTCCAGATTTTCTTTTGATGAAGCAGTCTGTGTAGGTCTGTGATGAATGGCTGCCAAACGAACCAGGCGTGGTTTTATGGCATCAGTTTCTTTCATACTGGCCCCGCCAAAATAGACAGTCCCTTGTTCGTTCCAGCGGTAAATCAGGTCGATTTTTGCTTTGGTGGCGCCTGATGGCACCTGGTAGGTTTGCTGTAGTACATTCCAGTCTCCATTGGCCGGTTTGGACCGTACCCCCGGGTATTCAATAAATGCTACTCGCCGGCCGTCGTCAGCCAACCAGGTGATTTGTGACAAGATACTGCGATCAACCTGGTCCACATTTTCTGATTTGAAATAGGAAGTGAATTCATAATACTGCTCCGGAACTACATCATAGGTTCTGGTCCAACTTCCGTTGGCATATTCTTTATTGTCACCTGAAAGCACCAGGGTCGGTTCACCTTTGAATTGAACTTCCTTTGATATCCAGTGAGCAGGATCGATTTCTGACCTTAGCGATTGGAATTCCCAGTTGCTATTTTGAGCGGAAAGTCTTGCGGAATTAATACAGCTTAGAGCGAAGAGAACAAGTACAATGCAACATACGAGGGGCTGGATGTGAATTCTTAGATAATACATAATGGTAGTTGATTCTGTTCTATTGGAAAATTAACCAATTTATAATTGATAAATTGACAAGGTGGAGTTGTTTCCTTTAATTTTTGGGGTGAGTAATAATTATAGTGTCAACCGCTGCAACCGTGAACAACTTCTTGCATATAGAGCGTGCGAATTCATTGACGATTTTATTTAATAATAAATATATTTATTTAATTGCATACAGTCCCATTCAAAGGCCAAATCCAAATGAAACTTTTCGTAATTATCTTTAGTTTATCTGTATTCAATCTTTCCTGCCAGTCATCACAGGAACCAGTAAAATTATTCAACGGAAAAGACTTGCAGGGTTGGCACGTTGATGTTCCTGAAATGGACACCAGTTCAATTGGGAGTCCATTTATTATAAGAGGAAATCTTTTGGTAAGCATGGGAGATCCAAACGGTCATTTGATAACAGATGAAAGTTTTGAAAACTACCGCCTTAAAGCTGAATACAGGTTTGCCGGAGAGCCCGGTAATTGCGGGGTATTGGTACACGCATCCACACCCAGGGCTTTGTATGATATGTTTCCTAAATCAGTGGAGGTACAAATGTTTCATGGAAATGCCGGAGATTTCTGGTGCATTGTTGAAGATATAGAGGTTCCAGATATGGAAGCGCGCAGAGGACTGCCGGCTGAATGGGGAATCACAGAAGGGAAAAAAAGGCGAATCTTAAACTTAACCGATGACTCTGAAAACCCTTTAGGTGAATGGAACACCCTGATCATTGAGTGTCTGGGTAATGAAATCAAAGTTTGGGTCAATGGGGATCTGGTCAATCACGGGACCAACTGCACTACTTCTTCAGGGCAAATAGCAATACAGGCTGAAGGATCTGAGGTGGAGTTTCGTACGCTGGAATTGATTGATATTTCCGAATTGTCTGCTGACCAGGCATTTGGAGAATGAGTGAGGGAGTGG
>CAZOJZ010000100.1:0-1895 GCA_964580205.1 uncultured Roseivirgaceae bacterium
ACAGAACCTGCTTAATTCACTGGAACCAGAGAAGAACTACCTGCCTTACTGGCTTTTCAACGAAAAGGGTGACGGCTGGTTCCGGCCAGGCGATCAGCATAATATCGGTCGGGTATGGGATGCGTTGCTGCGCCTTGAAGATGCTACTGGTTTTGATATCCCAAAAGAGGTAGAAACCGGGATGCTTTCCAATTTATGGGAGTACTGTGACAATCCCTCCGGAATACTGCTCGATCATCCCGATCCCAATGATGCGAGAGGCTGGAACATCCATTCTTACCGTGAGACCATGCTGGCATTTAATGCACTGGTGCGCTTTCGCAACAGTAAAAAGGCGGCAAAAGCGGGACATACCGCCATTGAACGCATGTCAAAAGCCAGCACGAATCTTAACCAGTGGAACTTCCAACCAATGCCGCAACCTTTTGTCCACCCGTCCAAATTTCAAAAAGAAGCTGGATTCGACCCCTGGAAAAGCCTTACATATACACATGGCAGAGCAATTGAAGGCCTGGTATGGTTCTATGAGGCTACCGGCGACCCGGCAGCGCTCACCGAGGCAGCGCGGCTTGCATCTTTCCACCTTAATAACACTGTAAATTCCGATGGCAGTCTAGCCAATGGCTGCGGCCACCACACACACTCCTACCTGAACACCTTGCGAGGTCTGATCCTCTACGGTGAGCTAACCCATCAACAAGAGTACATCGATGTAGTGGAAGCCACTTATCACAAAGCCGTACAGGAAATGATCTCACCCTCTGGTTTTATTTGTCACGACATTGGTAAAGCAGACTGTTTTGGGGAAGTGGCATCGGCAGGTGATGTGGCCCAGATTGCACTGTGGCTGTGGAGAAATAATAGGGACCCCAAACTGCTGGATGATGTTGAACGGATCGTCCGGGCACGGCTTCTTCCTTCCCAGATCATGGACGGACCCGATCATCACCTGGGTGCGCTGGGAGCGTTGGTTGGCGCAACCAACGGGAAATCGGCAATAACCGATATAACCGCTGCCACCCTGCATTCGCTTATCGATATCTATAATAATATTGTGCACCACAATCAAACGGATATCCGTGTCATCTTCCATTTCGACTACGAGGATTCGCTTGTTTCCATTGCCAGTGTCCGTGGACAACGTGCCACAGTGACAGTCGATATTCCCGGCAAGAAGAATCTGTTTATTCGTGTTCCGGGCTGGACTCCCAACGGATCTGTAGAAGTAAAGGTCAATGGAAATGATGAGGCTGTCATCTGGCAGGGAGCATACGTTTTTATTCCAGGCAGGGAAAAAGGGCTTCAAGTCAGGCTTCATTATGCGCTGCCTGAGCGTGTGGAAACAGAGTTCGGGAACCTCGAGTATCACTTCAAATGGCGCGGTGATGAGGTTATTGATGTTTCACCCAACGAGGGTCCCCGCTTCTTTACCGATTACCTTTAGATCCTTGTTAGCGACTCCTTTGTAGCTCCATGAGGAAGTCCGACCTACTACTTTCAAGATTGGGTATTCGGACCAGGGCATTAAAGAGTTCTTCTGAAATAGCATCGCTGAACCATTCATGATCTCCTTAGGGACTCATGTCGGCAAAAGGAAGTACAGCAATGGATTTGTCAGTAACTTCTTGATAGACTCAACATTTACTTGCGAATTGTCCAGATCGAAAAATACCACTAAAGTGCATCATCTGGGAAATGGCGAACGGCCGCTTTGGGGTCGTAAGAGGTAATTGCCGAACGGCTGCTTTCGGCCAAAAGCGGTCATTTATGTGTCTCCAAATTACCGCTTACCAAGATCGAGATGGCGAGGCATGAAAGCAATTCAATGATTGGTGATTTTTCTTTTTCCATTTTGTTATTGATAAAATTTCTAAGCATTGGGTGGTTCCTGCTCG
>CAZOJZ010000101.1:0-1651 GCA_964580205.1 uncultured Roseivirgaceae bacterium
GCTCCACCGACCGGAATAACGGTGGAAAAAGTAATGGAGGGCAGGTCTGTTCCGAAGGCAGTTCCGGCCAGGTCTCCAAATCAAAAACCCACTCTGTCACCTCCGGCAGTTGGCAGAAGCAAAGCAAAAGATATCCCTGAAGCTCCCGCTGGACATCCATCGGATGTTCCCCGTGACAAATCATCTAGCAAGTGGTTGCTACTTATTCCCCCCCTGAAACAGGGAGGTTATGATGATAGTATGCCATTATCGGAATGGAGGCCATGGCAGTCTTTTGAAAGCGTCGATGCGTGTGAAAGAGATAAAGGAATACTCATTGCTAATTCGTTAGTGAGACGAACGGAATTTGTTGAAGGAGGCATAATAGCAAGGTTTTTTGGGCTGCGATCATCAAAAACAATCACAGAGGTCGATCTTGGCACTGTAAATAGCCGTTGCATCCATTCAGTTGAATTCAAGCCTCCTAAAGAGGCCAATGTATTGATGGTTTTTGAACGTTCGGGGTATGATCCGGGCAGCATTACTGTTCCTGTCCTGTTCGGAAGGGTATTCAACCATGGGCAGGCTACGGCCCGAAATGTTGTAGTTAAATTTCAGATCCGAAACACCTGGGGAACAACGGTTGGCAAGGGTAAGATTCCAACCGTTCCTCACGACATACCTGGAACAACTTCCGCAGAGTTTCACGGTAAAGTCGGTGGGGTGGCCAACCTCAGTGGTCTAAGCTTGCACACGGATATTGTTTGGTCAAAAGACTAACCTCCATCCGAAAATAATCAGTCCAAGAGATCCTCCCTGTGGTGGGTGTTACCTTTATCTGCTGATTCGCTTTTATTTCGCCTCATTTCTCTTTTAAGTGACAAAAATTGAATTTTTTTAATCTTGTTACAGATATTTTCACTGAGCAGCATTTTTTTGACAGTGAATATAGATAATCCTATGGAATAACAATAGATTAGCCTGGCATAACGGCTGGGGCAATTTTAGTATGGGAATTGCTCTAAAATACTATAAGCAAGTAGAGGATCAAAATCTCTTTAATGGTAAGAAATGGAGCTTGTGCCAGTGGAATGGAAGGCAATTAAGAGGGTCTTATGTATATCGAGGAAATTGGGATTATCGAAAAAGGCTTGAAAGTCAGGAGTAAAGGGAGAGGGTTTGGTAAATTGAAAGGTTTGTCAATAAAGAGTATTAATCCCCGGGAAGAAGAGATCAAGAGGATACGAAAGCAGATTATGCGTGGAGAGTATCGCGTGGGAGTTATAGATGTTGCCAGAAGGATTGTCCGCGACGAGATATCTAGGCTCCTGTCAAGCCAATGACAAAATGGGGCGCCAGCAATCTTCAACTGACATTGACCACTAAGTCGTTCACCGAAAGATAATAGCTGATCTGGAGGCCAAGCATATCAGATCAGCCGTTGACTAGAAAATCCCTAAGCAATCAAGTTATATCGACCACGGGGTTTGAACCCCGTGGTCGACCAAAGGGAAGAGCTACCGCTTCTCCCCTTTGGAAACCCCATCGGTTTTGTGCCCGCGGCAAGCCGCGAAGTTACCCAATAATTTAACGATCTGTTCACAGGTGCCGCGGGACAATTGTAACTCGGACTACCTTCTTCACTAAATGCAATGTCGCGGAAGCACTAGCC
>CAZOJZ010000102.1:0-1718 GCA_964580205.1 uncultured Roseivirgaceae bacterium
CATAGGCGGCTTAGGGCTAATAATGACCCAATTTACCCGAACAAAAGTGAAATTAATGTTAAATTCAAAAATCTGATCCATCAAGCAATTTAGGGAACGGTAAAAATCAGACAAACACTGCGGTAACAATTGTATAGAAAGTGATGGCCACCTTTCGGAAAGTCAACACTTTTATTCGAAACTGTATTGTAAAATGCAGACAACATTCTGAAATCATTTAACCATGAAGACGAAGAAAGTGCTGGAAACCATTGGTTGGGTATTTGTTTTTTTATTTGCAATATCAGGGATTATTATTTCAGTACTCCAGATTCCTCCAAACCCCAATTCTTACAACGAGGGGTTTGAACAACACCCGGTACAAACATTAATGCATGTTATCCCCGGCATATTATTTATGCTGTTAGGCCCGATTCAATTTATGGAAACTATACGCAAAAAATACATCAACTTTCATCGTTGGTGTGGAAGAATTTTCCTGGTTTCCTGTTTATTTATTGTAGCATCAGCTTTTTATATAGTAGTTACATTCCCTTTCGAAGGTCTAATTGAACAACTGGCAACCCTGTTTTTCGGAGGGCTTTTTACCTATTCCCTGATTATGGCTTATCATCATATCCGAAAGAAAAATATCAGCAAACACCGGGAGTTTGTGATCCGGGTGTTTTCGATCGGGTTAGGTATTATTACTATCAGGATTTTAATCGGAGTGGTGCAAGCTATGTCGAATTACCAGTTCCGGGAGATATTTGGTTGGACATTCTGGGGTGGTTTTGGCTTTACCTGGTTAATCGGTGAATGGTGGATCTGGTATTCCAGGTCCAAAAAAGTTCTTAAAAAAGAAGTGGTAGTATCAAATTAATCAGGTCTTCAGTTTTCTGCTACTCTATCCTTGGTAATAAAAATTGGCTCTTTCTCAGAAGTAATGAAATATAAGTTCCCGATGCACTTGCAGCTTTTGATTACTTAAAGGAACTTAATGGTAAATGGACAATACAAGGAGGAGAAGAAGGGGTTTTCGGTTGGGAATTTGATTTGACAGCCAGGGATAGAGTTATCGTTGAACGCCTGAAAGTGGGTACTTCTACCGAAATGTCAACCATCTATTATATTGATAATGGAAGGCTTTTTGCTAATCATTATTGTCAGTTAAACAATCAACCCAGTCTGACAGCTATATCTTCAGCTATTGATGGAGATCTACACTTCGAGTGCAATGGTCAAGTTGGCAACACTGAATCACATGATGAGCTACATATACATGGTGTTCACTTCAAAAAAAGTGGAGACAATATGGTGATTTGGATGGATATGATGGAGAAAGGAAAGGTTGCTTTCGAAACTCGCTACGAACTTGTTCGAATTGGTTAGTGAGCTCTAAAAGGTTCACTAGAAAAAACTTCTATTTCATTAATTTAGTTACCTAATATCAATACACCAATGACCGCTTTCGGCCAAAAGCGGCCGTTCAGAAACTATGTTTAGGGATCCCACAACTTTTTATCCCTGACCTAGATTCCTAAATTGTTGATGACTTATAACCTCTCTGACATCCATTGATTGATTTTCTGATTTGCCTCCGTTATTAACTCCACATTTTCCAAGTCAGGATTTTCCTGTTCATCCAACAACCCATAACGCCTGGCTTTATTCCGCTGGTATGCGCCGCAAAGATGGAATCCAACACATCCAGGATTTTGGTGCAATTTTGAAAGCGT
>CAZOJZ010000103.1:0-7334 GCA_964580205.1 uncultured Roseivirgaceae bacterium
TTATTCCAGTTTGATCTCAAAAGTGCTATAACCTGTCACTGGCTTATGAAAATTTGTAGTTCCCATAACAACAATGGCGAATTTTCCGGTATCATCTGATAATGGTAGGGTTATTTGTCCTTTCCCTTGCTCATTGGTTAAAATATTTGGAGACCAATAAATAACACCTCTTAAATCCGGCGTGGCTTTACTTTCGGATAAAGTTAAAGTGCTGTCAAAATTCTGTGGTAGTGAGAAGCCATCTATTTCAACCACATTTGGTTTGTTCTTAAGTTCTCTAGAATATTTGACATCACGGGTAATGATCTCAATCACTCCATTGCGCCACACGAATCGCTCAAAATATTCCCTGACTGTCGATGTTTTTGAATAGAGTCGTACCTCAATGATGTCCTGATACTGGATATTCAAGATTGCTTGTTCATTAAAAGTGAGAAAACCATCCACAATATACCAGGGATGGTCCTTATACAGGCCGCCCATTTCCGAATTGAATAGCCTGACTGTTTTTACACTATCAATTGTTCTGACCTTAACATTCCTTATGGCCTCATTAATAAACTCTTCGAAAGAATAAATTAAATGATAATCTTTTGTC
The DNA here is from genome assembly GCA_964580205.1 of uncultured Roseivirgaceae bacterium. Taxonomy (GTDB): domain Bacteria; phylum Bacteroidota; class Bacteroidia; order Cytophagales; family Cyclobacteriaceae; genus SZUA-3. The sequence goes on from CAZOJZ010000103.1 coordinate 599, forward strand.
TGATAAACGGCATCCGGATTCGTGGTCGAAACTTTTGTATATTTAATTTCCTGGGACTTATATAAGTCAAACAATTCAATAATCTTTCTTCGTTTTTCCAGCTGATCCATATATTTTGTGACAATCGGTGTACGAGCCGGTAGATCTATATTGTAATATGGAGATTCAAATTTACTCCCAGATTCGGCTATAAATTCTAAAACGGAGGGATGACGAGGGTCATGGTTAAGGATCTGGAAAATTCCTGGCCCCCAATAGTCAGGAATAGGCACCTTTATTTTACCCTCCCATGAAGACCCCTCTCTTAATTGAGAAGTCTTATCCATGTAAATGGAGACCAATGCTGAGGTCACATTTATTTTTGTTTTTGGATCCTGCAACTTTCCCTCTAAAAAGAGTGATCGTTCAGGAGCAATCAACTGATTTCCTTTAAGACTCCCCTTAGCACATTCCGAATGATTGTGAGATTGAAATTCATGACTTGTAATTTCCAATGGAACCACTGAAATAGAAAAATTACCTGCTCCGCCGGTATCATCGGACCCATTAATTTGAAGGGATATCGTCAATGAGTCCCTGGGTTTATAAATTTCTTTGTCAGAAACGATTGAAATTCCGGCTGTACCCGACAGTTGGTTCTTGCCTTTTATTATTTGATCTGAAAGTAAAACATCCTCTTTATCGGGTTGATAAATGGGAATGGTTGTTTCAAAAATAAAAGCTGGTTGAAAGTTCAAATTGTAATTTGTATAGGCCCTGAATTGATAATAACCCTCTTCAGAATCCAAAGGAAGCGTTATGCTCCCATTGCTGGTACCATTATTAATCAATAGCTTCTGCCGGACAATGGTTTCATTTTGGTGACTAACAAAGTCAACATGCAAAACCCGGCTTTTTATCTCACTTGAATCATTTAGCAGATATACTTTAAACCAGATTGTCTCACCGGAAATATAAAATGATTTGTCAAAATGGACAAAAATACACTCCTGTCGCTGGCCTTCAGCCTGAAAAACAAAAACCAGCCATAACATAATAGATCCGGCCAGTTTTCTACTGATTTTGATCAGATTAACCTTCATCCCAGTAGGCTGGTCTTTCAATTTGGTTGCCCTCCTTGGCTTCGCACGCACAGCATTCTGGTAAATGATCGACAAAGAATGACTCATCCATACAGGTAAAAACTGGTAGAGGTCTTATCTCATTCGGTGTGGTAAATATTCTAACCACATTTTGACCATTTACTCCAAAATATCCAAGTACCAATGCCTGCTCATTGTCCTTTTCGTGTATATTTCCAGGTACCTTGGCAGGTTGCACGTCAAACAGATTTCCTGATTGGCTGGATACCTGTTTAATTTTGTTCCAGTAGTCAAATTCCTCTTCAGAAACGGTATATTGGCGAACATTAAAGTAATGTCTTCCTGTAAATTCATCAAATGGCACCAGTTGCCGCGAACGTACCCTGAAACCATTCAAATTATTTTGAGCACCCCCTTCATCTTTAAATATTAACACTTCTGATTCATCTGGTGGGTCAATGAAATAACACGTTCCGGCAATATCAAATGGACCGCATGCACGGTCAACAAATGAATAAACTTCTTCGACCGTCCACCTGAGAGGGGAAAATCCACCTGAACTATTTTGCAAAGGGGTATCAATGAATACATCAATAAATGTCTTGTCCACCAGTACATCTGAGCTGCTTAGTATTTGGCGTGATTCAATGTTGAAATAAATGTCTTCAACTTCAATGGGCTGGGGCATCACCTGGGGTTCTGAAAAATAGGATTTTCCATTATTAAGAGTGATCTCAATGTAGTAAGATCTGCCTGGCACACCTTGCATCTTATCAGCAGCCAACTGGTATTTTCCCGTTTCAACTTCCTGGTAATCAGCACATTTCCCCTGGGCATCCATAATTTCTATAACGGCACCAGAGATCGGAGTGACAGACTTTCCAAGTTCAGAGGTCAGTGAAATGTTAAATATATGATTTTGATTCAATTGGGAGAAATTACCATAAAACACAAGTTCACCATCGACCGAATCTGTTTCGAAAGATATAGGATCCACACAGGCATGGATAACAGCTGTCACAAAGTATAACATATATTTTATTGTTACCTTCATTTGATTTCAAAGGTGTAAGTAACGGATGGGAAGGCACTACCTAAAACCGATAACCTGAAGGCTTGTGTAGGTCTGTTGTTTTCTTTCCTGAAAAACACTGAAAATGCATTTCGTCGGCTGTATATATTATAAATAGAGAAAGTGATGCTGTCCTGATATTTCTTTTTTTTAACGGCATTACGTTTGTAGGTATACGATAGATCCAAACGATGGTAATCAGGAATGCGAAACTCATTCCTGTGGCTGTAATGTGGCACAACTACTGCACCCAGACTATAATTACTAACTGGTGCGGTAATTGGTCGACCTGAGGTAAAGTTGAAAACCAAGGCAAATCTCGACTTTCTATTTACCGTCCAATCCATGACAAGATTCAGATTGTGGGGCCTGTCAAATTTAGTAGGAAACCAATTCAAGTCAATATCCTCTGAAGATTGAGGAGCCTTGATAAAAGTTCTGGAAAAGGTATAGGAAAAGCTGCCTTTAATTTTTCCAGTGTGCCTCTTTAAGGCAATTTCCAGCCCATATGCTTTCCCTTCACCCTGTATAATTTCATCTTCAATATCTGGATTTAACACAAGATCAGCAAAGTCTTTGAATTCGACTATATCGGTCATGCGCCGGTAAAATAGTTCTGCAGAGGATTCCCAGTTGTTTAACTTAAAATTCTTAAAGAATCCCAACGAAAAATTATTGGATATTGAGGGTGTAATTCTGGAATTACTCAATACCCATTGGTCAATGGGGAGAACACCGGTGGTATTAGACAATAAATGTATGTATTGGCTCATTTTATTATAGCTCGCTTTGACCGAGCTCGATTTACCCACTCCGTATCTTACTGAAATCCTGGGTTCCAGATTGACATAATGCTGATCGTTGCTTACAATGTTCCGACGTTCCTCAGAGAAAAAAACGGAGGTTCGCAACCCGGCGGATAAAGCAAATTTTTCATTTACCTCCCACTCGTCATTAAGGTAAAACCCCCACTCTTGTCCATAATCCTGGCGTACACTATTTTCCTGGATTTGCGATCCAATTGTTCTCAATACTTCATCGTTCGGTTGGTAGTATATCCATTCACCACCACCAATCAGCAGATGATTTTTTATTGGTATCTCAATATTTTCTTTAATTTTCAAAAACTGTTGTCCATTACCTAACTCAGTAAGATTCTGACCGGAGGGATCGAAATTGAGATTATCCGTCTGTCCTATGGCAGCAATAAATTCAGAACGGACTGTTTTCCCAATTCCTTGGCTCCAATTGAAAGACAAGTTTTTGATGGTCCATTCAAAACCGGCTTCCCCTTGAAAATTAACCCGGTCAAAGCTTTGAAAATATCCAGCACTTATCGATCCGTTCTCGGATATTTTGGCGGACATTTTAAGATTGAAATCGTAAAAGAATGCTTCACTTTCCTGTATCTCCGGAATCTTGACTGTACGAAGGATCCAATCCGCATATGAAATTCTACCACCGGCCAACAGACTAAGTTTTTCTTTTACAATTGGGGTCTCAATAGCAAGTTTACTCATTACCGTTCCTACTCCCCCGTTAATGTTTGTAGTAGTGTAGTTATTGCCCTTTAGTTGAACATCCAGAACGGAAGACAACCGTCCACCAAACTGGGCGGGGATATTACCTTTATAAAGCCGAACGTTGCTGATAAGATCTGGATTGAACATGGAAAAAAAGCCAAACGCATGACTGGAATTAGAAAAAACCACTTCGTCCTGGAGAATCAGGTTCTGGTCAATGTTACCACCGCGAACGAAGAACCCTGGTGCACCTTCCCCAATGGTGGTAACGCCGGGAATAGTAAGTATGGTTTTAATAACATCGGCCTCCCCTAGAAATACCGGCATTTCCTTAATCTGTTTTGGAGTGATGGAGACAATACCCGCCTGCGCGTTCATTAACCTGCTGTCGGGGCTTTCTCCTGAAACAACAACCTCTTCAAGTTCAATAACCTCCAGCTCCATCTCTATTCTGAGTTCACCCTTCGAAAACACCCTCAGATTGAAGATAAATGGCTCGTACCCGATGCGGCGTACCTCCATCTGGTAGATACCGTTGGGAAGTACAAGATCAATTTGCCCGGTGTTGCCTGAGCTGAAGGTACTTTCAAGTTTTTCCAAATAAACAGCCACTCCGTTCAGTCGAAAGCCTTCATTTTTATCAACCAGCTCTAATTTTATCCGGTTTAGTGATGAATTCCCAACTATTGAAGAGTCTCCCACCATCAACAGGGGAAACCTACTATCGATGCCTCCGATTTTCATTGCTTGCTTGGCCAAAAAATACTCATTCGATTTTAAATCGCCAATCCGGTCTTTTTTAGCAATTACAACTTTATCACTACCATAAGTAACGTATGTGAGATCGCTATTTTTTAATAACAAGTCCAGGACCTCAGCTAACGGTTGCTGGCTAAATTGTTGGTTGATTTCATTTTGGAAAAGCCACTCTTCCCGGTAGAAAAACCTTATGGGATATTGATCTTCAATGTGGTGTAGGACGTCCTGCAAGCTGCTATCAACATATTTACCGGAAATTTTCAAATTCTGGGCAGAGGTTAGTACCGGTAGCAATACCATCAGAAGTAAAGGAAGAAACACACTGAAATATTTTACCTCCGCTTGAACCATTGGATAGAATCATTATTTCTGACTACCATTATCAGCTCATTTCCTTGAAAATTCAAAGACTCAATGTGCCTGATATCCCCCCTTATTGAAATGCCGGTATCGTGATTGGAAAGTATTTTATGATTGTTGGATTGCCCGGTAATTATTGGCCCACGATCTGCGGCGTATCTCCCTTCTTGCATTGAGGAGGCAAATAAATTACCGCCTGAAAAGATATCCATTAGTCCATCGGCATTAAAATCAGCGATCAAAAAGTCTTGTATAAAACTAATCTGCATGGAGTTTGGAAATGGCTCAAAGTGAAATCCATAGCCATCATTGATAAATACCCCGGACCTCAACTCTTTCGCGGTTAATTTTATGGCTTGCGAAAGTGCATCGCCAAAAATATCGCTTGGTGAAGCTTCAGCGTATGCCTTATTTGTGTGAAACTTAGCGCTAATTGATGGAATTTGTCTCTCCAGGACATCCCTTGAGGCAAAGATGGATTCTTTACCACCGGTATTTAAAGTCATTACAGCATCAAGCTTCCCGTTCTGATCAAAATCCTTTAGATATAAATTCAGCGCCCTTTTCTTAGGGGCTTTTAATTTCGAGTTTAGGCCCATGTTTCCAACCAGCAGGTCCTGATCACCATCTCCATCATAGTCTGCATGATTTATTGTCTTCCACCAACCCGAGCTTTTAGGTATTGTTCTTTCTTCAAACTCAGCTCCATTAAAGGTCAAGATCGATAGATCCATCCATTCTCCTGCCAGCACCAGTGATTTCTTACCGTCTCCGTTTAAATCAACCCACTCCGCATCATTAATCATTCCCAAAATGCCATTATTTGGAAGGTATCGGGAAACATCGACAAAGGACCTACCCCTGTCATTTTTTAGTAAATAACTTTGAGGTGAAAGTCCGTAATTCCAGGGGACCACAAGGCTGCCAAAAAATACATCCTGCCATCCATCGCTGTCAAAATCGTAGACTGCAACACAGGATCCGGTTTGATATATCCCTTCAAAAGCATCAGGATGTATAGTGAATCTTCCAATACCATCATTTATATACAATCTAGGTTGACGGTTTGGAGAATCCCCCTGAAACTCATTACCACCGCTTACTACTACCAAATCCTGATCTCCATCTTTGTCAAAATCAAAGAAGATGGCATCTACATCTTCGGTCAATTTATCCTGTATCAATGCCGTTTGGGTTGTTAAGGTAAATCCCCCTTCAATCTGCAAATAAATACTGCCTTGCTGATGTTTCGCACCACCAACAAAAAAATCATCTAATCCATCACTATTAATATCAGCTACCGCCAGTGCCGGGCCTTCCTGAGAGTGCATGTGTGGAATTAATGGCTCGCGGTTAAATTCAATGAATGTATTCTCACGATGAACATAATCTACTCCCAGTTCTTTATTTGTGATGGAAGTAAACAGTGTATTTGTTGTCATATTCCTTTTATCGGATACTGAAGCTTCAGGCTCGGTCAGTTTCAAAATTCTATCAACTTCAACATCAAAAAGCACTGTTTTGCCCCCACCAGGCCATTGTATTAATATTGAATCAATAACTTCTGTATTTCCCAGACCAATATGCAGTCTGGTATCCACAGAAGACTTAAATCCACGGACAGGGAATAATTCAAAAAACTGGTATTCCTCCCTATAGAATAGCTCGATCTTTGCCCCAATTGCTTTTGTATTGGCTCCTGTTCCCATCAAATCCATTCCCAGGAAATGGGTTGAGGTGTCATTGCTAATGGTATTTTCTTTTATCACTGCCCGGGCATCCAGGTTATTCAATACCAGGTCAAGGTCCCCGTCATTATCCAGGTCACTATAAGCAACTCCTTGAGTAATTAAATTAGCAGTAACTCCCCATGCAGATGATAAATCCTCAAATGTCAAATCCTTATTATTTCGGTAAAAATAGTTCGAGACTTCACCACT
>CAZOJZ010000104.1:0-2089 GCA_964580205.1 uncultured Roseivirgaceae bacterium
GGTCGGCTGGAGATCATTGCCAATGGAAAATTGGTGGCCTGGGAAAATTTGAAATCTACTGACCAGGATAAAATATATTCACAAGCGCTGGAGACGGAAATCACCCTTTCTGAAAGTACCTGGATTATAGGCCGGGTTACTACGGTAGGCGGGTCAAAGATGCTTCCAAGAAATTTAACGGTTTTTGCCCACTCCAATCCGGTCTATTTCCTGCTTGACGGGAAGTTTACTTATGTTCCGGAATCCCAAAAATATCTCAGACTATATCAGAAGGCAGCGGTTAACTGGGTTGAAAAGTACTCAAATTTTAGGAATGGAGCCGAAAGAGAGAGGGCCCTTCAGTATCTCCAGCAGGCCAAAGAAGCAATATCTAAGAAGTTTTAGGTGCCTCCCAGGCATCTTTGAAAATATTTTCTGCGTTGATCCTGTAAATTTTATCCACTACAGTTTTGGGTAAGCCCAATCCCTGAATTGGTGTATCCAGTTCCGGCACTGTCATTATTTCCTCTGTATTGAAGTATTTCCAGTCCCTCATCCATCTGGCATTCATCCGCTCAGTTAGCTCAGCGGGGTCATGGTTTTCTTCCTCTTCAAAATCTGTACCATAGGTAATCCTGTCCTGATATTTTATAAAAAACTCCCGCACCCTATTTCTGTCTTTATTGGATTGATATTGTAAATGAGGGATTCTTTCAGTTAAGTCTACCGAGGCATTGGGAAACCTGTCCAGAAACTTGGCTATTTCATCTACGTTCCATTCCAGACTAGCCAGGTGGACTCCAATAAATGTCAGATCAGGATTTTTACCTAACATATTGTCTCTTGCCCGCACCTGATCTTCATAGGATGGCATCTCCGGATGTAGATACATGTGAAACTCCGGATACTTACCGAAGTAACCCCGATCATTATTTACCGTCATCTCATCCAAAGGCAGCCAGCAATTCTTAGGTTCCCCTGCGTGGGACAGCAGTACTTTATTTTGATCTTTGATGAATTGGAAAATTGGATCAAATTTAGGATCATCCAGCATAATCAGACTTCCCTGCTGATCTTTGTAGGTCATCCCAATATTTTTCCAAACTTTGACTCCCAGAGCGCCGTTATCAAAATCCTTTTGCAGTTGCTCAATAATCCTGTCGGACCAATCCGGTTGGTCCCAGCCTTCCAAAGTAAAGGCCGTGGTGTAGGTAAATACATCCGGATCTTCCGCCTTGTGTTTGCGGCAGATTTCCAGTTGTCTGGGTATTGATGGGAATTGAGGAACATCAACAATCATGTCCATAAGCCTAAAATTATTGGCCCGGGCTTCGTTAATAAAAGTTTTCCCATCCGAAGTAATGTGCGCATGGGTATCAATTTTAGGAACATTTTTAAAATCAGCCATAGAATAGCTTTCCTCTTTTACTATTGATTCAGCCTTTTTCTTCGGCTCATTATTACATCCTGAGACCATCATAAACAGCAATAGTATGAATAGGTTATGGTACATTTGGTCAGTTCTTTTCATTAATGTTTAACAGAAAGTTAAATTTAATAGAATATGCAGAACCTACAAATTGTCCGTTACGCATTGTGCTCAAACAACAGTATGGATTTAGAGCAAGGGTTATGTTAAAGGTCACCTACTCAATGCTCCTGTTTGTTCTTTTTCGTTGCACTCCTGAGATTAACACGGACCTCCAAAAAAACACAAGTTTTTCCATTCTATCGGGCGAACTAACCGCTTCAAGTATAATCCTCCAGTGCAGGTTTGCTAATTCCGATACCCTAATAAACTACGATGTGGAAGGACTGGAAGGATCCGGTTGTTTTCAGGTCTCAGAAGACTCTTCGTTTTTTGTAACTAGGCAGACAGAATGGATCAAAGCTTACCCTGAAGGCGATTTTATTATTAAAAGATACATTTCGGATCTCGTGCCGAATACTCGCTATTACTACAGAGTTAAAGCATTGATTATCAATAATTATGACACCGTATACTCAAGTGTTGGTCGATTTAATACTTTACCAGATCCCGAATCGCCAAGAACCATTAGTTTTGCAATATCTACAGGTTTTAATTACGAGAAATTCTATGGAATAGACA
>CAZOJZ010000105.1:0-4763 GCA_964580205.1 uncultured Roseivirgaceae bacterium
CTGAATCCGGGAGGAGTGGTTAGAATCACCACGTCCGCCAGATCGATGGCTTCTTTATATGCTTCAAACCCAACGCATTTGTGGTCATCTGATACTTTTATTTTTCCTTGATCGTCTGCCAATTCAGTTTTAATTGCGTTAAGTGACTTTTCAAGACGGTCCTGAAACGCATCAGCCATAGCCACTAATTGAACATTCTTGTCGGCGGTTAATGCCTGTACTGCAGCTCCGGTACCTCTGCCGCCACAACCAATCAATGCCACTTTTAACTGGTCATCACCAGCTACGTAGGCGCTTACATCTATGGGAAGTTGACTGGCAATCAGGCCACTGGTTAGTACTGCAGAATTTCTAAAGAACGTCCTTCTGGAAAGGCTTCCACGTTCACTATTGTAATTTTTTTTAGGCTCTTTCATGATTCATTACCCTCAATATTATTGTTTATAGTTTTAATTCCGAACCTGAAAGTAACTTATTATTTAGTTAAATCAATGGGAAAAAATTGGAAACCATCAAAAATTTGGTAGCTCATTTTAAAAACCAATACATCATATATATTATTAAAAACTCCTATTTTTATAATTCGTGAATATTCAAACTGACATTTCACCAAAAAAAAACTTTTTAACCACCAATAATCCTTATGTACAGGAGTGAAATTTTGAAAAAGATCCTCGAAACAGGAGTGGTTTCTATTATCAGAATGAAGACCTCCAATCACATTATGAGGGTGGTTGAATCTTTACAAGCTGGAGGAGTTAATACTTGGGAAATAACCCTGAATACCCCTAATGCCTTGCAATTTATAGAGAAGATTGCCGCAGAAGATGGTTCCAGCCTGATAGGCGCCGGCACTGTATTGGATGCTGCCATGGCCAAAAAAGCTATTGACGCGGGGGCAAAGTTTCTGGTGACTCCTGTGGTAAAACCAGATATTGTAGTTGCTGCCCACCAGCATGAAATACCGGTTTTTATGGGGGCATTTTCTCCAACTGAGATTTTAACAGCCCATGAATGCGGCGCGGATATGGTCAAGTTGTTTCCAGCGGGTATTCATGGTCTCCCCTACTTCGGTGCTGTTCAGGGTCCACTAATGGGAATTAAACTAATGCCAACAGGTGGAGTTACTCCTGACAATGCCGGCGAATGGATTCATGCCGGTGCACATGCCGTAGGCATTGGTTCCTCACTGATTCAGCCGGAGGTTGTACTATCCGGAAATTTCTCAAGAATTACGGATCTATCAAAGAGGCTGATTAAAAACATAATAAACGCCCGGTCAACCCAGCAATGAGTTCTAAATTGCAAAATTTGGACGGCTATTTTTTGGGATGTGACTGGGGTACTTCTTCATTTAGGTTGAAATTAATACACACAAAAACCGGAAGTATAAAGGGGCATTTCTTTTCAGAAATGGGGGTTAAAAAAATGTTTGCACAATTGAGTTTAAATACCAATCATTCCGACAGAAGCGTGTTTTTTCAACAGTATCTGCTGGAAGCCATTGGTTATATCTCCAATGATATGAAGGTACCACTGCAAAATGTCCCGGTAGTAATATCAGGAATGGCATCTTCGTCCATTGGAATGGAGGAATTACCTTACGCCAAAGTGCCCTTTAGTATCCTGGGTGAAGATTTGATCTATAAGAAAATTCCATCAAATAAGCATTTTCCGCATGACTTGATGCTCATTTCAGGTTTAACCAACCAGAAAGACATCATACGTGGTGAAGAAGTTCAAATTATAGGGCTCGCAAGCAGCATCAACATTGATGATTGCGTTTGTATTTTACCGGGAACACATTCCAAGCATATTTTTATCAAGTCTGGAGTGATACACACCTTCAAATCGTTCATGACAGGCGAAGTATTTGAAATTCTCAGAAAGTACAGCATTTTAAAGGAATCCGTTGCTTCAGGAGACTTATCGGAAGGCCATAAAAAAGCGTTCACGGAGGGGATTATTCTTAGCCAGAATGATAATTTTTTGCATAATCTCTTTGGTATCAGGGCCAATCAAGTGCTCCACCAGGTAAGGAAAGACTATAATTTTTACCTTTTGAGCGGTATGTGTATTGGGACTGAGCTTGCTGACCTTGTGAAACATAATAACCGGCAAAAGGTTGTTTGTGCCACAGGTAAATTAAAACTGCTGTATGAATTGGGAATGGAGGCATTTGAGTGGACAGACACCACAATATTTGTTGAAGAGAATATCCTGGAAAACCTCACCTGGCTGGGCCAGTTGCAATTTTTAAAAACCCTCTAACTTCCCATCTGTTGTGGTGCATATTTCCGAACTTCGTGGACGAATTTTGCGATAATGTAACTTTTAAGTTACCTTTGTGGTAGTGAACAAGATAAGACAGGTTATTGCTTACAAGAATTACTTCGAGGACTTTCTGAAAAAGCAAAACAGGAAGGTTCAAGACAAAATTTACAAAATACTTGAGGCTATTGAAACGCTTGAATACGTGCCAGAGCGTTACCTTAAACACCTGAAAGGCACAGATGGACTCTACGAAGCAAGAATTCAGCTGGGGTCTAATATTTGGCGGGTATTTTGCTTTTTTGACAAGGGGAAACTAGTAATTCTGCTAAATGGATTTCAAAAGAAAACACAAAAGACCCCGAAGAAAGAAATTGACAAAGCAATTAAATTAAAGAAACAGTACTATGAAGAAAAATCCTAATATCAAAAGCTGGAAAACAATAAAGGACTCAGTATATGGAGTAAAGGGTACTGAACGAAGAGACAGACTTGACCGAGAGGCAGAAACCTTTACTATTGGGCTGCTTCTTCGAGAAGCCAGGGAACAAAAAAAAATGACCCAGGAACAATTAGGACAACTTGTTGATAAGAAACGCACTTATATTTCAAGAGTTGAGAATGATGGCAGTAACCTGACACTTAAAACACTTTATGAAATTGTAGAGAAAGGGTTAGGTGGCAAAGTTAAAATATCGATAGAAGTATAAATACACACCACAATAATCGCTATTGGTAGATCCATTTATTAACCCAGGGATCCGATGTACGCACTTGAAATTCCTTCAATTTCTCTTTGTACTGTTTCAATACTTCTGCAAAAGCAGGATCATTAGCCAGGTTCTTTGACTCAAGAGGATCCTCTTCTATATCAAACAGTTCAAACTCATCTCTATGAATATACTGTTGGACAGTCCTTACACCATACGGTGTTTCCGGCCCCTGGTGATAGACCCGCTGCCAGGTACCGGAAGCCCAAAGGTCTGTCGAGAATGGATAAGGTATCCCACTGGCAATATTCCAGATCAGCTTGTATTTTTTATCACGCACCACCCGCATGGGGTAATACATCTGGATCTCATGAAATGTATGTGAGGCATAAACAGTTTCAAAACCAGATTCATCTGCTCCATTTAGCACAGAGAGAAAAGATCTTCCATGCAATCCATGGTTTTTGGGAAAGTCAAATTTTGCCCTAATGGAAGGAGCCCCTATGTGCTGATCATATACAGGCTCTTCTACTCCTGCAATTTCCAATAATGTGGGTGTAATGTCCGGCCAATGCACCATTGCTTCAGTAACCCTAGGCTCTGTTTGTCCCGGCATTTTAACAATAAGCGGTGTTCGAAGGCCCGGCTCATAAACAGTGGTCTTGGCTCCTGCAAATGCCGGTCCATGGTCTGACATGTAAATAATAATCGAATTGTCATAATTCCCTGTCTCCTTCAATACTGCCAACAAGCGTCCAACTCCAAAATCCATCCTTGAAACCGACTGATAATATTGTGACAATTCAAGTTTGGTAGTGGCATTATCAGGAAGCCAAGCAGGTACGGTAATCTCTGTAGTATCGTAAACGGTTTCTTCAATACCTTCATAGCCTTCGTCGGTATTGCCGAACCTGTTTATTGCACCCAGAACTTCATTATTTTCACTGCCACCGGCCATCAAGCCACCACCTCGATGCGGATCGGAGGTAGCAAAATAAAGGAAAAACGGCTGGTTGCCACTTTCTTCAATAAACTTTCTGGAAGTTTCAGCCATTTTAGCCCCATTTCGTTCGTTGCCCCGAATATCAACATCAAAATCATAAACAGAATTGGGTTGCACGTGTTTCTTTCCAATACAGGCAGTTCTGTAACCAGCGCTACCAAGCAATACAGGAAGGCTTTTTATATCGGAATAACTGGAAAAATGGTGATAATCGTGGGTATGTCCATATTGAGCATTCCTATGGTTGTAAAGACCTGTTAGAATTACCGACCTACTGGCACTACAACTAGCGGTAGTGGCAAAAGCATTGGTAAACCGGGTTCCCTGCGAGGCCAACTTATCAATATTAGGGGTTTTAATCAGTGGATGCCCATAACTACCCAATTCCCGACCATGGTCATCGGAGATGATAATTATGATATTTGGAACATCAATTCTGTCATGTGATTTGTTGGTTTCATGCTGGCATTGTGCCAGAAAAAAAATTGCTAAAATCAAAATGGATATCTTGTTCAAGTATCTATGCATAGTTTGTATTTAGCATCTAAATTAGTTCCCTCAGAGCCTGGAACCCTATGTAGGATATAATACATGAAAACCCAAATGCCAACATTAAGCCGATATTAAACAATATGCCCGGTTTGTGATGTCCCATCACATCCTTTTGATTAAGCAAATAGAAAATTCCCCCTATGACCAGCGGCAGCACGAAAACATTGGCTACCTGAGTGGCGATTTGGGCGGCGATTGGATTAGCACCAAGTATCGGAACAGACAAA
>CAZOJZ010000106.1:0-10621 GCA_964580205.1 uncultured Roseivirgaceae bacterium
CAACTTTAAATTTACCGGCGCCATATCTCTTAATTCCACTCATTGTATCTGTAACTTATGATTATTGCCTATTAATTTGGTCTGGGTCAAACTGTTGATGAAGTCCCAAACCTAGTCGAAATTGATTACATTACCAACCAGATCAATTGCCTGATTGACTGGTATGCTGGGCTCTGGTACGTCATACATTGGAATTGTACATCAAAAATTATAATAATGTTATTTCATAAACTGGACAAATATCGTGACGTTGGCTTGCTTATTTTAAGGATTGGAATTGGCATAATGTTTATCTGGCATGGATACGCCAAACTTTCAGGAGGACCTGAAAAATGGATCGAGCTCGGTGAAGCATTATCCGTTATGGGAATAAATTTTGCTCCCGAATTTATGGGTCTTTTGGCTTCCCTTGCTGAATTTGGAGGTGGTTTATTGCTTGTTCTAGGGTTATTGACCCGTCCTGCGTGTTTTTTCCTGCTATGCAATATGGTGGTAGCCACTACTATGCATGTGTCAAATGGCGACCCACGCCAAATATTTTCTCACCCTCTTGAACTTGCCATCCTATTCTTTAGTTTACTCTTGATTGGACCTGGCAAATATTCACTGGATGAGATATTATCTAAAAATAAAGATAAAATACTATAGTCCGCAGTTAGTTGAAATTATTCAAGGTGCAAGGTCCAGAGTGAATATTATTGTACATATATAAACTACTGATTCTAAATACAATAGTCAATTCACAGCATGGCAATCGATTCCCGTTAGCTAGAGATGCCTGTCTCATTTGGGGGCTCTTTCATTCCGTTAATAAAACACAGCAGTTCCTATTTAATTTATAAAAACTATATAGATTATTATAGAGTTAACTATATAGTTCTTTCAAAACTTGGGGGTAGTGATCGTCAATCCAGCGCTTTCACTACCGGAAGCACAATATAACTAGCCTTGGATCCTCCATGATGAATTGTTTGCTGCGCGACACGAGTGATGGTGCTGGTTCCAAGATCATCCCCGGTATTGGGATTGCGATCGAATTGAGGAAAGTTACTAGAATTAATATCGATCCGAATCCGGTGACCTGGCAGGAATACATTGGCAGTACCGGTCATTTCAATATCATAGACATATTGCTGATTTGGGTTCAACAATTTCATTTTATCCAGTCCTTCTCGAAATCTTGCCCGTATGATCCCTTCAGATATGGGCATAGCATACCCGTTAGGATATACATCCACCAATTTAATCATCCAATCAGTATCAGGGCCATCCGTTTCAGCTTGTAACTGCATGCGAACAGGACCCGCGATGGTTATAGCGTGGTCCAGGAAGTCACTGGTGTAGACCAAAACATCCTCTCTTCGTTCCACTGGTCGTTGATCCCTGGGTCCAGCCTGGGTGGGCGTTCCACAGCAGTTATTACCGCCTGTGGTTGGTACCGGATTTTGAGGATCGTAACGATAAGCATCACTGCCTTCCTGGTCTGGATTGGCGAAAGTCAGCCGGCCATCACCACGAACGGCATTTGCTGACCCTTCACTGGTTAAATATAGATTGCGATACTCTGTACCAGGAACTGGCCAATCTGATTCACTACGCCATTTATTTGCTCCCATGTAAAATAGTTGAACCGGAAGTTCTTCATCCAGGCCATTATCAATTCCCTTTAAATGATGGTCATAGAATTGTAATTGCAATTCAAAAAAATCGAGCGTTGCGTCTGGTGTAAAATCAACACCTCCGAACGACTGGGAAGATCCATGGCCCCAGGGTCCAATAACCATACGAGTGCCCGACCTGGCCTCGACGGTTCCGCCATGATTCTTCATCCCAACATAGCCGTTTATGGTCCCCATTACAAATATGTCGAACCAGCCACCAAGTGTATGGACCGGTACATCGATCTGGTCAAAACGCTCTTCGTCGCTGATAGCCTTCCAATAGTCGTCGTAACTTTGATGTTTTATCCAATCTCGATAATGTGGAACCGTATGTCCGGCACTTTGAAGATCGCCGTCAATTAGTGGTAAGTGCATCAAAATATTTTCATATCGCATGGTTTCAGGCATATAGTCAGCCATATGCCAGAATTGCGGTAACATGATGCGATTTGGCATACGAACTGCCCCCCACCCGTAGTTGAAACTCAGTCGAAAGGCACCACCCATGCCCCACCAGTTGGCGTATATGTTGGTTGATGCCAGGATAGGAAAAATTGCTACCAAATGCGGAGGTTTTTGGCTGGCGGCTTGCCACTGATTATGTCCCAAATAACTGCCTCCCTGGGTACCCACTTTTCCATTTGACCAGGGCTGCACTGCCGCCCATTCAATGGTTTCATATCCATCTTTCGCCTCATCCCTAAATGGTTCCCATTCTCCCTGGCTTTCATATCGACCTCTCACATCCTGGAGTACCACTGAATAGCCATTTTGTGCAAACTTTACCATAGACTCATGCATACCCGGCCGTTGTACTCCATATGGCGTGCGTACCACCAGGGTTGGGTATTGACCCTCTGGTTCAGGAAGGTATACGTCGGCATATAGCACCACTCCATCGCTCATCGGCACTTCTTGGTGACGAACAATTCGAATATCATGCTGTGGCTGTGCAGAGACAAATCCAACCCCAAATAGAACCATTAAGGAAATCAACACTATCAAATAGGGGTTGAAGAGTAAGGAAAGAGAAGGTCGCATATGGTCTTATTTTTGGTGGGGAAATGTAACTATAACTATCGCTTTTAGTGATCTTGTATATATTAGGACCTGATCAGATGTCTTCGTGTCCACGATTACCTCTTCGTTCTCCAGTAACCTCGTCCTCTCTAACCCCAACGGCGTTATTATTGAAATTGGATCGGATATAGGTAAGCACCAGGGCAATCTCCATATCGGTTAAATAATCAAGAGGTGGCATAGTACCCAAGAATGTTTCCCCCTTTACTGTAATTGACCCTTCCAACCCATTCAGGACTATTCCAATCAATCGTGGTTTCTCCCCCAGCACCCATTCTGATTCATCCAGTGGTGGGAACCGGATGCCGTCTCCTTTTCCGTCTGCCATATGACAGGCCGCACAGTGTTGACTATAGAGTTGACTACTTGCCTCTGCCACCAATGATGACAGGTCATCCGATACTTCATCGGGAGTTTTTATGTTCGGTTGCTGCTTTCTTAGTTCCATTTTTACAAAATTTTCCTGGCCAAAGCCTGCTTTGTCTCCCTTGAACATTATCCGCCATATTTTCCCTTCCTCGCTTTCACTAATATACAACGAGCCATCCGGTCCCATGGCAATACCCATGGGCCGATAACCTGCTTGACTGGTAGTTATTATAGTATCTGCCTTTGAGAAGCCATCGGCAAACACTTCCCAGGGACCGGATGGAGCACCATCCTTAAAAGGCACAAATCCAATAAAGTATCCTGCTTGCGGATACGGGTCCCTTATAGTAGACCCATGAAAAGCAATGAACGCACCGTTTTTATAGTGCTCCGGAAACTGATCTCCCTGATAAAAATGAAGGTCATTTGGAGCCCAGTGACCGGGAAATGCAATCAAGGGCTGCAGATATTCCGCACCATTACCCTCTTTTTTACCATCACCACCATATTCCGGGCCCAATAGTTTTTTCCCTTGCATTTGATCGTAATAGTAATACGGCCACCCTGCATCGGAGCCCTCTGTGACCTTTAAAAATTCCTCAGCAGGCAACATGGCGCTCTGCCATGGTGAATATAAGTCCGGCCACATTCGGTGCATATTATCACGACCATGCTGCAGGGCGTAGAGTGTATTATCTTGCGGGTTCCACTCGATTCCTACAATACTTCTTATCCCGGTGGCGTATCGATATCCATCTTTTTGGAGTTGACCCGGCCGGTGGGCATCAAACTGCCATACCCCACCATGCCATTCCAATTCAGGGCAAGGGTCCTGACCGGCCTCTCCCGGTCTTCTGTTGTTGACCTGACAAACATCTCCCGGGGCACCAAAGGGTACATACAAATGGCCGTCCTGGTCAAAGGTTATGGGTTTGGCTATATGCTCATAACCATGCTCCGCATTTTTGTAGTCGTCTATTACTATTACTTCCGCTGTATCCTCAGGAATTAGTTTTCCTGGGGTCAACTTGTGCCGCATAATACTACCCGCAGTGCTGAAATACAGATACCCCTGATATATGCGCATGGCAGTACCATAGGCGCCCTTTTCATCATAAATACCAAACCGTTGGATCACATCTGCTTTTCCGTCATTGTCGGTGTCTCTTAATGCTACATTTTCACCTTCCTTACCGGGATAGCGTAGTTTCACATATACATCTCCATTGTCATTTACAGCCAGATGACGGGCTGAGCCCACACTATCTACTACCACTACCGCCTCAAAACCTACGGGTAAGAATAATCCGCCATTATCGGGATCACCCGGTGGTAATGGCATATCCTGACAACTGAGTAAAAACAATAATATTACCACCCCCAAAAATCCTTTGAAACTTAACTTCCTGTTCATAAACCTTTGACTCATATATATTCGATAATATGCCTTACCACCATTAATTGGCAATGATACAATCCAACTTAAATATATCGACAATTTTTTTATTACATTATACCTTGATATATATTCTTAGCCTGTGTTATGTAAAACCACACCTTCCGTCCAGAATGGTATCAAACATTTTGAAGAACTAAATCATGAACAAAAGTAAAAGCAGTTTTAATCGAAGGAAATTCCTGAAGCGCAGCGCCGCAGTTCTTGGAACTGGAGTGGGTGCTTCGGTGATCAACCCAACTGAGGTTTTTAGTGCCATCTCTATAGGAAAAGCTCCAAAGAAACCAAAAAGTTGATATCTGAAATATAAAGACAAACTGGACCAATGTTTCAGCCCGGTATTACAGGATGTCATGGATGGTATGGGGGTACGGGTCCAGTGTATGGATCCCGCTATAAAACCGCTCGACCCCTCCATGAGAACCTGGGGCGAGGCCATCACTATCTATGTGGAAACCGTAGCTGAAGTACCGGAGTACCCCTTCCAGAAAGAGATGCAACTGATCGACAGCGCCAATGAGGGACATATTATCATCGCGCAATGTAATGCCCGGGAATTGTCGGCCTTCTGGGGCGGCCTGCTCTCCAATGCAGCAGTAGGAAGAAAAATGTCAGGTGTGATTATTGACGGTGGTGCCAGGGACTATAATGAGATCATGGAATTGAAGTTTCCAACTTTCTGCAAGGGGTTATCTCCATATGATTCTTTGGGCCGGATGGATGGCAAAGAGTATGATGTACCAATAGAGTGCGGCGGAATAAGGGTCAACCCGGGAGATCTGGTTTTTGGGGATGTGGATGGTATTGTGGTAGTACCACAAGAAATAGTTGAGGAGGTGATCAACAAGGCCTGGGAAAAAATACAGGGTGAAAGTAAAGTCCGTGATGAATTGCGTGCCGGTGCTGGAGTTGAGGCTACCTTTAAAAAATACGGGATACTGTAACTCAATTAATTCAGGTCATTAGGTGAAAAAATGGAAAAACAACCAAATTCAAATCGACGAAAATTTATAAAATCCGCTGGGATTGCCGCTCTGGCAGCCGGTACCGGAGGATGCATGAAAGCTGAAAACCCTCTTCAAAACAATCGGAAGAAGATCATGATGGCCAAGTTCTTCGATGAGACTAATACGTTTATACCAGAAACAGTCACTCTAGATGCTATCAAGGCAGCTGCTGTATATGGCACTGACATGCTAAAAACCATTGACATGGTGCATGGTATTCCCGGGACATCTTTAGATGGTTTTCTGGACGTTATGGAACTGTTCGACGTGGAGTTGATCGGTTCTATTTCTGTAAAAGGAGATTTCCGTCTAATGGCCGAAGAAGCTTTTGACTATGTCACCGGTTATATACTTGACACCCTGGATAAAAACCAAGTAGATGGTATTTATCTAAGCATGCATGGCGCTGGTGTAACCCACGGACATGATGACCTGGAAGGGGACACCCTGGAAATTCTTCGCGATAAAGTAGGCCCAAGTATACCCATGGTGTTTACCCTGGATTTACACAGTACCCTCACCGAAAAGATGGCCCGAAACGCTGATGCGGTCAGTATCTATCGCACCTATCCTCATACAGATGCCTATGACGTGGGGTATGAAGTGGGGACAATCCTGATGGGCACTTTACTAGGCAAAATAAAACCAGTAATTGCTCTAAAACACATTCCATTATTGATCGGCCCACCGCTAAACGTGGTTACCGCAGATATGCCAATCAAACAGGTCTATGACCGGGCCAGGGAAATGCAGCGTACCATACCTGGAGTACTGACTTGTTGCCCCGCCCACGGATTTATGCAGCAGGACATCCCCACCGCTGGGGCCGGTGTTATGGTTACCGTAGATGGAGACCTTGAGCTGGCACAGAAGCTAGCGGACGAGTTGGGTGATTTGATGTTTTCATTTCGAAAGGAGTACTGGATAGACCTCCCGGGGCCGGCAGAAACTATTCGGCTGGCCAAACAGTCTGAAAAACCAGTAGCCATCTCTGACTCAGGTGACAACATTGGCGGAGGCGGAGCAGGCGATGGCACACACCTTCTGCGAGAGATCATAAAACAAAATGTTGATTCTGCTTTCGTCCAGATATATGATCCGGATGCTACCCTGGAGGCGTTAGAGGCTGGTGTTGGATCCACGGTCACACTGAAAGTCGGTGGCTGGTCAGATAAAATGTACGGTCCGCCCGTACCTATTACCGGCAAGGTTACCAGGGTTTCCAAAGAAGGAGATGACTGGCACAAAGCTGTGCGCATTGATATAAAAGGACTGACCGTTTTATTGAATACCAAAAGAATCGGACCTAATGACCAGGCCAATGTTAGGGGTATGGGTATTTTCCCTGAAGACTACCAGATGACCGTTTGCAAAGGTAGTTTTGCCTTCAGACCTCAATACCCGGAAAGTGTCTTTCACTACATCATGAGCGCTACCCCCGGATACGTGTCTGCAGACCTTTCTACCTTTGAGTGGAAACGGATCAAGCGGCCGATTTATCCTTTGGATGATATCTAAAGGGAATCAGCTTGCCCTGAAATGTTTTTGCTTAATGAGTTCTGTGTACCGATGCCTGGTTTCTTCAGCCCATTCGATAATTTTTTCTCTCATTTGTTTTGCTACTTCCTGATACTCCGGATCCTGATATAGGTTATGCATTTCTCCAGGGTCTGAAGACAAATCATACAATTCATCCACATCATTGCTGAGCCAATGGTAAACATATTTGTATTGTTTATCACGGCAAAGAATGGTTTTAGCGTATTTACTAGTCCCGTGTACTTCGGAAAACAGAGTTTCACGATGTGTACCGGTTGATTGTTCCAAGATTGGGATCAGGCTTTTTCCATCAATTTGTCCGGGGGCTTTCAAATTAATTGCGTCTAAAATCGTGGGCAGGAGATCTACTGAGGAAACCAGCTGCTGGATTTTTATACCTGCAGCTTCCGATCCTGGTATTCGTAAAATTGTCGGTACATGAAACAGTTCTTCATAACCATTGCTGCTAAGTTTGTAGATCATGCCATGGGCTGCTATCATATCACCATGGTCGGTAGTGAATATAATAAGCGTATTGTCCCATTGGTCAGTTTCTTTCAAGGTTTTGAAGACCTTACCGATCTGGGCATCAATAAAACTACTATAACCCCAGTACCTGCGGATATAATCCCGGTACTGGTCATTATTCCATTGCCCAAATACATATTGCAGTTCGGGTTTATACTGTGCCCTGGGTTTTCCCTTTAAACTATCCATTAGGTTGGCAGGCAGAGGTATCTCATTTAGGGAATATAAAGTGTCCCAGGGAACAGGAGGAGCCACTGGTAAATGAGGCCCAAAGAAGGAAATTACCGCAGCCCAGGGCTGACGGCTGTCCTGATACCTTTTTACAAAATCTTGGGTCTTTTCGGAGAAAAAGACAGCCATATGGTATTGTTCGCCTAATTTGGAATACATGTGTTGTCCCTCCGGAGCAGATTGCAAAGCATCGTGATTGCCAGCCGTCTGAGCAAATTCCTGTTGCCCATGGCTGATCAACCAATCTTTATAATGACGCCAACCGCCAGCCCATTCCTGGAAACCCAGTTGCGCAAAGTCCTCTCCCAACCCGCCTTCTACTTTATATGCCATCCATCCGGAATCACTTTCTACACGTTCGAGGTGCCAGTAATCTTTAATCTCATTACCAACCGGATCCAGGGGTTCTGAGTCGTGCATATAGTCAATGCCATCACCCCCCTTCCGTCCTACATACATGGAGCCACTTAAGTGGGCTTTACCGAAATAACCTGTATGATAATCCGCCTGGGAAAGAATGGTCCCTAAACTGGGTATTGTTGGATCCAATAACACATTGTTGGTAAAAACATTATGATTGTGTAGATACCTTCCTGTTAACAAGGACGCTCGGGAAGGGCTGCAAGCGAATGCTGCTATATAATAATTCTGTAATAGAAAGCCTGTTTGGGCTAACTCATCAAGGTTCGGAGTCTTAATAATGCTATTGCCATAGGCACCTACACAACTTAACGGCTGTTGATCAGTAATAATAAAGAGCAGATTTATTTTATCTATGGCCTCTTCCTTTTGACAACTACCTAAGCTTGTTATGGCCGGAAGGATGATGATTGTTAAAAATGATGATAGTATCTTCATTTGTTTTTGCTCCAACGGTTATATAATATAGCAATGTCGTACAGCAATAAACATAAGACTTAACAATTTAACCAGACAATGAATGAAAGCCTCTGATTTATTTATTAATGCGCTGGAAAATGAAGGCGTCGAATATATTTTCGGAATTCCCGGAGAAGAAAATCTTGATTTCCTGGATTCCCTGAAAAACTCCAGCATAAAGCTGGTGCTTACCCGCCATGAACAAGGGGCTGGATTTATGGCGGCAACTTATGGTCGGCTTACCGGTAAACCCGGGGTTTGTCTATCCACGCTTGGTCCGGGTGCTACCAACTTTACCACACCGGCAGCCTATGCACAATTGGGTGCCATGCCTATGATGATGATCACCGGGCAAAAGCCCATTAAAAAATCCAAGCAAGGACAATTCCAGATTGTGGATATCGTAGAATTGATGCGGCCCATTACCAAGTATTCAAGACAAATTGTTGATGGAAATAAAATCCCTGCCATGGTAAGAGAAGCTTTTCGGGTTGCCATAGAAGAGCGGCCGGGCGCGGTCCACCTGGAATTGCCCGAGGACATCGCCGCTGAAGAAATTACCGAAGAACGGGTTTTTGAAGTGGTAGAGAGCCGAAAGCCAGTGGCAGATAACATTACCATAGCAAGTGCTGCGCAAATGATCGAGGAAGCCAAAATGCCGTTGCTGCTCATCGGAGCAGCTGCAAACCGTGAACGAACAAGTCTGGCATTATCAGAATTTATCCATAAAACAGACATCCCGTTTTTTACCACTCAGATGGGTAAAGGGGTGGTAGATGAACGCCATGCCAATTTTATGGGTACCGCAGCGCTATCAGCCAACGATTTTATACACGCGGCCATTGACAGAGCTGATTTGATTATTAACGTAGGCCATGATATCATAGAAAAACCGCCATTTTTTATGCATGCAAACGGAACCAAAGTCATCCATATTAACTTTTTCCCGGCGGAAATTGATGATGTTTACTTCCCGCAGCTGGTGATTGAAGGAGATATCGCGGATACTATACAAAAGTTATCAAAAGCGGTTAATGACCTAAGTAATTGGGACCTATCCTATTTTGACCGGGTAAAAAGCAATGTGGACAGTCACTTATCCAAATATTCGCAGGACAGTCGTTTTCCAATACTTCCACAACGATTGGTGCAGATAATCAGAGAGCAATTGCCGGATGACGGGATTGTCACTTTAGATAATGGTATGTATAAGATATGGTTTGCCCGAAACTATGAATGTTACCAACCCAATACCTTATTGCTGGACAATGCATTAGCCACCATGGGTGCCGGATTGCCATCTGCAATGCTCGCCAAAATATTATACCCTGATCGTAAAGTGATTTCTGTAAATGGCGATGGCGGATTTATGATGAATTCACAGGAACTTGAAACAGCGGTTCGGCTGGAACAGGATTTGGTGGTAATCATCTTAAATGATAGTGCCTATGGTATGATAAAGTGGAAACAGGAAGGTATGGGATTTGAAAACTTTGGCCTGGACTACCAAAATCCTGATTTTATCCAATATGCAGAGAGCTTTGGGGCCATTGGCCACCGGCCGAAAAGTGATGAAGAATTTATAGACATATTGGATAAAAGTCTGGATGGAAAAGGGATCCATGTGATTGACCTGGCAGTAGATTATTCACTGAATCATTCCATATTAAATGTATTGTTGAAGGAAAAGACCAAGATTTTATAGAATTCAAAAAAATGCTAAAAGTACAATCCCCCTACGATCAAAAATTAATTAAAGAAATCCCCTTGGTAGGGAAAGAAGCCGTTGAAAATGCCCTAACCGTGGCCTACGATCTTTTTACAGATCAGTCTAAGTGGGTCCCGGCGCATGAACGAATTGCCATCCTGGA
>CAZOJZ010000107.1:0-4682 GCA_964580205.1 uncultured Roseivirgaceae bacterium
AATGGATCAGTCACTACGCTTTGATGGCTGAGATGTATGATGTTGATGCTTTATGTATTGGGGTAGAATTTGCCAGCGCAACCGTGGAACAGGAGAGCCACTGGAGGGTTCTTATTACTAAGCTTCGGAATATTTATAGCGGGAATCTTACCTACGCCGCAAATTGGGGTGATGAATTTGAAAATGTCACATTCTGGGACCAATTGGACTTAATAGGACTGAACTGTTACTATCCTCTTTCAAATAAAAACCAGGCCAACCAAAATGAATTGCAGCAGGGATTTGCGGCAGTTCTGAATAAAGCAGATAAGGTTAAGTCCAAGTACAATAAGCCATTGCTGATCACAGAAATTGGCTTCCGCAGTGTGGAAGCACCGTGGATAATTCCTCATGAAGAGGCCGGTAGTAAGAATTTCTCAGAGCACGATCAGGCAAAAGCATACGCAGCGGTTTTTGAAGTTCTGGCAAAATCTCAGGTAATCGATGGGATTTTTTGGTGGAAATGGCCAACTAACATGGAGTACAGGAGTGAGATGGACAGACGTTTTGTTCCATATGGTAAAAAGTCAGAAGAGGTTATTGAACATTGGTTTAAAATAATGAGACCGCTTCATGAGACTCATAAAAATTAGCGGCTTCCATTTCTGAAAGCCGCTTCAACCAAAACTTAAAAAATAGACGGGCAAAGATTTGGGTTTAGTCAGTTACGAATCAACTGTACCTTCCTTTTCTTACTCATCTTTTCATACACCATCGTTAAATCATTATCATGGTAGTTTTCAATTTTCCATTCACCTGCCATGGGTCCCATTATGCTTTTTCTATCTATTTCAATGACGATGTATCCACAATCCCTGATAGGGTACCACCTCCCAACAATTTTTTTGTCTGAGTTCCAGGTAATCAGCTGGCCGTTTTCCTTGAATTTAAAATAGTATCCCTCAAATCGTGAATCGTCACCCTGCTCATTTTCTGCATAACTCTTTACAGACCATTCTCCCTGCACTATATATTCAATCAGTTCGATGCATTTAAAGGTCAACTGTGGTTTTCCCTTTTTCAGATGTAACTCCATTCGAAGGGACCCTTCCTCATAAACCAGAATGATTATTTCATCCTTGAGGTCAGTTATGATCCATTCCCTGCTTAGTTCAGTAAGTTGACCGGCTTGAATATCAAGTATCAACTGGTCACATGCTCCGGTGAGCATCCATTCACCAAGTACTGCGGGACCTACCACTACCTCGGTAGCCAATTGATTGTTCTCCAAGAATGTAAGCCCTGTCCCAACGAAGTTGTCGCTAACATCATCATCATTTATCACCATATAGTCGATGAACCAAGAGGTATTCAACATGTTGGTTTGTAAATCCTCGCAAAGAGGCAGGCGTCCCTTAGTGATTTGAAATTTTCCATCTGAAGCCTCATTTTCAAAGGCCATAAACTGATGATCATTTTGCTGTATGAACCAGGTGTTTTCCAGTCGGCGATATTGTTCCGGAAGTATTTGATCATTTAACCATTGGATTACCAGTGTCTGACAGTTATCTGTAATTGCCCACGACCCGATTATTTCCTCATCTTCGATATGCAGTACCACTTCCCCATTTTCTTCAAAATCCAGATAAGATCCCCTGGTTTCCTCTGCTACATCATTGGCACCACTGGATAACATAGTAATTGACCAAATACTATCGGTAAGGATGTTGATAAAGTTGTCACAGGATTGACAGCTGAGCGATTGAAGTGAGACCACTTGCAGGTGAAATTCTTCATCACCTTTATCGTCTTGTTCAATAATATGCATTTCCGAATCTGTGAGCCATGTAATTACCCATTCGTCTTCTAACTGTCTCAAGGGTTCTGAGCTATCAGGGATCCGAATTACCAACAGGGTACTATCGGATGACAGAATCCATTCACCTTCAACCACCTCACATTCCTTGGTGATCTTGAAAATTAAATTGGGGCGAAACTCAAGGAATACATCCTGGAACAAGGAGGTTTTATTTTGTCCGTCGTCCTCAAAAAAGGTCACTTTCCAGACTTTGGAGAGTATTAGATCGGCATTGACCCTCATTCCGGGTCGTTCTTCATCACCTATTTGAATACACGAAGTAAGTCCGATGAATGTGAGAAGTATTATAAAAATAAAAAGTGTCCAAAGTAATTTCTTCATAAGGTAAGCATCCGTCCGCCTCAATTCCTCCACATGACGAAATTGGGCAGCACTGTGGTTGCCTGTAATTTTTGAGCATG
The DNA here is from genome assembly GCA_964580205.1 of uncultured Roseivirgaceae bacterium. Taxonomy (GTDB): domain Bacteria; phylum Bacteroidota; class Bacteroidia; order Cytophagales; family Cyclobacteriaceae; genus SZUA-3. The sequence continues at coordinate 2,260 of CAZOJZ010000107.1, forward strand.
ATTTTTGCGGTTACCAAACTTCTATCTACTGTATATATAATGATGAAGATCAGGCAACCAAAACCCCTGTTAGATGCGTCATATAAGTGAAAAAACGGTCTACTTGGATCTTGACAATAAGCAGGTAATTGATCCTATACTTAAAAAGTGCCGAAGGGGGGATCGACGGGCACAAAAGAGGCTTTTTAAGCTCCTTTACGCCTATAGTATGAGCATCTGTTTACGTTATGCACATGACGAGGATGAAGCCATGGAGGTATTGAATGACGGATTTTTAAAAATATTCTCTAAAATTGATCAGCATAACCCCAATCGATCTTTTAAAGCCTGGGCCAGAAGAATTTTTATAAACACCGCTATTGACCATTATCGGAAAAATGAAAAACATTATCATTCGCTGGAAATTGAAACGGTCGATGCGGGACATATCAACCCGGATGTACTCGATCGTCTGGCTGCCTCTGATATCCAGCTGATGGTAAGTCAGTTGCCGCCGGCATATAGATTAATATTTAATCTGTACGTGATAGAAGGATATAATCATCGGGAAATTTCTGAAAAAATTGGAATCAGCGAAGGAACCAGTAAATCAAACTTATCAAAAGCCAGAGTAAGATTAAGGAAAATGATTAGCCACGCCAATCAAGAAGGCAGCAGTAATTATGGATGATAGGCAGTTTGATGATATTGTAAAAAACAAGCTGGAATCACTGACACCTCCGTATAGGGAGGATGCGTGGAAAGCTTTGGATTTTCGTCTGGATCTGCTGGCTCCTCTGCCATGGTATTCACGTTGGAAAAGTCTTCTGGTAGCCAGCAGTTTAGGGGTAATCACCCTGCTGAACATTGGCCTGCTGTATAAGGTTGATAGCGACCAAAACCAGTTGAAACAATTGCTAAAGGAGATCAGTGTAGTGAATAGAGGGGTTTCGGGCGTGGATACTGTTTATATTGTCACCGAAAATTATTTAGGAACTTCTTTTTTAACCAACTCCAATGGATTGGCCGTAAGTTCCTCTACCGGAAGAAATACTCTGGATTTTCTTGATCCATTGACGATTTATATGATTACCGCAAGTGCCGCAGATTACTCCACAACGGTATCGGAGGTTGGTGGTCAAACAGAATTACCCTCGGCTAGTGACAGCAGCCCAATTTCATGGGAGTTAGACAGGCCGGTGACCAGCGTGCGGCCCTTGGATCCGTTTGACCAGGATTATAACATGAGCGCGCTCAATGGAGATGAGATGTACGTTAGGGGAGTAGTATTGCCCCCATCGAAAAAGAAATGGGACCACCCCCTGGACCCAAGAATAGGTATGTCTTTTGGGTATTTAATACCTGACCCTGATGTGGGTGAACGATTTGTTACCTCCAGACTGAGTCTATTATTTGAAACTCCGGTACGTGGAAACTTTCACTTACTAAGCGGTTTGTCGTTTCAGGAGGTTACTTATAAACTGGACGATGTTGACGACAATAATTTTGAAAGGACAACTTTACTAAAGTATCCGGGCTTTGGTTCATTTAGTACCTCACCGGATGAAATTAAGGTTGAAAATAAAATGTTGCAAATACCGCTTTACTTCAGGTATTACAAACCGTTGAATAGAAATTGGTGGGTATTTGCCGGAGGAGGTCCCACAGTGGATATATTACTGAATCAAAAATTCACCTATAGTTTTCTGGAAATCCGCAATGAACAGTTGGTCAAATTCGATGAGATAAAAGAATCGAATGACCTAAAGGTCAGCCTGGGCAGTATCTCAGGAAATATCGGAGTTGAGCACTACTTTAGTCGCCGTTTATCTGCACAAATGGAGTTGAACTACCAATACGGATTAGGAAAAATTGGCCTCGAAGGCCGTTCATTCAATTCGTTTGCTGTTAGTGGGGGCCTGTTTTATAAGTTGAATAGTAATCGGAGACGCTAAAACTTCCTCAAACCTTGCCCTTTAGGTGTTTCTTAAATCTGGTTTAATTGTCCCCAATTTTTTTGATTGTTTCCCGCTATTGCATTTTCTTGGATAAGATATTTTTTAGCATTATCTTATGACAAACATGCATTAAAAAGTGGGTAAAAAGAAGCAGTCACACCCCAGAAGCAAATACCTCGCCGAGGTTGCGTGGGAAGTATGTAATCAGGTTGGAGGTATATACACGGTTATTAGAACCAAAGCCGCCAGTATAGTAGATAAGTATGGTGATAACTACTGTGCTATTGGGCCATATGTTCATCCTGACGTTAAGGCCGAGTTCGAACCAATGAATGATTTAAAGGGACCATTTGGAAAGGCGGTTGCCAAGATGCGTGAATTGGGAATAGAAGTCCACTATGGCACTTGGCTGGTGGCAGGCAGGCCAAAGGCGGTGTTGTTGGACCCAAAGGAGGCAATGGATAACCTGGAAGAGATCAAATATTT
>CAZOJZ010000108.1:0-1652 GCA_964580205.1 uncultured Roseivirgaceae bacterium
GATTACAATTGGGAAATCCGCAAATCAGAAATAGAGCTGGATAAAAAATTAGCCTTGGCAGAAGCGGAATTTGAACGAGAAGCAGCCAAGGAAGACAAGGTTGAAAAAGTATATAAAAAAAGAGAGAAGTTGGAAAAGAAAGTTGATGAGGCTTATGCAAAATTTGATAAGAACGTTGCCAAGCAAAACCACAAATATGATGAAAAGCGGGACAAGATCATCAATAAGGAACGTGGTAAAGATCGATGTAATGAAGTCAGGGATAGCAAAAGCAAAGATAGGGATGATCGAGGAAAAGGCAAGAGTGAGCGGGGAGAACGAGAAGATCGAGATGAGCAGGATCGTGGTGAATCAGAAGAAAAGACATGGTGGCAGTTTTGGAAATAGGGCATAAATTCTATTGAATATAAAAATCACACAGACATACATGAGAAATAAATCTATAAACAGTTAGTGATATTGGTGACTACGGTTGAATGTCCGCTTTCGCTGGATAGCAGCCGTTGGTGAATGACTGCTTAATACTGAAATGGACGTTCAGACATAACGACCAAGCTCACCTGCGGCGATGAAGCGCAGTGGAATAGCGGTCAGGTGCAGCGTTTTGTTAGCTGCAATGTTTCCCATCAATCCGCTAACTGCGGTTTTGTTGCACTATACAAGGTCATAGTTCCGAATATAGTCGGAACCTCTTCGACTACGGATACATTTTGAAAGCCAACTGTTTTCATCAACTTTGGTAGTACCCCTTTAATGTTATCCGTAGTTGTTTTGAAACCATCCAGTAACTGAATTTGGTAAAATAGAAAACGCATTAGTACATTGGATGGCTTACCCCAGTCTGCTATATGAATTTCTCCGCCATGTTTTAGGATACGGTACATCTCCCTGAATGTTTTTTCCTTATTCTCCAATGTGAGATGATGAAAAAACAAACTGGACAAGCAACGATCAAACCGATTATTACTGTATGGCATATCGTATGACAATGCCTGTTCAAACGTTATGCTGAGTCCTTGATCTTGAGATTTCCGTTGAGCAATGGATAGAATCTTTGGATCTCCATCTAACCCGATAACTTGAGCTTCAGGTTCACTCTGCTTTATCCACAAAGCAAGAGTGCCTGTACCCGATCCTATATCAATAACCTCATACCCCTTCTGTATGTCTGCTTGTTTTATTAGCCTTTTTTTGAATGTTTTTTCTCTTGTTGTCACCGCAATAACTGGATCGTACAGATGCGTCAACCAATTGAAGCGGAGCGCCGGTATATACTGCTCGTTATTTGTTCCCATGATTTTTCCTTTTTTACAGCTAACAATATACTAAGGAACCGAATGTCGGATAATATTGTATATGGGAATTAGTATTGATACATATTAGTATTTTGAACGTTCTTACTGACTGATTGTGCTGTGCAAAGGAATTAGCCGAATGTCCGCTTTCGCTGGAAAGCAGACGTTGAATAACCTTTAACTCGCGTAACTCAACACCATTTTGTTGGTGCATCTCTTAATATTGTGATGCATTTATCATTCTTCTACTTAAATTTGTGATGCATCTGACATTCATCTGTTTCAATTACTAGTAAAATTGCGATTATGAAGATAAAAATTGACCTTACTAGAAAGTATGTTTTTGCACTTGGATTT
>CAZOJZ010000109.1:0-12353 GCA_964580205.1 uncultured Roseivirgaceae bacterium
TAAAGGTTGGTGGTGGGCAAGTAGGCTTCTGGCTGGTAGTAGTCATAGTAGGAAATGAAAAATTCTACTGAGTTTTGAGGAAAAAAATGTTTAAACTCCCCATAAAGTTGAGCGGCCAACGTTTTGTTATGGCTGAGTACCAGGGTTGGTTTCTCAACATTTTGAATCACATTGGCCATTGTAAATGTCTTGCCGGATCCGGTTACACCGAGAAGTGTTTGAGCAGGCAGACCAGCTTGAAGACCTTCTGTCAGCTGTTGGATGGCCTGCGGCTGGTCCCCGGTGGGTTCATAATCGGCAATTAAGTGAAACGACATTCTTTAATTTACTAATTCCAGAATTACCTGGTCCAAATGTCCCAGGCTTTTTCAGCTTGTAACTCCAACATCTCAATTCCATTCTTCACCATTGCTCCCATGGACAAACCATTGCTCATAAAAGTGGTTAAAGCTGGATTATATACCAGGTCAAAGAGGAAATGCCGCGGCCCTATTTTATGATAATCAAGATCGGGGGCAGTTTTTATCTGCGGTTGCATTCCCAGAGGCGTGGTGTTAAGCACAAGTTTATGAGTGGCCAGTAAATCAAGAACTTTTACCTGGTCGTAGGTGAGTAAATCAGGGCCGCTATTACGACTGACCACCTGGAATGGTATCTCACTATCCGTTAGTGCAGCAATCACTGCCAATGAGGCCCCCCCGGTTCCCAAAACTAGGGCTTTTCCCTGCCAGCTTTCAGGCAACCAATTTAACAAAGAGGTTTTAAAACCATAGTAGTCGGTGTTAAATCCAGACAACTTGTGGCCATCGATTTTTATCACGTTAACTGCGCCTATTGCTTCGGCTTCGGCACTTATTTCATCCAGAAAAGACATTACTTCCTTCTTGTAGGGAATGGTGACATTAATCCCCATCAAATCTGGAGTATTTCTCACCAAGGGCAAGAATTCTTCAATAGTTTCAAGTTCGTACAGTTCATAGTGATAATTGGTCAATTCGAGCTCACGGAATTTTTTCGTGAAATACGACTTTGAAAATGAATGTGAAAGGGGATTGCCGATAAGCCCCAATTGCTTATTAGGTTCAGCCATTTTTTAAGTTGACAGCTAATTTTTCAAGAAATACTACCAGCCCAACGCCTAAGACCATAAACAGGATGGCCTGCCATAAAAAAGCTTCATGGCCTAATGCCTGATATGAATTGGGTAGTATATTCTCCTGAATCAGGGGTTTCACCACTCCATGCCGATCAATAAAGGTAGAAACCGTTTGTTTCCAAGGCCAAACTTTATTTAGTGACCCGATCATAAATCCCGCAAGGACTGCTATGGTGATATCTCTATATTTCTTAAATAGCCAGCTAATAACCCGGGAAAATGCCATTAATCCAAGTAAACACCCAGAAGAGAACACCAAAATAATTTTCAGATCAAATTCTGTCAAAGCCTTTACAATAAATATGTATTTCCCCAACATAATTAACAAAAAGCTGCCAGAAATACCTGGTAAAATCATCGCACAAATGGCGATAGTCCCAGAAAAGAATATCCAGGGTATACTATGTGGCGTTTCTGCAGGCGCTAATTGGGTAATTAAAAACGCTATCAGGCAACCCAGCAAGAAGCTCACTACTACCATTACCTTCCATTTCCGGATGTCTCTACTTACAACTAAGGCAGAAACCAAGACCAGTCCGAAAAAGAAAGACCACAATTGTATGGGATGGTCCTGAAGTAACTGGGATATTAGTTTGGCAAGAGAGATCAAACTAACCAGTATTCCACTTAACAGCACGGTTAAAAAGCTGCCATTGATCTTTTTCCAAAAAAGTAAAAACTTGCCGGATGTCAGCAGTTTTAGAGCTTCAAAATCTACAGATTTAATGCTGGTAATGAGCTCTTCATAAATACCAGTGATAAATGCTATAGTCCCCCCAGAAACTCCGGGTATAATATCGGCAGCTCCCATTCCAATTCCTTTGAGAAACAGGAAAACAGAATCTTTTGGTGTTCTCATCTTCCGTACTTTTGGTTATTCACCTATGGAAGAATCATTAATAAAATGGTTGAAAGTATCTCCGCGCAACCCCAGACGAATGGTTTCTAACGGGATAACCTCGTTCGGGGCAATATTTCCAAGATTAACATTGGCGCCAAGAAGTTTTATGAACCACACCTGCTGAGACTTTTGGGGTGCTTCCCAGATAATTTTTTCAAAAGGAATCTTAGTCAGGATCTCCTGAACCAGACCGCTTCTTACTTCACCGGAGGAACGAAATAACCCTACATTCCCACTTTCCCGGGCTTCTCCAATAACTTTCCAGGCCCCGGCGTCAAGTTCGGCCTGCATCAATTTGATCCATTTATAGGGGGGAATGATTTGTTCAACATCTTTTGACCCGACCTCTGAAAGCACAGTAACCCGTGAACTTAGCTGCTGAATGTAGTCACATTTCAACTGATGCTCCAATTCAATAGAGCCGTCAGACACTTCCGCGAAGGTCATCTCATACTTATCCAGGATCTTACAATAATCATCGAACTGGTTTCTTACCACAAAAGCTTCAAACAGCGTCCCTCCAAAATAAGTGGGGATATTATGTTCCTGGTACTTTTTTAACTTTTCCTTTAGGTTTGGTGTAACATATGAAGTACCCCATCCCAGCTTTACAATGTCAACGTGCCCACTACATATTTCCAGGAAGTCGTCAATTTCCCTTAAACTCAATCCCTTATCCATTACCATGGTGTATCCAAACTGACGGGGTTTTTTAGTACGTTCTGGTATGTTGGTTAGTTTATAGTTCATTTAATTTTCAGGTCGGTATTGATCAATGATTTTCAAGAGTGCTTTTTGGTGCTGGAGATTGGGATAAAATTCGAATAGCTCCTGGTGCTTTTCAAAGTCCAAAATTAAACCATTTTCCAAATATGCCAAGCCCTCCTTATATTTCCCGGCTGCTATGAAATAAGCAACGGAACGATAATACAAACTTGGTTCAGCAGGGTTTTCTTCCAGACCATTCTTGATTAACTCCAAACATTTAGGGTAATCACCCTGTTCATAGTACAAGAAGGACCACATTAACCAGACTTCTATATTCTCTGGCCCCAGCAATGCGGCTTTTTGATAAGCTTCAAGACTTGAAATCAGGTTTCCGACCTTGTATTCTGCATCTGCCAAAGCCATCCAATAGCGGTCAATATCAGGATTTAATTTGATAGCTTTATTGAAAAAATGGATGGCTTCGTACCATCGTTCCTGTTGATGCAGACAGCTTCCAATGCCGAATGCCGCCTCGTCATAAAAGTTGTCCAACTTATAGGCTTTGCGGTAGTACTTAAGGGCAAGATCCAAATGTCCCAGTTTCTCGTAAGCTTCACCCATGCAAAAATGTGTTTCTGTAGATGGCCCTTCAAGATCCACCGTTTGTCGATATGAGTCCAGAGCCTTACTGTATTGGTCCATACTCATATAAGCGTTTCCCAAGTTAAAATGCGCAGAAGAGAAGTCCTCTTTTATGAGAAAAGCATATTGATAAGCCTCCACTGCTTCCTTGTTTTTTCCAAGCTTGTGGTATATTATTCCCAGGTTATACCAGCCCAAATGAGAATATGGGTCACTATCGATAAACTTCTTGTAATAATCAAGACTGTCTTCCAAGGCCCCTGTAATATCCAGGCAGTACGCTAACTCATATAAAGCCCCATCGTGTTGCATGTTTTCTTCAATGGCTTGTTTATATGATCTTATAGCCAAATCAAAATCGCTGGCATTTTGGTAGGCCAGTCCAATTTGAAAATAGAGATCATCCACGTTTGATGAAAAAACCAGGGCCTGTTCCAGCACCGAAACAGCTTCCATATATTCTTCTCTAAGCGAGAGTATATTGGCCTTCATGATTAATAGATCTTCATCATTTGGTTGAATAACAATGGCGTTCTCGAGAATGTCAAGCGCTTGGTTATAACGTTCAAGATTGACCAGTGCCTGGCTTTTCAGCAGGATCATATCAGCCGAGAATGGATAAAGTGCAGCCCCTATTTCACTGATTTTTAGTGCCTTGGAATAGTATGACCGGTCCGTGAAATAATTAAATAAGTTCTCTACTTCTTCAATATCGAAAAAGTGAAATGCACCATCTTCCATTTGTTCCCGGAACAAACGGATGAGGTCTTTTATTTTACGTTGTTTCGAATGTTGTGCCATTACAGAAAGTTGTTTAGCAGGTTTAACTGCAAAGCCCGGTCAAAATATTTTTGATCCACAGTTTCTCCCATCATTTCCAATTGTTTCTTGTTGTGACAATCTGTTCCCAGGAAACTTATGGCTTTTTCATCGATTAATAGTTCCGCCAATTTCCTTGCAGCATTACTATAGTATCCGCTTAAGGATATGGTGTTGACTTGAAGTAACAGCCCCCTATCCATCAGATCTTTTAGCATATCAGGTCTGTTTTGTACAAAAATATACCTTTCTGGATGAGCCATGACTGGTTTCATCCCATTGGAAATAATCTGGAAAATCCCTTCACGAAGATAAGCCGGTTCATTTAAAAATGAGGTTTCAAATAGTAGATATCCATCGCCAAACGTTAGTAACTCTTTCTTTTCCTCCAACATTTGCATAAGGTACTCGTCAAGATAGTATTCTGCTGCTGCTGATACTTCTATATCAATGCCGGCGGCGTCCACTTCCACCTGGAGTTGCTTAGCACGGCTTCTGATGTCCTCTGTGGTATTAGGGTAGAAATCATTCATTACGTGGGGAGTGGTAATAACTTTTTGATAGCCCATCTTAGACATACTTCGAAGGATAGTCAGCGATTCTTCCATGGTGCCAACCCCATCATCCACCCCAGGGATAAGGTGAGAATGCATATCAACCATCAAAGGACGTACGCTTTTCTGTACTTTTCGTTTTTGGAATAATGATATCACCAGGTACCTTAATATAAACAATTACTCATAATAACCTTTACCATAACCGTATCCATACCCTCTTTTGCTGGTAATTTGAACGGAGTTCAAAATGATGGAAAGGTTTTTAAACCTATCGGTTTTTGCCAATCTATTCAAGGTATTGACAAAGTCTTTTCGGGAATAATCTGCCCGGATGACATAAATTGGTATATCCGCCTTTTTCATGGCTAGTATTCCGTCCGTTACCAGGCCTACTGGAGGTGTATCCAAAATGATAGTACGGTAATGCTGCTTCATCTCGTTAAATAGTTGATCCACTTCCTCACCCATAAGCAATTCTGAAGGATTGGGAGGAGTGGGCCCTGCTGGCAGATAATCAAGGTTTTCCAGATCAGTGTGTAACAGACACTCTTTGAATGAGTGTTTACTAATTAGGATTGTCGAAAGGCCTTTATTCGCTGGTTTGTTGTGGAAGGCCAGATGGATCTTGGGACGTCTCATGTCCATATCTACCAGCAGGACCTTTTGTTTGGACAAACTAATGATACCTCCCAGATTGATGGCCAGGAAGGTCTTGCCTTCACCGCTAACCGTGGAGGTAATTGAAATGATTTTGGGTCCCTCAGAGATTCTTAAAAACTCCATGTTGGTGCGGATGGATCTGAGGCTTTCACTCACCGGTGACTTGGGGTTTTTGTCGATGATCAATTTGCCCAAACCCATTTTCCCCTTGTATTCCGGCACCAACCCCAATATGGGCAGAGATGTGATTCGTTCAAGTTCAGTTTGACTGGTTATTTTATTATGTAACGCGTAACGTACACCAACAAATAAGAAGCTGAAGATTAGTCCACTTACAACACCTAAACCATAAATTATTAACTTGTTTGGTGAGACTGGTGAGTTTGGAAGGACGGCAGCTGATAGGATCACAAAATTGGTAACCGTACCTGCCTGTGCTACCTGAAAGTCTGCCTTTAGTTGCATTAGTGTAAGTAAAAATTCCTCATAAAGGCTGAAGTTTCGCTGGTTACTGGTAAACTCAGTACCTTGGGCAGGTAATGTTCTCAGCCGTTTTTCCAGAGTCAATTTCTTGGAACCGATCACCAACTGTTCGCTCTGAAGTTTTTTTTCGTGGGCCTGTAAATAACTTTCCAACTGCTCCTTGATTAAGATAATTTCCTGGTTGACCTTAGTTACTGCAAAAGTATTTTCATGGTAAGAAATCTTTAAAAGTTCCCGTTCTTTTACCAAATCATCCAGTTTTGATAAAGTTGTATTGATGTCCTCGTTGTAACTTGAATACTGCAGCAGTCGTTCTGGTGCACCTGTCTGATTACCTACGTTGGACTGCAACTGATGTATATCGGTCAGTTTCTTTTCCAGAAATACATTTTGTGAATCCAGTACCGTAATAGCCTTAATTGTGTTGCTTAGGTCCGTTTGAACGTCTGTGGTCTTGTTTCTTATAGTGAAGCTTTCGAAATAGCTTTCATAATCCTGAAGTTTACTTTGGGTAAGTAAAAGCTGATCGTCTAAAAAATCAATCTTTTGTTGATTTGCCTTATTTTTTTCTTCCTTGGTATAGGTGAGATAAATAGTGTCAATGGCACTTACCAAGTCTCTGGCCTTATATCTATTATGGTCCCTGAAAGAAATCCGGATGGTATTTGCAGTAAGGTTAAGTGGCTCAACAGTTATGTTATTTTCAAGGTACAGTAGCAGACTGTTCTGACTGTTTATCTTGAAGCTATAGAGTTGGTCCTTATCAACCTCATTGAGCGGAAGATTCATGGTAAGTCGCAAAGCAAAATGTTCATTTTGTATGGTCTGGCCGAATCGACAAATCTGATTAGGAATTTGAGTATGATCAGGGTATCCCAGAATAAATTCATCTTCGTTACTTATGGTCACCGTGAATTGTTGGTCATAGACCCAGTTATCCAAGAAGGTGTAATCCACCTTAAATGGTGGGCTCCGATATTTTTCGTCCTCAAGTATATTTCCGACGGCATAGTAACTTATATCCAGATCAAGTGTTTTAATTACCTTATCGAAAAAGAGCTTGGATTTAATCAATTCAATCTCTCCGGATATATTGTTTAGGTTTTGCTCCTCATTAATCTCTAGAAATCCCAGAAAATTTGCGTCCTTCTTAACGTTAAGCTTTATATCGGAGTAGCTTTCAAAAAGTGGTTTGGTCCACCGAATCACCAGATAGGCGGTTAAATTGGTGCTTAAAACTATAAGCATGATCCAAAGCCAACTTTTACCAAGGACCGTATGCAACTTTTCAATATCAATTTCTCCTCCCAGGTAGGAGTGTTGTCCTCTGACGACAAAGTTGTCTTTTTCGAGATCGAAAGTTTGGTTAGTCACTATTTTGTACGTTATCGACCCAGTGCTATCACCAAAGCCAAAACCGATGTTAGTAAGCTCAGTATAGGCACAATATCTTTAAGGGATTCCGCAAAAGGCCGTCTGACCGGCTCTATGTATATAATATCATTGGGCTGAATCTCCAGGTTGGCCCTTTTCATTCCTGCTATAGTGCTTAGGTCAATCACTTGCACCTGTGGATTGGATAAATCTCCTCGTATCAATCTGATATTACTTCCTTTGGCATCATTGTTCACACCCCCTGCCAGGGCCAACACTTCCAACAGGTTCATACCTTCGTTGTCAAGTGGTATCACCTTTCCTTCTGTTGCCCCTAATACGATTACCCGTTTATTCAGGTATTTTGTCTGAACAAATGGGTCCTTATAATAAATGCTGAATTTTTCTTGGAGATGCTTATTTACCTGAGGTATGTTCATGCCTCCAAGTTTGGTGCTACCGATGATTGGAAGAACTATCGTTCCATCTGCCTTTACCACATAAAAAGGCCTTGTTGCTGCAATATCCGTATTTTTGCCTTTGCTAAGGGCATTATTGGGATCAATTAACCCTTCTCCCTTGTTGGTAAAAACCTCTATTTGCAGATGATCATCCGGGCCTACTGTATAATTCTCCTGAATCTCGACTACAACCTTTGACAACTCCTCCATTTCGTCATCCTCAACTTTAAAAAGAATGTTTTCCTTATAGCTTTTACATGAACCAACGGCGAGAAGCATCAGTACAAACCCGCTGTATTTGATAAACCATTTATTCAATCCCAAGGAGTCTTTACTTTCAATAAATACTAATGTAACAACAAATTATAATTTTTCCACCACATCTTTAAATGAAGGCAGTTTGGCATCTTTTTCTGAAACAATTGGATCGGTCATCCCCCAGTCAATGTTAAGGGTAGGGTCGCTCCAAAGAATACCCCGTTCACTTTCCTTATTATAAAACTCTGTGCATTTATAAACAAACAGGGAGTTTTCCAAAGCCAGAAATCCATGGGCCATACCTTCAGGGACATATAATATATTGTGTCTTTTAGCATCTAAAATACAACTGTAATGGTTACTGAAAGTCGGGGAAGATTTTCGAATATCTACCACAACGTCCAGGACCTTCCCAATAGTAACACTGACTAATTTTCCCTGCTGATGAGGTGATTTTTGAAAATGAAGTCCTCTTAGGACACCTTTGAAGGAAAATGACTGATTATCCTGAACAAATGGACCATTAATACCAGTTGACCTAAGTCTTTCCAATTGGAATGACTCCAAAAAGTAACCACGTTGGTCCTGATGAATAACAGGTTCTATCTCCCAAAGATCTTGAATGCCTGTTTCAATAAATTGCATAAGGAACCAAGTATTAAGCTATATTCTTGATGGTATTTAGATATATTTTAATAACCTGGTCTTCAGCAAAATGTTTCAATACCAAGCTACGGCCAGCATTACCCATTTTTTCCAATTGCTCGGTACTTAATGACTGCAATTCTTTCATTTTTTCTCCAAGATCAGTTGCATTTCCTGGTTTGCAAAGTAACCCGTTAATTTGATCTTTTACAACTTCTTTGCATCCTGGTACATCGCTGGCGATAATAGGTTTTGCCATAGCCGCGGCCTCCAAAAGTGATCTGGACAAACCTTCCCGATAACTCGGAAGAACTACCGCGTGGGACTCATTTATATACTTCCTCACATCGTTGGTATCTCCTAGGTATTCAATCTGCCCTAAGCTGATTTCCTCCATTGGAATACCCCGTTTGTGGTCAGGTGCAAGTGCTCCCAACAATTGGCAACGGACAGAAAGTCCTTCATTTCGAATAATTGCAGCAGCTTCAATGTATTCCCTTATTCCTTTTTCTTCAATGAGCCTGGCAATCATCAAAAATATAAATGGGGGACGCTTAGGAGGTGGCAGCTCTGGACTAAACCTTACTATATCTATACCAGACCCCGGTATTAAATCATAGTTTGATTTGGTAAGCAGTTTAAGCTCCCTAAATGCATCCAGATCGGATTGATTATGAAAGTATATTTTTTTTGGATATCTGAAAGCTCGGCGATAAAGATACCGGGCGATCCTATTGGTTTTCCCAGAAGTGAGAAATACCGTCCCCAAACCGGTTACCGTACTAATGGACGGTATTTGTAGCCACTTTGCTACTACGGTCCCATAAATATTGGGTTTGACCGTGTAGTGCAAGATAATTTGAGGTTTGATAATACGGTACAGCTTATGTATCCTTCGGATCAAATCAAGATCAAAAAACGGATTACTCCCGGTGCTTTTCATCTTCACAGGGTGATAAATGCACCCCATTGCTGTCAAATGAATGCTGTAATCATCTTCGGGAGCTAGGGTATGCACCTCATATCCTGCTTTTTGCAGGGCTCTTATTAAACCTGGCCGGAAGTTGTAGATGTTCCAGGAGGTGTTTACAAAGACAATTACCTTCATGGGGTGGCTATGATTGAATTCCACTATACCTCTATATTTTGTCTGATATCTTCTAAGAATACACTAATTTTATCTAACGAAACTAAATAATTCCAAAAATGGATATCGGAATGCGTCATTTGCATGTCACCGTAGTGATGATGCTATTGTTATTTGTGTTGTTTAAAACGATTTTGCTGGTTGCCAATAAGGGAGAGCTACTGGATAGAATACGTGCCAAGACGAAGGTTGTGGATATAATTATTGGGATTCTGGTGCTTGCTACCGGGATCTATCTAACTACTTTGAAACTAAATGTCGAGCCTTATTTATGGATCAAGATTTTACTGGTATTAGTTGCTATCCCGCTAGGGATTATTGGATTAAAAAACCACAAGAAACCACTGGCAATTTTGTCTCTAATCTTGATCATCTATGTTTTTGGAGTTGGGGAAACACAGAGTTATAAATTTAAAAGAGATCCGGTAGTGATTACTGACAATGACCGCCCGGGTCAGGAAATATACCAAAAATTGTGTATCGAATGTCATGGAGATGACGGCAAGAAGGGCCTTTTTAAGGCACCAGACATTACTGCTAGCATTTTAAATGAAGCTGAGATGAAGGAACGAATATTGCAGGGGAAGGGAATTATGAGAGGTTATAAGCATGAGCTTAATAACATGCAAGTGGATGCCCTGATCGAATATATAACCACACTTCCATAACATTGAAGAAATCTATTGAAACAGCCACTCAAAAGGAAACCGCGGTATTGGTTGCCCTGGTCAATAACCAGCAGACCAAACAACAGGTGCGGGAATATTTGGATGAGCTGGAGTTTTTAGCAGCCACTTTAGGAGTAGATGTTAAGCACAGTTTTACCCAAAAACTAGAGAAGCCCGACGTACGTACATTTGTGGGAAAAGGCAAACTCGAAGAAATAAAAGCCCTGGTGGTTTCAGAGGAAATCGATAAGGTCATTTTTGACGATGATCTTTCTCCTTCGCAATTACGCAATCTTGAAAAGATCTTAAACTGTCAGATCTACGACCGCAGCCTTTTGATTCTTGACATTTTCCTTAAAAGGGCACAGACTTCCAGGGCGAAAACTCAGGTGCAATTGGCCAGATACCAATACCTGTTGCCCCGGCTGACCCGCATGTGGACACACCTGGAAAGACAACGAGGAGGCACTGGAACCCGGGGTGGCGCAGGTGAAAAGGAAATCGAGACTGACCGGAGGATTATCCGCAACCAGATAAATGTATTGCGGAAGAAGCTGGATAAAATTGAAAAACAACAGGCTACTCAAAGAAAATCCAGACAAAACATGGTAAGGGTAGCATTAGTAGGGTACACCAACGTGGGCAAGAGTACGTTGATGAGACTGCTGACTAAAGCTGATGTACTAGCAGAAGACAAATTATTCGCCACCGTGGATTCCACAGTTCGAAAGATGGTGGTTCACTCAGTACCTTTTCTAATTTCTGACACGGTAGGGTTCATCCGCAAGCTTCCACATCACCTGATCGAGTCATTCAAATCTACCCTGGATGAAATACGGGAATCGGATGTTTTGTTGCATGTAGTGGATCTCAGTCATCCCTCATTCGAGGAGCAGACAGAGATTGTAAATAAGATATTATTGGAGATCTGTGGAGAGGACAAGCCCACGGTATTGGTTTATAACAAGATTGACCGGATCAATGGCCAATTCCAGGAACGATATGAATTGGACCCGCCCGTTGGCCTTGACCAATTGAAGGCCACTTTTATGAATAGTGAGTCAGATACGGTGTTTATTTCGGCACGCAACAAACAAAATATTGATGAGCTAAAAGAGGTTATTTATGATAAAGTGGCTAAGAAACACTTCAGCAGGTATCCCAACTACCTAAACTAATCAAGTGTTGTGCCATTTTGGAGATACCCTAGGTTAAGGCAGCTTTGCACCACAATATAGAAGGGACTGAAGGATTGGATGAGTGAATGATAGATTGATAATGACGTTTTACCAAACAATCAATCCTACAATCATTGAAATGTCTAAATCGTGACATTATTTTTCATTAATAGCCCAGATTTCTTAATTTCGCACTCCAATACGATCTCAGGTCTCAGGTCTCAGATCTCCGGGCCCCGTAGTTCAATGGATAGAATAGAAGTTTCCTAAACTTTAGATGCAAGTTCGATTCTTGCCGGGGCTACATGTTAAAAGCATAAATAGTTGATTGTCAATTGTTTGTTCTTTTTATTTTACAATAGGTCGAGTTATAGGTTGTGTAAACGAGAGATTGAACCACTAAAAGCCGGGCGATGGTAGTACTATGATGAGCACGATTTTGTAATAGCGATTAAAGAAGTCGAGGAAAGGGTTACTTGAAATGGTTTCTAAAGTGTGATGATCGTATTTGTTACTACTGGCATTAATTGTGGTGCTGGCAATTCGGATTAGATAGAGTATAGTGATTGACGTAGTATGTTTTTAGAAAGCCCCTTTACGAGGGGCTTTCTAATTTGGTACTATGGTCTAAGCGATCCTAGAAGGTTCCACTTATTTCTACTCCGGAAACTTTGGCAGCATCTACCACAGAGGTAA
>CAZOJZ010000110.1:0-1777 GCA_964580205.1 uncultured Roseivirgaceae bacterium
GTTTAATTTTTATTAATTAATAACTAACTGCGTTACTAATTATTCACCTTTAAAAAAATCATCAATGTAGATAATCATTCTACCTTGAACTGCCCAAGGAGTTTCTGAAGCGCTACCGGGTCGTATACTTTCACCAGTAACTATCGCTGCCTGCTCTTCAAGAAGATCAGTTAGACCTTCACCTGCAAATACGACAGAACCAATAAGATCTACATCAACGCCTGGATACATATGCCATGTGAGTGTACCTTCAACCTCTACACCCAAGAAATCATCAACTTCCTGTGAAGTCGGAGTTAATGGCAAACCGGATCCAAAATTAAGATTGCCTATAAAAGTATCGGTCTCATGATTCCATGCTGCTAGCACCATGGGTGCAAATGACCAATCGTCAGCGAACTTTATGTTTGTCGAAAGTTTTGCATAATAGGCATTCTGAACAGATGATTCCTGATTATAAATAGTAGGAATTATATGTTTGAAAAGAAGGTTATCAAGATTATATGCAGCAGACATTGGAACCAGATTACCAGTAAGAACACTACCTTCAGCAGTATTATCAGCAAGAACACCTGCCATATCAGCCCCATTCGCTCCCTCTGACCATCCGCCTTCTAAGGCTATGATTGGAATAGCATGGGTGCTCGGATAGAACTCAAAGCGACCAACCATTTCAATATGGTAGTCTATATCTACACTAGCATTGCCATCACCAAAAAAATTATCAATCTCACCTTCTTGCATGTCAACTTCATAAGCAAATCTCCAACTTTCACCTTTTAAATCGAGATATATGGAGTAAAGACCTACACGGTCAACATCAAAGGCACCATTACTAATATCACTTCCAGGCTCACCGGTTGAACTAGATGCACCTATATTATCCTGCTGGAAAAATGGGAAATAAAAACCACCAAGTGTAGCGTTAACTCCGCCAATATTTCCGTTTAGTATTGTAGCACCAGCTATTATATCAAAAGCTTTACCGGTTCCATTTACAAGCGAATTACCGGAAGCAACTAAGTCAGATACTATAACCTAAGTTAAAGTAGCGCTACCAACAGGCCAGGATTTAAGCCATAAGAATCTTTCTGGAAGGAAACCAAGGTCTGAATGTGGATCCCAGCCACCATTTGCCCACATGCCAAGTCCCCAGTCAAATGGCTGTCTACCAACTCTTATAAAACCAAGACCGTTAGGCAGAACAATATCTGCATGCAGCATACGAACATTGAAGAAATTTTGTGCTTCTGATCCTGTATCAACAGCTGAATCTCCCAGAAGTATAGAACCTCTAAAAGAATCATCTGCGGTCAGCGCACCACCAACTGCACCGTTACCACCTGATCCTGCTCCAAAACCATTGGAAGTTAAACTGCCCCAAAGGTTATTCCTCATTACATCAACCTGAGCTCTGATTGTAACTGCGTCACTTAAAATCAGCTGTGGTGTTAAACGAAGTGTAGTATCTATTATCGTTATTTCATCAGCATTACTATCTAAACCCAAAGCTCTTGCCTGTTGATTAGACAGTGCATTAATGAAAGTTCCATTTTGAATGCTACGAGCCCTAACACGCATAAAACTTGGGAATCCACCCAAAGACAACTCAACTGCTTGAGCGGGAATTGCTACTGCGAGAGCCAATATAAATATTACAAGCCATTTGGCTTTACTCATCTCTCCTTACCTCCTTGTAAGTTGTTATATTGTTTGCTAACTCTATATAAATTACAAACTTTTGTCAAGACTTTTTTTCTTATAAGAATATTGCTGT
>CAZOJZ010000111.1:0-7002 GCA_964580205.1 uncultured Roseivirgaceae bacterium
GGTTTGTGATGTCCCATCACATCCTTTTGATTAAGCAAATAGAAAATTCCCCCTATGACCAGCGGCAGCACGAAAACATTGGCTACCTGAGTGGCGATTTGGGCGGCGATTGGATTAGCACCAAGTATCGGAACAGACAAACCCACCACACATGCTACCGCTGACAGACCTTTGAAAAGGTTTGATTTTGTATCGAATTCACCTTTCTTATAATCTGCTATCAAAAGAGGGGCCACCATTAATATGGGAAATACCGAGGATATTCCCGCGCTTAATGCGCCGGTCATAAAAAGGCCCACTGCAAATTTTCCTGCTACCGGCTCCAGGGTATTTACCATATCTATCACCCTATTGATGGTCAATCCTTTATAATACATGGTACCCATGGCAGTAATCATAATTGAAGCGCTTATGATGAACATCAAGATTGCTGAGGACAATGAATCCCTGGCCTGGTCCTTTATATTTTCCTTGCCCCAACCCTTTCCTTTCATTAACAGAGGCCGCACCACAAAAGTGGGAGCTGCCATGGTAGTTCCTACAAAAGCTGCCACCATCAGGTTTCCGCCGGGTGGTATAATGGGTACGAACCCTTTAATAATATCTCCGGTAGGAGGCAGTACAATAAACATAGAGATAATAAAGGACACGCCCATTATGGTGACAAATAGGATAAGGGCTTTTTCAAAAAAAGAGTATCTGCCTATAATCAGCAGTGCATACATTATTATCAATATAAGTATTGCAATTCCTAAAACGGCCCAATAATTTTCACTATCAAGTTCAGGAATAAAAAGTCGAACAACCTCGTATATGGCATTTGCACTGAGGCCCACAATCCCTGAAAGGGAATTCCACTGACCAATCACTATGCCTAAAATGACCAGAACCGCCAACAGCTTGCCAAATTTAAATTTCGTTCTAAAACTATTGATAGCGGTGCGGCCGGTAACCACGGCGTAACGGCCATAGGCTTCCATCAATAACCAGGAAAAAAAACAGCTTAGCGCCAAAACCCACAGCAGCTGAGAACCGTACAGGCTGCCTGATTTGGTCATTGAAGTAACGCTGCCAGTACCTACGGTATATCCAATACAAAATATGCCGGGGCCAATGGAAAGCAGAAAGGCCATGATTTTTTTCATTTGAGATATTTACACGATGCAGTGGTCAACTTAAAATTGCTTAATTAAATTGCAAATACAAGTTATTGGGTGTTCAATTAGTGACAGCCCATAGCAAGAACCATCGTTACTCAGTGGATAAATCATGGATTTATACTTTTTTGTTATTGGTAAGTTTCTTGAACTGCCAGGAAAAATCAAATAATGTGGTATTTGAAAATGTTACTGCTGAATCCGGCATTGATTTTGAATATACTTTCGGGGACAACAGCTATGAAAATATCATGGAAAGCAGCGGCTCCGGTATATCTATACTTGACTACGATCAGGATGGGTTTTATGACATCTACCTGCTGAATGGGACTTATCTGGAAGGCATCAGTCGACCGGACGGCAAGGATAACATTAATGCAACCAACAAACTGTTCCGGAACAACGGGGATGGTACCTTTTCCGATGTAAGCCGACAAGCCGGTGTGGACAACCGGCAATGGAGTATGGCCGCCGGAGTATCAGATTTCGATGCTGATGGAGATACAGACATTTACCTGGCCAACTACGGCCCCAACGTATTCTATCGGAATAATGGGGATGGCACTTTTAGCGATGTTACTGAAAAATTAGGGTTAGAAGGTCCTCAAACCTTAAATGGCTTCACCAAATGGAGTGTAAGTGTAGCTTTTATGGACTACAACCAGGACCGGTTGACAGATATTGTAGTCGGGAATTTTCTGGCTTTTGACCCCGACCATCGTTCGGCGCCAGACCCTTCGATCATGCCTCATCCCTCAGAATATAATGGACAGGCCACTTTATTATATGAACAGCGAAAAGATGGCACTTTTATAGAAGTCACTGAAGGTTCCGGTCTTTTTTTCCCTGATTCGAAGTGCATGGGGCTTACAATATTTGATGCCGATGATGACGGAGATATTGACATATTCCAAAGTAATGATCATCAACCGAACTTTTTATTCCAAAATACCGGTAATTATTTCAAAGAAGTCGGTGTGCCCAGTGGGGTGGCGGTGAACAGTGAAGGCAGCGCTACCGGCTCTATGCATGGTGCCATAGGAGATGTCAACGGGGACGGTCTGATAGACATGCTGGTTACCGATCTGAAATATGGTTCTTTGTACCGTAACACAGGAGCAGGCGTGTTCGAAGATATAACTTTTACCAGTGGTATTGCCACTCATTTTAAGGGCATCGGTGGTTGGGCAGCGGCCCTTTTTGACTTTGATAACGACGGAGATCTGGATATTTTTTCCGCAAATGGAACCGCCGAAGAACTTATTCTTCAACCACCATTATTACTGGAAAATGACGGAAACGGTCGATTCCAAAACATCGGCGATAAAAGTGGCAGCTATTTTAATGAAAAGCATTCCGGAAGGGGTGCCGCGGTGCTGGATTATGACAATGATGGAGATATGGACATAGTTGTTTCACATATTGAACCAGGTTCAAGTGCGGTGTTGCTACAAAACCAGGGTGGTAATAATAATCACTGGATCGGATTGATCCTGCTTGAACCCAAAGATGGGTCTTCAATTGTAGGTACCAAAGTAATGCTGACCGCCGGTGATGAAACATTGGTGCGGGTGTATCAGCGAGCCAACGGTTATCTTTCAAGTAACGACCCAAGAATTCACTTCGGACTAGGGAAACAGCAACAAATCGAGCGTATTGAGGTGCATTGGACAAACGGTGAGAAAGATATCCTTAAAAATATCAAGAGTGATCAGTATCTTTCCATTGAAAAAGGAGTCGGGATTATTAAATTGTAGTTATGAATATGAATCAGGAATATGTGTCGAGGGTGGTAGATCTTATGGACCCGGATAAAAATGAAATCTACAATATGAGTGTGGAGGAAGCGAGAAAGATCATCCAGACGGAGGAGCCGGAACTGATCAGGAAAATTGACGGCCAATTTGCCCTGGTGGCTGTTGAAGGCAAAACAGTAAGGATCGCACGTTCGATAGGCCGTCCCATCCGCTATTTCATTGCCAAATTGTCCGCAGGACCTTGTCTGGTCCTGGCTGAGCGTATTGATACAATTTTTAATTACCTGAAAAAAGAAGGACTGGATGATCAATTCCACCCCTCTTATACCCGAATGGCCCCGGCCCACTATGTTACCAAAATTGAGCTGCTGGGCTGTCCGGACCCCAATCCCGTATACACCCGCTTTTTTACGCCACAGCGAAACAAACATCTGAGCAAAAGCAAAGAAACCATTGGCAGATTATACATGGGCTGCTTGTATGATGAAATAAAAAAGTGGCTAAAGCATGTTGCCACCAAAGGCCCTATCGGGGTTAGTTTTTCTGCCGGGATTGACAGTGGATCTATATTCCTGCTTACCTATCACGCTTTGTTGGAAATTGGTGAAAGTCCCTCCAGGCTTAAGGCATTTACTTTAAGTGTGAATAATAAGGGAGCTGACCTGCACCAGGCCCGGGAGTTTTTAAACAGCCTGGGGCTGGAGTTATTTCTGGAACCAATGGAAATAAGCTCCTCTGATCTGGACTGGAAAGGCACTTTGAAGATTGTAGAAGATTACAAGCCCCTTGATATACAATCAGCCACCATGAACTACGCATTACTAACGGCCATTCGTGAAAAATATCCCCAGTGGCAATATATGTTAGATGGTGATGGCGGCGATGAAAACTTAAAAGATTATCCAATTGAGGAAAACCCTGAACTGACCATAAAAAGCGTGCTCAACAATCTTTTGCTCTATCAGGAAGGTTGGGGTATTGATTCAATGAAACACTCCATGACCTATAGCGGTGGGCTAAGCAGGGCCTACATGCGTACCTATGCACCGGCCGACCATTTAGGATTTAAAGGATTCAGCCCCTATACCCTGCCCAATTTAATTGAAATAGCCGAAGGAATTCCATTCATCGAAATGACCAGGTGGAATCATGAGGAACTGTACAAGTTAAAAGGTGAGATTGTTTCATCCGGAATAAAAGCCATCACGGGGATGGATATGCCAGTTTATAAAAAACGGCGGTTCCAACACGGCGTTTCAGATAAAGAGACGTTTGCTTCATTATTCCCAGGCAAAGACATGAAATACAGAAAAGCATTTCAGAGCCTATACCAGGATGCCGGTTGATCTTGAAATTTCCAACCAATGGATAAAATCAAAACGGGGACCCAAAAATAAAATTGACTCTAGAAAGCCCTATGCATTTTACCTAGAAGAAGAAAAAGGCATTGATGGAGAAACCACATCGGTTGCCACCATATTCCTGTCCAACAAAGAGTGCCCGTTTCAATGCCTGATGTGCGACCTTTGGAAAAACACCACAGATGAGCCCGTACAGGCGGGTGATATTCCTTATCAAATACAGTGGGCATTGAACAGGCTGCCAAAAGCCCAAAACATCAAGCTATACAACAGCGGGAATTTTTTCGATATCAATGCCATCCCTGAAGAAGATTATGGTGCAATTGCCGGGATGATAAAAGATTTTGACCGGGTAATTGTAGAGAGCCACCCCAAACTGATCAATACACTGACCTTTAAGTTGCAGGAAATGTTGTCCCCTCAGCTAGAAATAGCTATGGGACTGGAAACGGTCCATCCCGGTGTTCTTAAAAAGCTTAATAAGAAAATGACGCTCAGTGATTTTGAAAGAGCGGTCAATATTCTGGAGGCACACAACATATCGACCAGGGCCTTTATCTTGCTTAAGCCCCCCTTTTTAAATGAACAGGAAGGGATCATGTGGGCAAAACGGTCCATTGAATTTGCCTTCAATACGGGAGTAAAATGTTGTGTAATAATTCCTACCCGGTACGGCAATGGGGCGCTTGAGCATCTGGGGGGAACTTGGCCATTTTTCTCCACCCGTTATCAGCTCTTTGGAAAATGTTCTGGAATATGGTATTGCATTGGAGGCGGGCAATGTATTTGCCGACTTGTGGGATATTGAATTGTTCTCCAAATGTAGCCAGTGTCTAAAAAAACGTAAACGACGACTAAAGGAAATGAACCTTCAACAATCCATATTGCCCAAAGTCAAGTGTGATTGCCAGGACAAGATTTAGGGTTGGATCAGTATTGACAGTGGCCTGATTGACCTGATTCCCTCAATTTTCATTATGGTTTCAGGTAATTTTCAAATTGTTCGGTAGTAACCCGGCGGGTATTGTATTCTTTTTGGTACTGCTGAAGTACCGGGTCCTCTGGATATGAATCTTGATTTCCATAAGGATACTGTGACAGGCCATGATATGGCAGTGGTCCAACGGTATTTCCGTATGCAGTGTTTAAGTCACCGTCTTTTACCCATCCGACACTGTAAATCACAAAGTCCCTGGTCCAACCACTGGGTAAAACCGGCAAACTTGTGGCATCGAATGCAATACTGATTTCATCCCCGGCGTTGCTGATTATATACCTATTGTCTGCATCTGACAAAAGATCAAGTACATCGCCAAAACGGGTATAGTTTCCTGTCAGATCACGCCATCTTGGCCCGGCAGCTACCTTATTATAATCAAACCAATGGGGTCCGTCTGTCCCCATCCGGTACATTTCAGAGAACCCCCGGTAATGAAGGTCCGCTGATTTAGGTTTCATCACCCTGGTATACACAGGGGCTTTAGCCGGACAATCTGAATAAAATATCTGGTCCCAATAAATCTCCATATTGGTGCTGATCCTCACCGTGCGATCGTTGGATAAAAATTTTCCTGTCAGATCAATTATCATGGTTTTATTTTTACCCAAGGGGAAACCCATATTTTCAATAACCGTAACCCAATTACCTCGTTTGTCCTTAACCTGCAGGTAGGGTGAAATTAAATTCATCTTATCTGTCTGTGAGATTGCCACATTAATACTGGCATCCGTGGGAAAAATCCAGCCATTCATGAATAAGTACAAACTATCTGACCGGGCCCGATCACCCAGGTCTAAGATCAAATGGTGCAACTCTGTTATTCCCTGATATTGTTGGTGTTTGAAGTTTGAAATGTACTTATGGTCCTTATCCAAAATAAGGGTGGTCAGATCATTCCCGTGGCTGTCCGTGGCCGATAGCGGCGGTATTGGAGCGGGGACAGAATATATCCGGTAATCCGGGAAAGGTGGGGCTGTAAAGCGTTCATCCAAATAAATGTCAGAGGATTCAGGATGGTCCACAGCCATTAGAAAGAGCTCATCCATGTATATGGTTTCCCACAATTCCGATGTTACCTGTATTTTTAGCAACCCGTTTTCAGCCTGAAGCATTTCTCCCGGAATTTTGAGATATTCTTCAGAAGCATCCGCGAAGGAGTAGGTGGCTTTATCTCCCATGATACCCATGGGCATCCCCAGGGCGCTTCGCCACATCATATCTTTTACAAACACGTATTCCTCCCCGTTCCAGGTATAAAGAAACGGACACGAACCTTTTAACAGCTGCTGCTCAATAAGGTCCTGATCACTGCCGGGTGAGAATATATTTTGTGGGACCCCATTGGTCCAAAGGATCCTGATCACATCGGCCCCATCATTACTACCCAGTCCAAAATAGGTAGTAGGCCCGGTTACCGTACGCATTTGGTATTCATATGCCGCCCTTACTTCAACCTTGGCACCTATCCCAAAATGGTTATTCTTCCCACTGCCATTGCGAATTCCCACCAATTGTACTTTCAGATGATGATTGGCGTTTCCTCCATCATTTCTTAATAAACGAAACCCTCCGTGGGTACCAGTCAGGTAGATGTCCAGGTCACCATCCTGATTATAATCAGCCAGGGCCAATTGCCTTACCCCATTTATCCCTTCAGGTAATATCCCCGAGACATCCTCAAATCCTCCCTGTCTGTCGTTATGAAACAGTTTTAAACCCCTGCCTTC
>CAZOJZ010000112.1:0-10970 GCA_964580205.1 uncultured Roseivirgaceae bacterium
TGCTGGTTGGGCATATGATGGTCCCATCCTGCAACTGTACCGGTTTGTTTTTAATAGGGCCTAATAAATCCCCGTGTTTACTCTTACCTAGTTTCCGGGGCTCAGACCATATTTGACCATCATCCTTAGAAGTAATCAGCATTCCCCACCATTCTGAGGGACTAGGCCCTACTTTATAGAACAGCATCAAAGGCCCTTCAGCAGGTTGGAACAGTACCGGGTTCCAACATGGATAACGCAAAGTTGAACTTTGAACGCCATCGGCCACTTCTGTGGGACTGGACCATGAGCCATTGATATTTCTGGAGGTCCATATTCCAACGTCCTTGTTTTTCTCATGTGCCCCGCCGAACCAGGCAGCAATTAATCCACCATTTATCTCCTCGATAGTGGAAGCATGACACTCTGGGGTGGGCCTATTGTCTAAAGAGTAAATTAGTTCACCTCTTAGATAACCCCTCTGACCCGCCTTAGCTAGTTCCGGAATGTCCTGGGCATTTAAGGACCCATCAAATGCCATTAAACATCCAATGATGAACTGTATTAGTACAATACTCGATTTAATTGGACAAAGTAGTCTCATCTTGCGTGTTGTTATTTAGTCGTTTAGTAATCAACCCAACCAAAAATCCAGTAACAAAAATAGTCAGGGTACCAATCACAATGGTAAGATAGGTATGAAATCGAATCTCAATGGTTTCAGGACCAAGAAAAAAATCAGAGAGGCTTAACCAGAGAATAACCAATAGTAGAGGCATAAATCCTGGCCCATGCGCCAAAACGCTGTTCCAGATAAGCGTAAGCTGAAGGGCTGTTAACCTTACGGTATAGTGGAATGAAAATTTTAATAGCAACCAGGGCAGCTACCATTGAAGGAGATCTATCAATTAAGGTTTAAATGTAGATCAGTGTGGCTTTCTAGGCCCATACTGAGGAGTTGGGTTTCCATACTCCCATGCCCCCAGGTCGGGGGCCTTACCTGTAAACGAATCTGTAATGTTTGGCAAGCGGACTCCTGCATCAATTGCCTTGCTACCCGGACTTAATTGAAAGTCAGTCCCTTTGACAGGATAAACTATTCCTCTTTTTTGAGGATCTGGCAGATCGACATTTTTAAAAATGTCAGCACCCAGTTCAACTCCATGTACCTCAAATCCTGTCTTTCTGGAGAACTCCTTTAAGCTCATCGCCTCCAGTACAGTCAGACTTTTTACATCGGCGTGATTTAAAGAGTCGTGATCTGGATAAACTAATCTATATGCCGGCTGACTATATAATTTCCTCCTATAGCCATTGTAATCCATTGTAGAGTAATTTGTAGTGGTGGTAACACTCAAAGAGGGTCTGTTTTCACTTGGGCCAATAAATAGGTTGTTTCTAAAATGACCGTTTGAAAAGTTACTTATGCTGGCCTCTGCAATAAAGGTATTTTGAAAGGTGAAAATACCTGCAGGTCGTATCATATATTTCAATGCGGTACCCGGAACATTATACACTATATTCCGAATAAAATATACAGGCCCACCAAATATAGGTTGGGCACTTAGCCCGGCATGATAAGAATTGAATCCCCGATTCTCAAATACACGAATGTTATGAACGCCGCCATCGGCTTCAATGAAGTCGTCCGACATATTAAATATATCATTCCCATAAATATCGATTGAAACACATTCTTTACCCTGCTCAGGCAACCCGTGGGTATCAATGCAAACGCCGTCATGAAAAAAGGCTATTTTATTATAGCAGACAACATGTCCTTGTCCGTAGACTTTAACAGCATAATATGAGGTGAGTGGAGAAGGATCCTGCAAACCATGCCACCCTAACAAAGTGTCTGGATCATGGCGGCCAATCATGACATTATCGGCAATATAGAAATTTTTGGAATCAGCGCTATGTGTCATGATCCCAATGCCTACATCTTCAATTCTGCAATCCTTTACGGTCAAGCCACTACTACCCATTACTCCTTTTAAACCCGCATAAAAGGCAATTTCCGTATTGCGAATGGTTAATCCTTCAAAATAATGATAGTCCGCTGCCATCACATCAAAAAGTCTATAGGCACCATCACCATCAAATATGACTTCGCCGTCGCCGGCCGCTTTTATGGTAATAGGCTTATCCGGAGTACCTTTTTGTGTTAGAACATAGGCTCCATGAAAATTGAGTGCTAATGGATCTACATAATTCAATCGATCCCCTTTATACAGACCGGCATGAATTAAGATGATATCACCGGCTTCAACGCGAGGTTCTGGCACTAACCACCAATCTCCAAGGTTACCAATACCGTAGTATGCCTCGTTCAAACCAGTAAACCATGGACTTTCCTTTGGTCCCTGATGGCCAGGTGGGTAAACATGAAATATCTGACCATTTGCATAAGGACGAGGTTCATTTCTGGTTTGCAAAGTAATGTTGTGCTCTGTTGCTCCTACCACTCCATCAGGATCGGATACCCTAAATCTGCAATCATATACAGTACCAGGCTCCAAGTTAAATATGCTTCCGACAAATTTCTGAGGGACGGTGTACACCCAGCGCTGTTCGTGACCATATACCTTTTCACCGCCAATTCGTAATAAGGGCAATGCCTCTTGCCATATCTTCTCTCCTTTGCTTCGGTATTCAACTGATACTGATGCATCCCTGTTTTCATCTCCTCGGATGATCCACTCAAATCCTGCACAAATCAGGGTGGGTGGTTCTACGATAAAAGTATCTGTCAGAATTTCGAATGGTTTTGTCGCCAGATCGCTGACCTTTTGAGCCCAAATAAAAGGAGCAAAGAAAGTAGATGCCGACAAAAGCAAGATGCTTAATTGTATAAATTTCATAAGTACATATAAAGAATCACCAGGTTACAATTGGTCTTCGTTTGATACACCAAGATAGAATTATTTACTTATCGATTATGTTGAGCCCATAGCTGATATAACTATCAGATTATCAACAACAAATCGCACCTTAATAAGGTGATAAATTGCTACTATTACAATAGCATGCAATCCAAAGAATCAAGAACTACCTGTAGATCAGATCCGCAAAACCTGTACTCATCTGAGGGAACAGTATAATCAATATCAATACCAACAACAAGAGCAGGTAGAAGGGCTTCATGTGCTGCACAATTTGTTCCACTGGCAAACCTGAAACTACGGACCCCATATAGAGGCATGCCCCAACCGGGGGTGTGATTAACCCCAGGGCTAGATTCATTACCATAATGACTCCAAAATGCAGAGGATCGTAACCAATACCCTCGGCTATTGGCAACAATAGCGGAGTGAAAACTATGATGGAGAAGCCAGGATTAAGAAACATCCCGGCGATCAGTAAAATCACACTGATCATTATCATCACCAGCACTGGTTGTGAAGTGATGGTGCTAATGAACTCTACTACAACAATAGGAATTCCTTCGATAGTCAAGAGATTTGCAAACAGGAGACCAGCGGCAAGTTCCAATGCTACTATTCCACTGGCACGACCTCCTTCATAGAAGACTTTAAAAAGATTTTTGAGGTCTAATTCCCGGTAAATAAAGGTCCCAATCAGTAAAGAATATACAAATGCAACGGCTGAAGCTTCAGTTGGGGTAAATGATCCGATGAAAATTCCACCTAGAATTATCACGGGAGCCAAAAGAGCAGGCAGCCCATAGATACCCGTCCTAACCACTTTTTTCAAAGAAAAGGCAACGGTACTGGCATGTTTGGTTCTAAGAACCATTCCAGTATTGGCAACAATTAAGAGCAATGCGATAAAAAGACCCGGAATAAGACCAGCAGCAAGAGTGGCGCCCACAGATGTGTTGGCAATAGTAGCGTAAATTATAAGAAGGATGCTAGGTGGCATAATTACCGCCATAGTGGACGAGGCTATGGTTAGGGCAGTAGCATATTTTAAACTGTAGCCGCGGTTGACCATCTCCTTAATCTCTACCGAGCCAAGGCCTGCTACATCTGCAACAGAAGAACCGCTCATCCCACCGAAAATCAGACTTGCCATCACGTTTACCGCTCCCATTGATCCGGGTAAAAAGCTTAAAAGTGCCTCTGAAAAATCGAAAATACGCCTGGTAATACCCCCATAGGACATCGATATCCCCGCTAACATGAACAAAGGAATAGCCACCAGCAGATAGCTGTCAAGTGAACTGTAAAACAAAGTAACCACGCTTATTATAGAGTAAGTGTCGAATGCCATAACTGACAGCACTAGACCTAATATCAGGCTTGCAGAAACTGGAACGCCCAGAGCCATGAAAATAAGGAACAATATAACTGTCAAATAAGTGGCTGTCAAAGGTATCTGTTGAAAGAAATTATAGACCTACTGACGCTTAATAGGCGAATTCACTTCTTATATTCACCTGACCAAGGTCTCCATTGATCAGGCTTCCGCCATAATAGGATCAAATCATTTAGCAATCGGATTGAAGTAAAAGCAAAACCTACTGGTAGTGCTGCGGTAAAAACAAAAAGGGGGAAATTAAATCCCATGGCCGACTTACTCATTACATAGTGCATTCTTGTCAATTGAAGACCCCAGTAAAAGAAAAACAACGCCATGCATAAGAACAAAAGCTGACTTATAATCCATGATACTTTTCTTGGGATGGGCAGTCTTTCAACAATAAAATTCAATCGAATGTGTTGATTGTCCTTTGCTGCCGCTGAAATCCCGATGCAACTCAGCCATATAAAAATATACTTTCCCAATTCCGTGGCGAAGACCACTTCCAAATGAACATACCGTGCCAGAATACCCACTAGTACGTCTAGGACTAAAAGGGTAGCTAGTAACGCTAGAAGCACTCCCTCGGTATTCTTATATACATAACTTAAGAGTTCTAGAATAAATTTTACCGCTTTACGGGCCATACTATATTACTGAATGATTATTTGTTGACTTGAATTTAGGACATGTAATTCTTTAGTGATCTTTTAGTTCATTTAAAAATTCGGCCATAAATGATGGTCCAAATACTTCCTCATACTTGTCCCAAACAGATTTAGTAGCATCCTTAAATGCCTGCTTATCATTCAATGGTAAATAATAAATTTCTACACCGCTCTGCTCTATTTTTTCACGCAGGTCTTTGGTGTTTTTTTTCAGCAGGGCAATTTGAAAAGGTAATGACGCATCTGCACTTTCTTGGATTAGGGTTCTAATATGGTCAGGAAGTGCTAGCCACCATTGGTAATTTACCAGTACTATCTCAAGGTCTGTGCTGTAATCCCAAACAGTCATATAGGGTTGTATCTCATATAGTTTGGAACTGTAGATTACATCTTCAGCGTTTTCCTGACCGTCTATGGTTCTAAGCTGCAGGCCGTTATATACTTCCCCCCATTCCATGGGTACAGGATTGGCACCCAAAGCGTTCATGTTGTCTACAAATAGCTGGTTGTTCATTACCCTGAAATTCATACCCTGAAGGTCTTCAATTCTTTTCACCGGTCGCTTACTGTTGGTTAACTGACGGAAACCGCGGGGCCACCAGGCTATAATGTTAAGATTTTTAGCATTCAACTCCTTATTGATTGTTTGCAACGCCATACTATTGCTTTTAACTAAATTGATGACCTGATCAATATCCCTGAAAAGGAAAGGCAGGCTTACAATTGAAGCTTTTGGCGTAAGATTTGATAAGTAAGCAGTTGAGGTAATATGAATCTGAATGCTACCTTGCTGGCACATTTCTATTTCTGCCAATCCCTTCCCCCCCGAAAGTACACCCGAATGATATAAAATTGGCTCGATATGCCCCCCACTTTTCTTAGCAATTTCCTCTGCCAACCATTTGGCTCCTACAGTAACAATGTCTGAGGGTGAATTTACCAATGATATTCTTGGCTTCAGTGTGCGATTATCGCCATGTTCAGTACAACCTGTAATGACGATAACGTAGTACAGTAATAGTCCAATATATTGGACTAGTGCAAGCGCTTTATGCATGTTTCCTTTTTTCAAATTTCTATCATAGTCGTTTTCCTCTATATTTGTGCATTCTCCACGATTTCAATCAACTCTGCACCCTCGCAATTCTGCATACCCCTTATCTCAGCTTCTTTAAAATAAGCGGCTACTGCCGTTGCAACATAGGCTGGCATTCCGGCATTATGAGCAGTATTTTTTACGATTGATACATCTTTACACATTTGGCCAAGGCTTCCCGGAGAGGGTTTATTCAATAAAACGGCCTCTGACAGCAACCGAAAGTATTCGCTACCCGATATTCCTTTACCCACTACCTCACATACCAGGTCAACATCGAGCCCCAACTTACGTGCAAGAGCTATTACCTCCATGGTTGCCGCATGCGTCGCACCTACTAGCAATTGATGACAATGTTTTATAGCCTGACCTTGTCCTGGTGTTTCTCCTGCATGTATAACGTTTCCTAATACCGATAAAAAAGGCCTGACAGATTCCAGTATTACTGGCGAAGCTGCTGCAATAAACGTCAGGTTCCCCGTAGGCACACGGGCCGGTCCCCCGGTAAAGGGACAATCAACAAAAAGTATTCCTTCTTCCTCACATTTACCTGCCACCAACTCCAGGTTTGAGCGATTAATTGTGCTCATACAAATAATTGTGACCCCCGAGATGTCTCCCATAATAATGCCCTCATTTCCGGTTACTACCTCAATAACCTGCTCATCATCCAAAACAATCACCATTATTATGCTTACCCTTTTACTTATGCTGATAGGAGAGGATAAAGGAATTCCTCCTAATTTTTCGAATTCAGACACATTTTCCTTCTGTTTATCACATCCAAAAACGGTATACCCAGCCTGCAAAAATGCACAAGCCACAGGCATTCCGATTCTGCCAAGTCCAATAATGCCAATTGCCTTTGTCATCAATTCGTTTTCTAATACTACATCAGGGTTTGCATTGGATCAACCTCTCTTTTGAATCTAGTTGATTTTTTCCATGGTACCAAATGAGACTAAATGTCATGAGGTGCTGTATTTGATGGCCATTACACTTACCCAGAATGGGGTTGTAACCGTTGGTTTTCATTCTCTTATGGGGTATGTCCTGACTTTAATGATATCGATAATTAAATTATCTTTGCTTTTATGGTCATTAATCAGAAAAAATGTGTGGCGTGCGGAAATTGTGTGGCAGTTTGTCCTATGGGCGCAATTTATGTGGATCATCAAAAGAATAGGGCACAGATCAATGATGACGCATGTGTAGAATGCGGGGCCTGTTACAGGGGAATGAGTACGGAAAATCTCAATCCCGTGCTGGTTCGTATGGTACGCGGAGCTGCAAAGATTTTGCGCTTTCGTTTTGAGCCAGAGCCGGATGTTTGCCCCACGGATGCTTTCGAAATGAACGAACTGGAAATGCCGCGACTAATTCGGCAGATCTTTTCTGACCCGGTGGTAGAGCATACATCAACAGGGATTAAAGGTAGGGGCACAGAAGAGGTGAAGACCAACGATGTAAATCCCCGTGTTGATACCGGTGAAGTTGGGTACACCATTGAGTTTGGGAGACCAGGTGTAGGTGTGAGGTTCCATGAAATCCAGGAAATGACCCGGTGTCTGGCTAGCAGGGGTTTCCAATTTGAAAAGAACAATCCCATCAGCCACCTGATGACCAATCAAAAAACCGGAGATCTACGCCAGGATATTCTAAATGAGAAAATTTTATCAGCGATTGTGGAAATCAGGACTTCGATAAAAGAAGTTGAGAGCGTACTCCGATTAGTTAACGAAGTTAACCAGCGTATTGATACGGTAACTGCAGTGGGCATTTCAACGCGTTGTGATGCAAATGGAGAGGATAACATCCTGGCACCGCTTCTTGATGAACTGGGATACAAATACGCCAGAGCTAAGACTAATATGGGGCTAGGGCGCATTACTAATAATACTGAATTTAAAAATATTGATACCATACAATCATGACCAACACCCTGCACCGATACGGTAATTCAAAAAGTTTTCAGGATGATTTCATCATTTTTGCAATCCCTTCTAAAGGTAAAAATGATTACCAGTGTATTCCCCGATTGAAGGCCTTTTTGAAGATCTGTGTCAAATATAACCCATCAAACATTGGCAATGGGAACCGAGCTGGCCTTGCACCTGAAAAAGACCTGAAACCAAGCGCCCATTGGAGACGGGATATTCAAGTGAATTGGGAAAAAGTGATTGATGGTGTGATCAAACCAGGAACGGTCTCGGCCGTTTTTACTAAACAGCTAGATGCCAGAAACTGTTTTAAAGAGGTAGTTGCTGCCGATTTTGGTCTTTCTATTAACATGAGTAGCTCAGTGGAAAACGCTAAACTAGTCGCAGAGCAAAGCGGCATTCAACGTCATAGTATAGAATATGCAGTTAATGTTAACGATCCTCACCACCATCTTCCAAACTCACAAGTATTAGCCCTGTCTACTATGTGCGGGCATGGAATGGTTTCCTTCAATATGGCAAAGAAAATGCTGGATATGGTAAGGGAAGGTCGGCGGACTTCAGTTCAAGCCGCCGCTACACTGGTTAGATTTTGTCCATGTGGTGTCTATAACCCTGTCCGGGCGAAACGTTTGATTGATGATGCATGTGATGAACAACGGTAAGTTAAGTATAGTATTACCGTAACATTAGCGTCCCTATTCGGTATCAAAGTGCAGTTTAGCGGCAAATTTACCGCTCTGATTTTCGGAACTGTAAAAAGCAGCATTCACAGCTCCCAGCGGACCAATAGCTAAGCCCAACGTTTTGCCCTCAATCATTCGTTGAAGTACTGGATAAGAAATGGTAAAGAATGATTTATTGTTTTTATCAGGAGCCACCTGAGAATCAATGGTCATTTGTGTATTGATTACGTAGTCCAACGACTGGCCCAGGCAGAATGAATTCAATGTAATCTGCTCCTGATCCCAGTCAGGCTTACCACCGATTATCTCGGATATCCGCACCATTCCGAAGTCTTTCTGGAAATCAGTGGATTTCTGAAGGGAATGAACCATTAATTCCAGAAGCCCTGACCGAACAACTTTGCTGGTTCTGAATTCATTGAGGTCCCAACGCAGCAACACAATCTGACTTCCACTCACAGTAAGTAGCTTGGTTTTACTATTATCATTAAGAGTCCAATTGTTGAAATTCAAGTTTGGAAATTCCTTATCTATCATGGCATCATGCACAACTGGCACATGGTAGTGAAAGGTTTTAGGATCAACAAGTGCTGGGTGATACGGAAGTTTGTCCCCTTTATCCGGGCCGATATTATTTAAAACCACCAGGTCCACTTTAAAGTAATCTATATCAACCCTATACTGCTTCAAACCCCAATCCATTAACGCCATTTGTACATTGATACGATCACCGGGTAAAGCATCAAAATCCTGTGTGGTCATACTTATTACGTGCCAGTTAGTTGTGTCGGAAATGTCATACTCCATAAGGTGTGAGTGAAAGTCAGTGGTACGCTGATGATTAAAATGAAGATTGACCCGGCGTGGGGCATGGCTTATCTTAATCTTTGCCTCTACCCGAAGTTCGTAACCCGGTTTAATTAATTGGTTTACATCAACTTCAGGTACTTCATGTTTGATCAGGGCCCACCAGATGTTCCGCTTATCCCCGGTGGCATCAACGTGAACCGAGGCATATCCATTCTTTTGGATAAAATCCATGGTCAGGGAACCATCGCCAGTCATAAATTGCCATCCACGCTTATCAGTTGGTACCAAGGAATCAAAGTTATCAACAAACTGGGCAGAGGTGTGTAAAACCGATGAGACGCCAGCAACAAACAGGAAGAGAACTTTATTAATCTGCATCATAATGTAATTCTATTTATGTATCAAAATTATTGTTCGGAATAGAATTCTGTCAGACCCCACTTTCAACTAGGGTAAATCTATTTAGGAAGAATCGGGTACAGATAAAAATAGTTTTGAATATATTATACCAGTTTCAAATACTTTTTTCTTTTGCTTCTGTATTACACCTGAACAGTGTTTAAATTTCTTTTGAGTCAATTAAATTAGCATAACAAGTGGTATTGCTCTACCTTCCTTTTGTAGAAGGAAATTTGCTCATAAAATGACAGCAAATGAAGAAAGTGATTCTTGGAAATACCGGTCAATTGATATCCGAATTATGTTTAGGAACTATGTACTTCGGAACCAAAGTTCCTCCTAATGAAGCTCATACACTTCTGGATCACTTTATTCAGGCCGGAGGCGATTTTATTGATACGGCCAATTGCTATGCTTTCTGGAGAGATAATGGTGTAGGCGATGAGAGCGAAAATGTGATCGGTCAGTGGCTCAAAACTAAAAAGAGGGACAGCCTGGTTATCGCTACCAAATGCGGGGGCCGTCCGATCAATTACTTTGGAGACCTGGACACCGTTCAGTTGGAAGGGCTTTCTTATGATACTATAATCGAATCGGTTGAAAACAGTTTAGTTCGACTCAAAACAGACTACATTGACATCCTATACGCCCATATCGATTTCACGGATTACCCTATTGAAGAAAGATTAATTGCTTTCACCAAGTTAAAAGAGCAAGGAAAAATAAGATTTACCGGTATTAGTAATACGGAGTCATGGAGAGTTGAACAAAGTCAAAATTTAAGCAAGACACATGACTATATTACTTACTCCTGTGTGCAGCAAAAGTTCTCCTATCTTCGTCCCAAAAGAGCGGCCGATCTATGGGTACAGCAGTTACTCAATGATGAAATGATCCACTATGCTGAAGCTGACCATTACATTACTTTGCTAGGGTATTCCTCCTTACTCTCCGGACTGTATTCCAGGCCTGAAGAAGATTTACCGGAAGATTATCATACCACCGATAATATACAGAGGATGGCTTTATTAAAGTCTTTGGCAGAGGCTAAAGGGTGTACTTTGAATCAGCTGGTACTATCTTGGATCATGCACCAAAATACCAAAATCATCCCCATCATCGCTGG